>JAZQYX010000019.1:0-39076 GCA_045633725.1 Acutalibacteraceae bacterium | reverse complement strand
TGCTTGATTTACATTCTATTGATATGTGGTTGTCAAAGCATAACAAGAAATAACGCACCTGTTTGCAGGATTTCATTTGACTTATCAGATGACAACCTGTTGTCGCTCAATATTCAAAATAAAAGAGCAATTAAAAGTTTTATAGAGGTTTGTAGGAAATGAGTAAAGAAGAAATAAAATCAAAAATTAAAAGTTTAGAAGAGGAAAAGAAAAACGCACACGGTACAAATTGCGAAGTGTTTTCTAGGATCGTGGGTTATTTAAGGCCTGTGCAGAATTGGAATAACGGTAAAAAGGAAGAATTTAAATTAAGAAAGATGTATCAAGTTAAATAATTTCTGTCGTGGGTAGTTTCCACAATCGCACCTTTCGGGTAAGGGTGCGATTTTTTTTATGCTCTCCGACGATAAACCTTTTAAAAAACCTATAAAAAAGACCTATTTTTTCTAGGTCTAAATTCTTTAAAATACCCCCTTGACATTATACCAATTATTTGGTATAATATAAGTATAAGGAAATAAAGAGAGAGGTAACAGTATGTATATAGATGATACAAAAAAGTTATTTGAGGACTTAATAAAGATAAACACAATGTATGATTATATGGTCGCTGTTGAAGAAGATAAACAGCAAGACGATTTAGAAAATTTAATCAGCATTGTATATTTTAATAAAGACGAGTTATGGGATAGCAATATTGACGGTGGGGAAGGCTCGTTGCGGTGGGATTTGGCAGATTTTGAAGGTATGAAAGACGAACAGAAATTAAGAAGCGAAATGATAGCCGACAACAGAAAAATAAAAAGGATATGGAACATAATAAAAAGGGAATTAAGTTCTAAATACTTGTTAGTTTGTAGTAATTGTGGCGCAAAATACTTTTATATGAAAAAGCCCAAATATCAAGCAAACAAATATATGTGTCCAAAATGTAAAAAAACAGGCTCTATAAAGTTGTTGACATTTGAGGAGTGGGCGACACCCGAAATGGTTTATATAAAAGAAAAATATAAAAATAGCATTTTTAGAGGTTAGTTATGCAATTACCACCAACAAGAATTTGTAGATATTGTAAGAAAGAATTTTACCCCACATCTCCTGCCCAAAGGGTCTGTCAAAGTGAAGAGTGCCAACGCAAACGGCGTTGTGAAAAACAAAAACGATACCAAAAGAAAAAGAGAGCGGAAAGATAACCGCTCTTTTTTATGCTGCCAAAATGCTGCCGTTGTTACTTGTTGTTATGCGTTGTTAAACCTTGTTAAATAGTTTTAATTTACCGACGATAAAACCAATAAAAAGGGCGGTTCTATTCTTAAAACCGCCCTCCGTCTAAACTCTCCTCGGACAAGAGAAATTTTACGACTGTATGTTGCCAAATTTGCTGACATAGTTAAATTTTAGGCAATTTCTTTATTGATGTCTTTAAGTTTGTAGGTGCAAGATGGGCATATATTTCGGTCATCTTTATGGAACTATGCCCCATTAGTTTGCTAACCCAATATAAATCTACCCCTGCCTGTACTAGGTGGCTTGCAAAGGTATGGCGGAGTTTATGCAAGAAACATCTAAAGGGCAATTTTTCTTCTATCTTCATTTTTTTACTATAAGCCGCAGAGATATAATTCCTTGATTGCCTATTTTCGCCAACAGTTATTACAAACTCGTTTTCCTTGCGTTTAAATGCGTTTTCTAGGGCTTTTCTTAACTCAAGGTCTAAAGGTATATATCTATACTTTACTGTCTTGTGTGGGGCAACATAGATTTGATTATTGGCGAAATCAATATGTTCCCATTTAAGATTTGCCATTTCTGCACGCCTTAAACCTGCACGACATCCAATTAAAACTACTAATTTCCACTCGTTATTGCACACTCTTAAAATTTGTTTTATTTCATTTACGGAGTGGAACTCTACTCTGCCTTTTGGCTCGGGGAATTTTGTTACTTTTTTCCAATTTTGAGGTGTTATCATATCCCAAAATTCTGCCTTACGCATAGCCGTCATTAAGGCACGAAGTTTACGGTTAATCCCTGCGGCATTTTCCCCCTCTGCTTTTAATTTTATAGCAAATTCATCAAGCATTACGGGTGTTACATCTTGCAAGTATTTAATTTGTTTAAACGCTAAAAACTGTTTTAAGGCGGTATTAAAGTGCCTAATAGTTGTTCCTTTGCGTGTCGCTTTTTGGAACTCATTATATTTTTGTAAAAATGTTTCAAACGGTACTTTACCGCTTTTAAGTGCGTCTTTATCGTCTGCAAGTTTAGCGGCTTTCATAATTGCGACTTGATTATTTTTAGTGTGCAAAGATACACGGCGACGCTTTCCGCCGACGGTGTAATCTGCATATTTCATCCCTGTTCTTTTATCAGTTATTATTTTCATAATTATCTCTTTGAAAGTAGCCTATCGCCGTACATAGACCTTAATTCATCATATCCTATATAATTATAAAACTGCCAACGGCTTTGCACTTCTATTTCGCCATTAAAACTTTTTATCACGGCAAAATTTTCGTCATATAAAGATATTTCATTAGGTAAACGCAAAAAATTATTCCAAATCTCTTGTAAATTCATAAACGGGCAATATTTAAATCTTTTTAAATTTGCCTTCATATACTGCAATATTTTTTCTTTATCAATTATTACTTTTCCATCTTTAAGATATGAAAAAGTATACCATGCTTTAGCACCTGTGGAGTGTATTTGTATCCTATGGCATCCAAAAGGGTTTAAGGTATACAGGGAAACACCGTAACAAAAATCTTTTAAAGGAGATATGTTTTTATCTCCTGCACAAATTAAAAGTTTAGAAAGTTCCTTTTTTTCCATAAGGTCGCCACAAATATAAACCCTTGTGCCTCTTAAACTCTTTACCATTTCATAAACCTTTTTAAACTCGTTTATATATTGGTAAGGGAAAGATACCTCATAATATTGAATATCGTTTTCTATATATTCTTTATATGTAGGGTACTGTTTTATTATTTCCAAAAAAGGTGGTAATGCTACACTTTTACTTTCTGAAGTTATTAAAGTTACTTGCCATTTTTCTTTTTGGACAAACTCTTGGGGCATAGGAATAACGGCTATATCTTTAGAGTTCTTTACCCTAGACATTTCTAACAGTTTAACTTTTAAATCGGTGTTGTTTACTTCAGGCGTAATTTGTGGGGCTTTTACTTCTATCTTTATATCATCTTCGGTTACTGTATTTGTTTTATAAAATTTTAATATTAAAAGTGCAATAATGTAAACTACAAAAAGAATTAAAGCGGCTCTTGGACTTTTACCGCCTAACATGGCAAGAAAGAAAAAGACAAATAATATAGTAAGTAAGCACCCTATATTCTTTTTCATTTTAACTCCAACTTTCCTTATCATCCCTTGACCAATGCCCAATGATAAGACCAATTATAGTTAGTTCTGACGGCGTAAAAGGCTTGTATTTTTCGTTAGTTGAGCAAAGTTTTATATTATTATTCTTTTTACTTATTATCTTCATACAAATACCATTTTCCGTCTTAACCAACATCGCTCTTTTATCTATTGGTTCTTGCATTTTACGGATAACGCAAAAATCGCCTTTATGAATTTTTGGTTCTAAACTATCGCCGATACATTTCACAATAAAATCAGCACATGGAAACATAAATCTAGGTATATCAACAAACATCTCAACATCTCTGTCGGAGTATTCAGGTAAGCCTGCAGGAACATCCGCCAAAATAGGTAATTGTACCGTGTTAGAATTAGTTAATGGTATCGCTTTTACCGACGGAACAAATTCATCAGAAGTAAAATAAGATATTGATACACCAAGTATTTGCGATATCTCTTTTATCGTGTCAAATTTGGGCTTTCTTTTGCCGTTAGCCCACATGGTTATCATCGCTTGAGAAACATTTAATTTTTTGGCTAAATCTTGTTGTGTTAAACCTTTAGTAATGAGTGCCGTTTTTAATTGTTTTTCAAAAAACTTATTATCCATTTTTGCCTCTTGTCAAGTTTTTTAAAAAAGATTTTTCAGACGATAAAATAAAGAATTTTTAAAAAGTGCTTGACAAATTCTTTTTTTTGTTATAATATTTAACTAGTGGTTAATAAATTAACAATTTGTTAACAAATTAACCAAACCTAAAAACTGACATTTTTAGGAAACACACATAAAAGAGAGCATCAAATTTTGAAAGCGGTAAAACCGCTGAAATAAAACAAACAGTAACATCTCAAAATGTGTGTTAAAAGGTAAGTGTGAGGGTGTCAGCCCGTTATTAACACTTACCTTATATTTTACAAAGTTTAATGAGGTTTAGCAATATGCAAGAAGCAATAAGAAAGTTTTACACAACGGAAGAAGTAGCCAGGATTGTAGGCATTTCTGTTTCACATTTAAGAGAACTTGCCCTTGCAGGCAACATTAAGGCTTTTAAACCTTATGGGGCAAGAAGGTGGCGTTTTACAAAACAAGCAGTAGCAGATTATTTAGGGTGCGATATAAAGGAGTTTTAATATGAATTTAAATGATTTAAAAGAATTTTTTGATATTAGTGAAATTTTGAAAGAACACAAAGCCGAGGCATTTGGACTTACGGCAATACTTGTAGGGGCATTTATGTTTTTAATGAGTTTAACATATAGATAAGCAAAATCTCGTGCGCCTCTCTCCCCCTACAAAATAAACCCAAAAAAACACCAAAAACCCAAAAAAAGAGAGAGGTTTCATGTGGTCGCCATTACCTAGCACACAGTGGCACGCCTTGCGGTCGGGCGTAACCTCCTAAAGTATTGACTACATACAGGCCGCAAGATTTGATGTTTGACAATTTGGGCAGGGATTGCAACGCTAGAAGTTTAGGATGCAAAAGCCCTAAAGGACTGCCCGTAAATTTATCGGTAGCACACACAATAAGCCGATAAAAGCCCCGTGAACAGTGGGTACGGGGCAAGATTTACGGAGAGGCTTGTCGGTTGCCGAGAAACCGTCTATTGCTATGTAAGTAGGGCTACTGAGATATTCCCCCGAAAGCATCCTGTGATAAGCAATAGCCTGACTAGGAATGTCAAATGGCTGATAGGGGAAGCACCTACCTCTCCACATATTTAGAAGTACACCGCTTGGGCGACTTCGTGAGCGTGCCAAGCCAGAATATTAGAAAAAGAAGATTAGGGGCAAGTTTATTAAATAATGGTAATTCTCTTGCCCCTGATATAAAAGAGGTTATGTATGACAAAGAGAGCGAAATTACAAGAATTGTTTAACGGTATTACTTTAAGCAATACCAAAGTAAACAAGATAACGGAATGTGGTAGTTTTTGGCGCATTTCTTTTGAAAACAGAAATCTTGCTGACATGTATATCACTCGCAAAAAAGCAGTTGATATAGCGCAAGAAATTAAAACTTACACACAGGGGGTTTTAGGATGAATTTAATAGAACTCCTACAAGAACAGTCCAAATTGATTGCCGACATGCAAAAATGCGTCGGTAATATGCAAAAGAACATAAAAGAGGTTATGAAGAAATGAGAACATTAAAATCAGATGAAATTGAAGTAAAAGTAAAGCAAATTACCGCTAAAGGTTGCCTATTATTACTTTATAAAACTGCAAGAGTAGATATGCAGTTGCTTGATGAAACCTACGGTGTAGGTAATTGGCAGTGCGACTACAAGACCATTAACGGTGTATTATATTGCGGTATTGGTGTCTTTTCAAACAATCAATGGGTTTGGAAATGGGATTGTGGTATTGAGAGCCGAGAAGATGAAGAGGGAAACCAAAAGAAAGGCGAGGCAAGCGACGCCTTTAAGCGTGCAGGTTTTAAGTGGGGTATAGGCAGAGAACTCTATACTGCACCTTTCATTTGGGCAAAAGTACCGACAGTGCAAACTGCAAAAGGGTATCAACTTGAAGATAAATTTTTAAAATTTGCAGTAAATAAAATTGAATACGACAAAGCAGGGAATATTGTTGAACTTATTATAAACGATAATAAAGGTAATATCGTTTATAAAGGGCATAAGGTGGCATAATATGGAAAGCATTATCTTTGATGAAATAGGTCATACTTATACCAAAAAAAGCACAGGCGACATTATACCTAGCGTTACGCAAGTTATAAGTGCAGTGTACGGTAGCGGTTTAGAGAACGCACCTGCCGAGTTAGTAGAAAGAGCAGCCAATAAAGGTACTAAAATACATAAAGAAATAGAAACCTTTATCAAAGGCGAGCCATTACCTGAAACACTATCTGCCGAAACTAACCATTTTATAGTTTACGCAAATAATAATTTACACCTTGATGTCTATGCAAAAACCGAAATGATACTTCACGCAAGTACACCTTTTGGGGAAGTTTACGGTACAACCGATTTATTCACAGGCGGTTATTTGCTTGACTATAAGACTTCTAAAACCGCAACACGCAAGCAAATTGAGAAATGGCAAATGCAATTATCTTTTTACAGATATATGGCTCAAAAAATGGGCTTAAGTGTACTTGGCACTAAAGTATTACATTTAACTGCCGATGGGTGCGAAGAAATACCTTTGGAGTATTTGGGCGATGATTTCGTTGAAGCGACTATGAAACTTTACAAAGAAGGTACAAAAGTCGCACCTGCAATAACTACTGAATTGCAAACAGTATCTAAAAACGATATTGAATACTTTATATATGCTTTAGATGAAATTGCAACATTTGAAAAAAGCATTGAGCCATTAAGGGAAGCCATTAAAAAAGAAATGGAACAGCGTAATATTTTAGACCTTAAACTAGGCGATATAACTATTACCTATATTCCCCCTACAAAACGCAAATCTTTTGATAGCACTAAATTTAAAGCGGAACATGCAGACTTATATAAGTTCTATCAAAAGGAAAGCGAAGTTAAATCTTCAATAAGGATACGGGTAAAATAATGTTTGGAAAGATTATTAAAGCCGAGAAAATAGGACAAAATCTAAAGGTAAATATACTTTTAGAAAGTAACCCTGATTATTTGGAGAAGATAGCCAAAATGCAAGGGCAAGAGGTTAATGTCATTATTAAAAGGCAAGAAACCAAACGCTCTTTATCCCAAAACAATCTTATATGGGCTTTAATAAATGACATGGCAAGAGTTTTGCAAACTTCGCCGAATACTGTGCATGTAACCATGATAAAGCGTTATTGCCCTTGCGACATACTAACAATAGGAAAAGATGTTGACATTGAAAGATTTGCCCGATATTATGAGTTTTACAAAGAAAACACAATCAACGGCAAAGAGTTTGTAGCATGGAAAGTTTTTAAAGGCACTAGTGAACTTGTTAATGATGGCACACCAAACGGAGAAGCAACTCTATTTATCAATAACCTTATAGAAGAAGCCAAAGAACTTGGAATTGATACTGAACAATACGGAGTATTATATGAAAATTAAAAATATTGTAGCGAAACAAACTTACAAAACTAAACAAGGCGAGGAGAAAACAAATTGGATAAATTGCGGAACACTCTTTATTAAAGACGACGGCAAAATGTCAATTAAGTTTAATCCGTTTATTAACCCTTGTGCATTTAAAGATATAAACGGAGATGTGTGGCTTAATGTATTTGACAAAGCAACAAAAGAAAACACAAAGCCGAACACCCAAGCACAAACAGAAGATGTAGTGCCTTGGTAACAATATATGGGGCGTGTAGTTTCCTTGAACATAACCTCACTACACGCCCTGCCCAAAAGGAGTAATTATGAAAGCAGGAAGCGAACACGCATTACAATACAACATAGTTAGGGTTTTAAAAATGTCCGATTTTATAGTATTAGATACAGATGTTATGGATGCCTTAAAATACTTTGGGCGCAATAATGCTAACAGATATAGTTATATTGCGCATCATAAAGGTATGGGGTATACCAAAGGCCAAGCAGACCTAATTGTTGGTAAAAATGGTCAATTTTGGGCTTTAGAACTTAAAACCCAAACAGGCAGACAAAGCCCCGAACAAAAGTTATTTCAAGCCATGTGCGAAGAAAAAGGGCTTGAATATAGAGTAATAAGAAGTATTGCCGATATTGAAAACTTTATTAAGTCGGTAAACGAGATAAAACCTGGAGGAACTGACTAATGGAGTGGACAAAAATACCTACAAATCTTTTAAATTTTGATGATAAAGAGATTTTGGCTTTAGTTAAATATCAGTTAGTTTGGGCTTTAGCGGAAGAAGAACCTAACCAAAAAATGCTTAAAAGATATTTAACCAAAAAACAGTTGGCGATAGCGTGCGGACATAACGCTGATGTGTCGCTGATAGTACGGCGTGATATTGAGAGCGTTCAAAAAAAACGCACAAAAGATAATCTGCGGTACAAGTTGACACACAATACAAATGCCCAAATTTCGCCTAGCGAAACGGTAGGCGGTTCGGTAGGCGGTTCGGTAGGCGTTCCGCTGTCACAGATAAGAGAAGATAAGATAAGAATAAAAGAAATTATAAAAGAAAAGGCAACAAACCAACATGTAACTAGATTTCAAAAACCAACAGTAGAAGAAATTAGGGAGTATATCAAAGCGAAGGGTTATGCCATAGATGCAGAGTATTACTACAACTATAACGAGGCTAGAGGGTGGATGCTTGGTAAAAACCACATGAAGAGTTGGAAGGCAAATTTGGCTACTTGGAACAGTATGCGGAAAAAAAGTAATAATCCCCCCTCCGCCATGCAAACCGAGAAAACGAGTGAAGAAAAAGACCGTGAATACCGTGAAAGCATGGCTAAACTAAAAAAACAGTTTGAGAAAGAATATGGACACGCTTTTTGATACAACCGAACTAGAAAAGGCTTTTTTGGGCGATATTCTTGTCTTTAAGGAATTATTACCCGAAGCCATAGAGAAAGTGAAACCTGAAGAGTTTTGCAACGAAAAACTAAAAAGGGTTTATGAGTTTATGATTGAAACTTTTAAACAGTACAACGCTTTTGATATTGCTCTTTTTGTTCAATGGCTTAAAAATCACGGTAAAATGCGTGAAATAGGCCATGAGGGGTATCTATCGGATTTGGCTCAAAAAGGGCTTCTAACCCTATTTACGGCTTATATAAAGGGCATTAAAATCAATGCACTCAAACGCAAACAACTGCAATTAGTTAAATTGTTTGAAAAAGATAAAGACAGCCAAAAGTTGATTGATGAGACATCAAGTTTACAAACTGATATTGATATTTTGGAAAAAGAAAACGGTGCGGACTTGCAGAAGGTTAGTTTAGATTTGATTGAAGAACAAGAGCGCATGCCTGACATTATCAGTACGGGTTTTAACGGTATAGATACTAATTCCGCACCTGCTAGAGGCGATATTATGGTTATAGGTGCAAGGGAACAAGTCGGTAAAAGTTTACTTTGTATAAACTTAATCAAGCATTTTTTAGAGCAAGGGCAAAAGGTTTTAATCTACACCACCGAAATGAAACCCGAGCAATATCTAAAAAGGCAAGTTTCGCTTTATGTGCAAATACCGTACAAGGATTTAAAATATCATACTCTTTCTAGGGAAAATTTTAGTAAAGTTTATAAATTTTTACAAGATTTTTCACAAAAGTATAAAGAGCAACTTATCTTTAGTACGGTAAGCCACCCTAATATAGATGTTATACGCCAAGAAATGGAAGCACAAAAACCTGATATTTTGATTATTGATAACTTGAGCGGTATTAACTTTCCTTACGGTAATGAGAACAAAACCGACAAGATAGGAAGATTTGCTAATGACTTAAAGGACTTAATCTTAAAACATAATTGTTTAGGCATACTTGTGGCACATTTGAACAGGGAAAGCCAAGCGACGAATAGTGAGCCTGAAACAAGGCACATTAAGGATTGTTCGCACCTTGAAGAAATAGCAAGCCAAGTCCTTTTACTGTGGACTGAACAAAAAGAGGACTTAAGCAGTTCCAAAAAAGAGATTAAATGGAAATTAGCAAAAGACCGTGATGGTATGGGCGGTAGAGGCAGTTTATTTTTGAATAGATTTAATTTAAGAATTACGGAGGATTATGTATGAGTTCGCAAACAATATTGTTGGAAATAGGGAAGTATGAAACGGGTAAAGTACCTGTGGAATTATTAAAAAGATTTGCAGAAGCACGCAAAATAGAAAGCAAAATAGAGGAACTTAAAGAGAGGTTAAAAAATGCTTAAACAGGTATTTTACAGAATTAGGCAAAAAGATTGGCCTTTGTTTTATAACGGGTATAGGTTAAAAACTGTACGAAATCATTATGGCTTTTATCGGGTTGAAGATGCTGTTGTTTGGAGTAAAACAAGTTTTTATACTTGTACGAGATTAGACACCGCAAAGCATCATATTTATCTTATCAAAGAATTACAACCTTCGCTTAACATAAATGATGATTTGATTTTGGAAAAATGCACCATAGGCAAAGTGGAAGAAATATCTCTCAAGGACATAATGGGGGTTAAGTATGCAAGATAAATATAAGCAATTAGAGGAATTTGTAAAACCTTTCGGCTTTACTGTTGATAATGTTTCGCAAGGTTACACTTGGTGCATAACTTTAAGGCATATACTTAAAAATTATGAGTTGCAAGTTGATTTAAACAATAAAACATTTGATATTGATTTACATAATAGCAGATATACTTACGGTATGGCACTTGAACTTATTGAGGACTTGCACATTATGAAAGTATTAGCACAGTATACTTTGGAACTGTTTAAAGAGTTTAAGAGGTAAGATATGGAAATCAAAGGCAAAGTGCATTGTTTCTTTGAGCAATGGAAAGATATAGAAGGTTATAAAGGCATATATCAAGTATCAAATTTAGGTAGAGTAAGAAGTTTAGACCATTATGTAAAAACGGGACATAATGGGGAAAGATTAGTAAAAGGCAGAATATTAAAACAAAACAAAACTTGTAATGGTTATTTATTTATAAAAACAAGTAAAAAATATGGTTCTAAACATCTTGCAGTTCATAGATTGGTTGCAAAGGCATTTATTGAAAATTCAAATAAATTCCCGAACGTAAATCATAAAGATGAAATAAAACATAATAATATCGTTACTAATCTTGAATGGTGCAATCATAGCTACAATGCTTTATATGGAACTTGTCAGGAAAGATTAAATCAATATAAACAAAAATCCGTTGAAGCTCTTGATAAAAATACAAAGGAAGTAGTTTATGTTTTTAAGTCAATGAAATATGCAGCCGAAACTTTAGGAATTTACAAAGAACAAATATCATCAGTATGTCGTGGGGAAAGAAAAACGGCAGGTGGTTATATATGGAGGTATAAACAATGATTATAAAAGGTAAGGTTCACCTTTTTTTTGAACAATCAGGAACTTTTAAAAACGAGTTCAAAAAGTTAGGGTATGATGCTTATGACTATGATATACAAAATAACTTTGGCGAAACCGACTATGTTATTGACTTATTTACCGAGATAGAAAAAGGTTATGAAGGCAAGCCAAGTATCTTTGATAACATAAGCAAAGATGATTTGATTATTGCTTTCTTTCCTTGCATTTATTTTGAAACTATACAACAGCTATATTTTGCTCTTGCTAAAAATGAGTTTAGAAATAAACCGAAAACTTTTCAAATAGAGTATGCCCTTGACCGTTTGGAAAAAAGAACAAAATTGCACGCTTTGCTTTATAAATTGGTGCATATTTGTTGTACTAAAGAATTACGACTTATTATTGAAAATCCAGCGACTGCACCGAATTATTTAATTACAGGGCAGAACTTTCCAACGCCAACGATTATTGATAATAATAGAATGTTAAGGGGTGATTATTTTAAAAAACCGACAGCATTTTGGTTTTTTAATTGCGATGCAACTTATGGGGAAAGTTGGCAAAACGATAAAGAGCAGAAAAGAATTGACAAATGCCAGGGAAGTAAAGGCGATGGACTATGTAGTGAAGAACGCAGTATGATTTCCCCCGATTATGCAAGAAATTTTATTTGTGATTTCATACTTGGTAAAGAGCAAAAGGGAAGCCAATTACAATTATTTTAAGAGAGGTTAATTATGGCAGATAAAGAAGAAAGAATAAGAGTTGAAATAATAGATGTTTGTAAAAGACCAAAAAACAAAGATATGTATAAATGCGACTGTATAGGTAGCCCGAACGAAATGGCAGGATTACAAGTTTGCCCTATACATCCGCAAGTAGTTGCTAAAGAAGGTATATCAAAACAAGAGGCAATAGAGGTTATGGCAAAGGCAATATGCTGGGAAAGAGAACATTATCCATTTGAAGAACTACCTCAATATGCAATAGATTATTATGTTAAACAAGCCGAAGCAGCCCTTAACGCTCTTTTGGAAGGAGTTAAATAATGTTTATAATACCTAAAATACAGATAAAGATTACTATTGAATTAAGACAATTTGAAATAGTATATAGAACATTTATTAAGCAGAGATATTTGTGGTTTTTTACTAAATGGAAACAGGTTAGTATAACATCAAATATTAACAAAGTTAAACAAAATATTGATTATTTAAAGGATGTATATTTGTTAGGAAAAGAAAAGAGAAAATAATGTAAGAGAGGAATGAGTATTATGGTAAAGAAACCTACGGAAAAACAAATAACTAAAATCGCAATAGATTATTGTAAAAAATTTGTTTTAAAAGAAGAAAATTGTAATAATTGCCCTTTTTATAAGCAAGGTGCTTGCAATTTTCAAAGAGATAAGTTTGTGTCTGAACATCTTATATACTTTGCAATTACCGAGTGGGAAAAAATAAGAGAGGATTAACTATGGTAAAGAAAAGGAATAAAAAACGCACATTTGAGATAAAAAGACCTAAAGATGTTTATGTTTGTGATTTTTACTCAAGGCAATTAGATGAAATAAGAGGGTTATTGATAACTCAAATACTTGTTGTTATTTTAGCAATACTTGCTTTTATTTGTAAATAAGGAGTGCGAAATGAAAGATATAATTAAATGTGATAAATGTTTTTTTGAATACTATTGTACAACTTATTTTAATTGTTTTAAGAAAAAATATAGAACACTTAAAGTTTTAAAAGAGATGTGCAGTAACTTGGGTGGGTTTAGAAGATGCAAAAAACCCCTTGACAAATGAAAAAAAATTATTTATACTTGATTTAGAGATGTTACTGCCGTTATTCATTTAACGACGGACATCTCTTTTTTTTATTTCACGGCTTTACCTTAAAAAGACAAGGAGTGCCGTGATGTTTTTAGGAAAAATACTTCGCATTATTGACTTAATTCTTGCTTTAGAAATATGGCTTGAAGAGTTACACCTTACCGCAAAAGATTACGCCTTACATCTATTAGCCGAAAGACTATCTGACGGATTTAAACAACATAAAGACGCAATACGGGAAGTAAGCATTTCACTTTTACAAGATGATGACCAAGTAGCAGATGCCAAACGCACCTTGCGTTCTGCGGCTAACATTATTTCTCTTATACCCGACGAGAGAAAAAGCAAACAAGAGTATTTAGATTACACCATGCAACTTTATACAAAGTTATTAGAAGTTGCGACTAATACGGAAGCACCTGTGCCACTCCGTAAAGAGTTAGACGATTTATGTGCTAAATTAAGCCGAGATATATACTTAATTCAGCAAAGCATGAGGGCGGAATAATGAGCGAAAATAAAGAGAGCAAAGCGGTAAAAACAAGCGAAGAAGAAAGGTTAAGTGCCTTTTATGCTTGGACTGCTAAAAACGAATTTACAGTTAAAGACATGGAGGCAGTGTTGTGCGGTGTAGTTATACAAGCCGAGATAGCAGGTTTCAAAGATAGTATAACAATCGGCAACAAGACTTTTGATATAGAAGTTAAGTTGCATGATTTCAAACCTGAAAGAAAGAACAAGAGAAAATAGATTATGGCTAAAAGAAAGCAAAGCCCTGCACAGTTGGCTAACTTAAGAAGAATAAACACGGAACAAGCACGAGAAATGGGCAAGAAAGGCGGAGTTATAAGTGCAAAGGCAAGAGCCAAAAAACGCTCTATGGCAGAGTGGGCGCAGTATATCGGCAACTTACAAGGACACCCTAATATTATTGAGAAACTTAAGCAAAACTTTATAATAACACCTGAAGAAGAGCAAGATATAACTAACAATGGTTTAGCGGTGCTTAAATTACAAAGCGAGATGTTAAAGGGCAACTTAAACGCTTATAACTTATGGCTTGACTTAACGGGGCAAAAGTCCGCACAAAAGCATGAGATTTACTCACATAGTGAAGTAGATATAAAATCAGTAAAGAACTTAAAGAAGTTATTAGATGATTAACTATGAATGATGAAAAACTAAAAGCAGTAGAGAGCGACCCTGTAAATGCCTCCGCTCTTTTGAGAGCGAGTTTTAAGCATTTTATCAAAGTTTTTCACTATTACTTACAAAAGCAAGATTTTACATTTAAAAACTTCCATTTACAAATTATAGACAAATTACAAGCGATAGCAGATTGTGAGCCGAGAGAGCGTACTAATTTAGTTATTAACTTTCCTGTAAGATTTGGCAAAAGCATTATCATGCAATACTTTGTAGCATGGACTTATTGCCGAGAGCCGAGATGTAATAATATCTACACTTCATACTCTGATGACCTTGTTAGAAATTTTAGCGGTCATATTAGAGATATTATAGATAGCCCTTTATATAGCAAACTCTTTGGCATATCAATTAAAGAAGATAGTGCTAATAAAGGCTTATGGCAAATAGATAACGGTGGCGCTATGCGTGCATGTGCTATGGGCGGAAGTCTAACAGGTTTTGGTTTTGGTTTAGCAGATAGTGAAGAATATGGCGGTGCTTGTATACTTGATGACCCTTTAAAAGCAGATGACGCAAGGTCGGGTGTTGCCAAGAAACACTGTATAGAATATTTTGAAAACACCCTTCTTACCCGTAGGAACAACGAAAAAGCACCTATTATCATTATCATGCAGAGATTAGCCGTAGATGACCTTGTCGGCTATATAAAGGAAAAAAACCTTGATTTTGAGATTATAGAGATTACATCCCTTGATAAAAACAATCAAAGTATATGGCCTGAAAGATATAGTACAGAAGCATTATTAAAGTTACAAAGGGAAAACCCGTACATGTTTGCGGCTCAACACATGCAAAACCCTGTACTTGAAGGCGGTAATGTTTTTAAGGTTGATAAGTTCCGCACTTATAAGCAGTTGCCTGACAATATAATTTATACAAAGATTTTTTGCGATTTCGCTATGACCGCCAAAACAAGTAGCGATTATAGCGTATTTGCATTATGTGGCTTTACAAATGACCGCAAGATGTATCTGATAGACTTATGGCGTAACAAATGGGAAATACCGCAACTAACTAAATTTACACACACCCTGTGGGAAAGTTTTAATAAAGCGAATTTGCCGTACCCCAAGCCTAGATGTCTATGTATTGAAGATAAAGCAAGCGGAACAGGAGTATTGCAAGATTTCAAATTACACCGCATTTATGTAGAGCCATTATACCCTAAAGCAAAAAGACCCGACGGCACAGAGTATGTGGCAGACAAATTTCAAAGGGCTTGCGATGTTCTAGGGGAAATTGAAGTCGGTAATGTCTATATACCACACGCTGATTTGGGTAAAGTATGGTTGGCCGATTTTTTAAAAGAAGTGAGCGAATTTTCAGCAGATGACAGTCATGCACATGATGATATGGTTGATTGTCTTATTTATAGTATAAAGGAATTACAAAAACCTAAAGCGAAGTCAACATTTTAAGGAGATTTTATATGTCAATGGTAACAGAATACAAGGAAGAAAAAAAGAAAATAAGTCCGCTTGCTCAATGGATTAAAGATGAGGCTATTACGGGGTTTAAGACTAAAGACGAAATAGAAGCAGAAAAGGCTATGGCGGAAACCTCTAAAGCGGACTATTACAAATCACTAAACGCAGTTAAAGCCGTAAACGATGGGGAAAGGCAAGGTATTTTAGATAGTTATGATAACTTTTTTACTAACAACTACACCACTATTGCCAATCTATCACAAGGCAGATTTTTAGGCTATGCGTTTTTATCTTATTTAGCACAAGACGCATTTATTCGCCGAGCCGTAACAACAAGAGCCGATGAAATGACAAGAGCATGGGGCGAACTGACAGGGGAAGATAAGGAAAAAAGCACCGAAGAGAAGATAAACTTTGTTACTTCTGAACTTGAAAGAGTAGAAACAAAAAATATCTTTAGAAAGGCAAGCAATTTAACGGGCTATTTTGGCGGATGTCTTGCATATATTGATATGAGAGCAAACCCCAACGAGCCATTATCTGATGAAGAACTTGCAACACCTTTATATAAAGTAGGCCAAGATGATTTTAATAAAGCCAAACTGAAAGGGCTTAAACTTGTAGGACTTCAACCTATTGAGCCGATAAACATAGCACCTAGCACCTACAACTCATCTGACCCGACGGCAAAAAACTTTTACGAGCCTGAATACTTTTACATTTTAGGCCGTAAGATACACAAGAGCCGTTTCTTATACTTTGCCGAGAATATACCGCCTCAAATCTTAAAGCCTGTTTATTTGTTCTTTGGCATACCTTTGGCACAAATCATGTTCCCCTATGTACAAGCATTTTACAAGTCAAAAGATGTAGTAAATAATGTGGTACTTAAATTCAGTTGTACCTCTATTTCTACTGATATTGACGGGTTAATTGCAGTAGATGGAGAAAATGCAGTTCTTAACCGTATCAACACAATAGCAAAATATAGAGATAATAATTCTGTAATTGTATTAGATAAAAACACAGAAGATATGCAACAAATCAACACCCCAATTACGGGTTTGCGTGAAATCTTATATGCTAACTTGGAACTATTACCTGTAATCAGCGGTATACCTACAACTAAATTCTTGGAAACAAGCCCGACAGGTTTAAATGCAACAGGCGAATATGACATGCGCAACTTCTATGATTTGATTAACACCTTGCAAAATAACACCTTTAATGAGCCGATAAACAAATTGATTGATATTATTTGTTACAGTAACGGTTTAGATAGCAACGGCTTAACATGGACTTGGAAACCTTTATATCAAATGTCTGATAGAGAGAAAGCCGAAGTTAATCAAATGAAAGCGAACACAAGCAACATTTATGTGCAAATGGGCGCAATCACTAATGCCGATGTAGCAAGGCAGTTAATGAACGATAAAGACAGCGAATATGAAAGTTTGGAAATTCCCGAGCCGATAGATATTAACGAGCAAGAAGAAGAAGTGGACATGCGTGAGAACGGGGAAGATACCGAAATTGACAAAATTTTGAAAGACGGTGTGGAAGATGAGGATTTTAAAGAGAGCGACCACCCCCGAGATAAAAGCGGTAAGTTTACAAGTGGTTCAAACAGCACACAAAGCCCAAAGGAAGAGGGAAGCGAAAAAAAAAGTAAACCTATTGAGATAACGGGTAAAGAAATTGGAAACTATAAAGATATAAAAGAATTGCAATCAAAGGCAATAGAATATTATAAAACCCATTTACAAGGTAAAACAGTAGAAAACAAAGATTTAGGAGAAGTGTTTTTTAGCAGGGTAGGTATGAACAAGTTTATTAGTTCAGGCGCAGACCCAAACAAATTAAAAATGGTAGTTGTCTTACCTGATATTATCAAGTATGGAAAATATGAAGGTGCAGAAAAACCTAAACATGATAAAAACGGTACTATTTTAAAATACCACAGGGTTTCTAATACTGTAAAAATGGATGGAAAAAACTATAAAGTTTCTGCTCTAATTTGGGAAGATAGGCAAGGAAATAAATTCTATAATTTAAACCCAAATGCCGACGAATATATAAAAGAAGAAGCATCCGTCGGAGACACCTTCGTGCAAAGAAGGGCTGCGGATACTTCTAATAATATTATAACGGAAAAAGAGCATTTTGTCAAGCCCCAAAATAAAGATTTTATAAACTTATTTGTTGAAGAAATTACCGACGAAAAACCGAGTTTATGGAAAAGGTTAAAAGGGCTTTTTGATGCAGACAGATGGATTACTATACACCCCCCACATGGTAATAAAGAAGATACAGGTATTCCCTTGAAGATAGGCGAAGATGGCGAAATCAAGGCAGGTGCAGGCGGTAAATTCACAGGCAAGAAAATAAATACCATTAAAAAACAAAGAGATGACACATCAACTCCTTCAGGGGGCGAAGAAAAAAATTCAAAAGATGACATAAAATCTTTGCAAGAAGTGGAAACAGCGGAAGAAGAAGCGATGGCAAAATATAATAAAACTTTAACTAAATATTTAGTAGAACAAACAAAAGACCTTAAAGCAGAAGTAGAAAGGTTAAGCGAAAATGTCAATGCTTTGACCAAAAAGAAATACGAGATGAAGAAAAATCTCATAACAAACAGAGCAAAAGCAATCAGCCAAAAACTAAAAAATTATCAACAAAAAACAGAAAGCGTTGTCAAATCTTTTTCTTCCGTTGACGATAGTTTTATTAGGGAAATAGATAAAAAGCGAAAGAGTTATTTAGATGCCCAATCTGCCGATACTATGACAAGATTTAAACTATTCTCTGAATATGCCGCCTTAAAAAATTCCTCAAAAGATAAATTAAAAGAAATGGCTACTAACATCTCTAATTCTCTTAAAAAAGGATTTAAAAGCAATTTTAGAGTATCTGCATATAAGGTAACTCCCAAAGCAAAAAATGCTTTTAACACAGCAAGGGGGCTATTAGACGGTTTCTTTTCTGACGATATTTCAAAAGGGCATACAGGATTGACCGTAACAGCAAGGTCAAAGGCACGGGCATATTTTTCTCACAATAGACAAGAAATAATAATGGCAAGCGATGATGATTTTGATGTGGTCATACATGAATATGGGCATTTTTTGGAAGCGAACAACCCTAATATGTTGTTAAATTCAAAAGCATTTTTAGAATATAGAACTAAAAACGAAGAAGAGCAATCTTTAAACAAACTAACCAAAGGCAAGGGGTATGGCAAAGAAGAAAGAGCGAAAGCCGACAAATTCTTTTCCCCATACTGCGGTAAGTTTTACGATGATGCTACCGAAATTATGTCTATGGGCTTACAAAGGTTATTTACTGACGCTAAAAAGTTTGCTGAAGAAGATAGAGAGTATTTTGATTTTGTTATTGCAAATGCGAGAGGGGAGTTATGATTAAGTTAAAAATAAATGATGAAGTAGTAGAAATAAATGATGACTTGGAAACGGCAAGCAAGAACGAAATTGTGCTTACAGTTTTGGACTATGTGGGTAAATTAACACCTGATAAAGGTTACCCCGAACTCATAGCGGTTGAACTCTTTGAAAAATTTGGTGCTAAAATTATTGATTATCCAAAAGTAAAAGAAGGCAATAAGGTTTATTGATGAAAAAACCAAGTACAAAATATAAGATACTACCTGCAATTAAGCCAAGTGTGGCATTAAACGCAAAGTATCAAAAAGAATTACTTAAACTATTAAGGCAAATGCGTGATAGTATTGGCTATTATTGCATAGCCGCTTATAGACCTATTTTAGAAGAGATTAAAAAAGCCGAAAGGGATAACGCCATTAAAGATGCAAAACCCACGCCAAGCGCATTTATGGCTAAACTAAAAAAGGTTATAAACGCTATACGCAAACGCTACACAAAGAAGTTTAACAACTTGGCAAATAATCTGCCTAAAAAGTTAGTGGCACAGATACAAAAGGAAGTAACCAATAGACTAAAAAATCAACTCATCAAGGAAATGGAAATTGATTTTAAGTATACACCCCAAATGCAAATTGCACTTAAAGCGGCAGTACAGGAAAATGTTGCACTAATAAGAAGTATACCTTCAGAGTATTTAAGGCGTGTAGAATTTGACATTAACGATAGTATTGTCAAAGGCAGAGATATGACGGAACTAGTAGACAAATTGCAACATAAAGATTACGGTATCTCAAGGCGTAGGGCTATTACTATTGCTTATGACCAAGTAAACAAGATAACTGAAACCGTAGACACACAACGCAAATTAGAACTAGGTTTATTTAAGGCAAGATGGCGTCATAGCAGTATACCGCAAGAGCCACGCATTAGTCATGTCCACGCAGACGGTAAAGAGTTTGATATTCGTAAGGGGTGCTATATAGACGGCGAATATATACAACCTAAAGAAAAAATAAATTGTAATTGTTACAAGGAAACGATTTTAAAATTTGATAACAGGTAGGCATTATGAAATACATTGAAGGCGAGTTTTTTTTATACAAAAATGTAAAAGTCAAGTTAGTAAAAATTATCGGCGCACGAGGTATTATTGACCTTAAAGGGCAAGAAATCACTGTGTCTTTGTTTGATTTAAAGAAAGTATTTTAAGACGGTAAAATTAGCATTTTTTAAAAAGGGGCTTGACAAATGGAAAAAAATATGCTAAAATGGTGGAGTAGCAAGTGTTGAAAGAGTTAAGATGTATTAAATGCGGACACTTGTTAGGCAAAGTAGCGAAAGCAGAAACTTTGCAGATTAAATGCCGTCGGTGTAAAACCATAACGGAATTTAATTTATAAAATTTTAGTTGTTACAATTTATGGCCATGAGCCACTAGAAAGGATTTTAATAGTCCTTTTTGGTGGCTCTTTTTTTGTTTATATGACTAAAAAGATATTTGAAAATAACAATTTATGTAACATTTTAGATGCTATGGTTTTTGATAGTAAAAGCCATAGGCATGTTGATAATAACGGTCGCCTATTAGTTGACCAAACACTCATCACAAAAGCATGCGTAAGCGAGTATTACGGGAAAGAGATACCAAACTATGAACAGTTAGGGCTTGAGCCTTTTACCAAATATAAAGTTTTACGCCCTGCTGAAGAACTTGAAAAAGCACTTCCGCAATTTAATAATATTCCTCTTTTAAATAAACACATTATGGATTATGCCGACGAGCCGCAGAAACAAAATAGATGCGGTGGTTTATCTAACGCAACATTTAAAGATGGTGCAGTTTACGGCGATTTATGTATTTGGGATAAAGTAGATATTGACCGCATAGAAAGTGGCGAGTTAAAAGATTTGTCCGCAGGTTATAGGTGCGAATTTGTGAAAGAAAGTGGCGAATATAACGGCGAGCCTTACGATTTAAAAATGGTAAACATTATGCCTAATCACTTGGCACTTGTAAAAAAAGGCAGAGTTGACGGGGCTTATGTCTATGACGAAAACAAGGGAGAAAGTATGTTTGATAAATTAGCGAAATTGTTTAAAAAACTTGGCGTACAAGACGAAGATTTAGAAGAACTTAAAGACGAATTTAAAGAAAGCGACCACCCTAGAGCCAAAGACGGAAAATTTACAGCAGGTAGTGGCTCTAATAGTGGCTCTAGTTCTTCCGCTAAATCTAATAAAAATGATTATGCTAAACTTCAAAAACATATTTCCAATTCAGGCTATAACGAAAACTACTTGAAACAATTTTCTCAAAAAGAAATTGACGAAGCGTTTGAAAGCGCAAGAAGAAGAGAAGGCAAAGATAATCCTCCCATGAAAGAAGTACAGAACTTTTTGCACGCAACCGCTGAAGGAAGAGATAGATATAATCAAAGCAAAGAAGATAACTCCTCAAAATCTAAAATTAAATTACAAAAAAGTGAGAACGGTAAAGGGTATGTTTTACCGTCAGGCGAAGTCGTTACTCATAAAGACAAAGGACTATTGAGAACAAGATTAAAAGAAAATAGTGAATTATTATCAATGGCACAAGAACAATTAGAAAGATATAAAAAAGTAGCAGAAGAAAGAAAGAAATACAACACTAAAACTCCGTGGCCTTTCAAAGAAACTATTGAAAATGTAAAAGAAGGAATTGACTACTTAAAAAATGATAGCGACTATACACAAGAGTTACTAAAAGAATTTGAAAAATCAAACGGGGTCGGCGACAACGCAACCCCAAAGGAGCAGAAAATGGAAGAAAACAAAGATAAAAAACTTACCAAAGACGCCGCCTCTGAAGATAAACGCAAACTTATTGACGAAATCGGCGGTATTCTTAAAGGTAAAGTTGATGAAGAGTTAATCCGCACCATTTTAGGCAAAGCCGAAAAACTTGCTTATGAGGGTAGCGAAACTTCTGAAGCCGACGACGAAGAGCCTGCAAAAGAGGACATCGTTGAAGAAACTGAAGAAGAAAAACTTAAAAAAATCAAAGATGAAGCCAAAGAAGAAGCCAAAAAAGAAATGGCATCTTTAAACGCCGCAAAAGAAGAAGTTGAAGATGTTTGCGGTAAAATTGGCACACAAGACAGCAAAGAAGCATATTACAAAATTGGGTGTGAAGCGTTAGGCCTTTCCACAAAAGGTATTTGTGATAGTGCTTTTGAGCCGATGTTTAAAGGCGCTGTCGCCGTCAAGAAACAAGGCCAAAAGAAAGCCGTCGTTTTAGACGAAGATGCAAGCAACAAAATCAAAAACGGTTTTGCCGATGTTTTGAAAGGCTTGCCACAAAGGAAATACTAATTTATAGGAGATTTAAAAGATGCCTTTACAACAAAATGTATATCAAGTTAATGGTTTAGCAGAAGAAGGCGGATTAGTTGATACTTCCGCAACTGCTATTATCAATGAAGCCCCTGCATGCAGAGTTAATGGCTCTGCCAAAGTAGGTGGTTTCGTTTGGGAAGTTTCCGCCCCTGCAGGAAAACAAGTCAACATCATGGAAAAATATGTAACTAATGAAAAAATTAGTACTAATGACCTTGTTGGTTTTGTTTATCGTGTACAAGACGGTGCTTTACCCTGCAATCAAGGTGCAACCCTTGAAATTGCAAATGGTCAACCTTGCCCCGTAGCAATTCGTGGCAGATTTTTTGCTAAATCTAAAAACGGTGCTACAAAAGGTTATAAAGTTTTAGCAAACACAGGTAACGGCGAAATTACCACAGGTTCTTCCGCAGTTGCCGATGCAAGCGCAGGTACTTTAGAATTTAAAACGGTTAGTGCCTATACTTCTTGGACAGCAGTAACTTCAGGTACACTCAAACTTAATATTGATGGTACAGTAGTTGCTTTATCAGGTTTAGATTTCCACTCCGCCACATCTATTAGCGATGTAGCAGGTGTATTAGACACTGCCTTGACCGCAGTAGCCGATGTCGCCGCAAATGCAGGTGGCACAGGTTTAGTTTTCACATCTAAATCTACGGGCAATTCCTCCAAAGTTTCTTATATCGCAGAAGTTGACGATATTGGCACTTTACTTGGTGCTTCTACCGCCAACAATATGGTAGAAACCGCAGGGTCAAATGCTCAAGTTGATACAGGTTTCGTGTGCAAACAAAGTGCCGCCGCAGGTCAACTTTTTATCATAGAGAGGTACTAATACAATGACTTTAAGACAGCAATTAGAAGAACAAGGCGTCAAAATTTATAACCTCAAAGGTGTTATACAAGGCGATGCCGTCATGGATGCCGACAGTGGCGTTCCTACAAATATTTCAAGCGCAAATATCGGCGTTCCTGTTGAACTCTTAACTTACATCAGCGAAAAGCCGATAAAAGTTTTAACCGCCCCACGCAACGCTACTAAACTCTTTAAAGAAATAGTACAAGGCGATTGGACAACTGAAAGATTGAAATATCGTTTGGCAGAAGAAATCGGTAATGTTGCACCGTATCAAGATTACAGTGAACTTGGCGTCTCCGATGTCAACAACGAGTGGATACCTACTGATGTTTTCCGCTTCCAAACAATGATTAAATATGGCGATTTAGAAGTTGCAAGAAACGCACAGGCCAAAGTTGCTTTAGTTGAAGGCAAACAATCATCTGCCGCAAATACTTTAGCACTTTATGGTAACAGATACTACATGTTCGGTGTTAATGGCTTGAACATTTACGGTATCGTCAATCATCCGCTCTTGCCTGCATCCTTAACCCCTGCAACCGTAGGTGGTCAGACCTCATGGTCAGCCAAAGGCGCAGACGCAATTTATGATGATTGTGTTGCTATCGTAAACAACTTGATTGCAAATTCACAATCCTTAATCACTGCCGCTGATAAACTCAAAATGGGTATTTCCTCAAACTTGTTAGGTTATCTTAATAAGAAAAATACCTTCGGTTTATCAGTTATCGCTATGCTTAAAGATAGTTATCAAGGTATTGAGATTATTCCAATCCCTGAATTTGCTACTGAAGCAGGCGATTATGTCGCAATTTTCCCCGAAGAAGTTTTGGGTAACCCTGTCGGCGAGTGTGTAACCCCGATGAAATTACGCACTTTCCAAGTAATTCCTGAAGCCTCTTCCTTTAAGCAAAAAGCCGCATCAGCCACTTGTGGTTGGAGATTATACATGCCGTTTGCTTATAGCAGGATGTTAGTTTCATAATTATCTCCTAGAGATAATACAAAGGGTGTTTAGAGGGGGGTTAAATTAAAAACTCCCCTCCCCCACACCCAAAAATTTAATAAAAAGAGAGTGAAAAATTATGGCAAAAAAGAGAGTTAAAAAACAAGAAGTACAAGAAGAAGAAGTATTGCAAGCACCCGTAGCGGAACAGGAACAACCGATTGAGATGTCGCCTCTTCCAAATGAACAAGAAGCAGTACAAGAAAAAGAAGAAATTAAAGAAACCCGTAAAGTAGACCCCATAACAAAGCCTGCGCCAAAACATAATAAAGTATATTATGCTTTTTGTCGTGTCAGCGGTGGTCTTGTCGTAGATATTACAAATTCTTTAGGCGAAGTTTCCAAAAAGATTTTAAAGAGCGCAAACACATCAGAAGTAGCAGGCGACGGAACAAGAGTATTTAATTTCCGCCCCGATGCTTTTGGCATTACGCCCTTAACTGAAGATGAAGCCAAACAAATTAAAGAAAGATTACAACCCTCAAGATGTTGGAAAAAAGGTTTTGTCTTTATTGCAGAAAGTGAAGAAGAAGGCATGAAAATTGCAAAAGAACAAGTTGCAAAATACCCGTTACAAGGTACGGAACAAATCAACACTTCATCTGCAAAAGAAGTAGAAAAATTTAGCGAATAGGTAACATATATGAGTTATAATTGGGCTTCCATAACCTTTAATGAATTTATAGCAATTTACCCCGAACTTTCAAAAGTTACGGAGGCTCAATATAACTTTTATTTACAGTTAGCCGAAAGTTATATTGACATAGATTATTATTTTAGTTCTTTGACAACAGCACGCAAGAAAGCAATCGCCATGTTAGTAGTGGCTCATTTATTGAGTTTAGCATTTTTTAGACAAGGCAACGGCGGTGCAGGAACAATTAACAGTGCAAGTGAAGGCAGTGTTTCCGTAGGGTTTAGCGGTATCAATAACCCTAATTGGTGGCAACAGACCACTTATGGTGCGATGTTTTGGGCAATAATAAGGAAATACCTTACCCCGAAACTAATACAAGGAAATACGGCCTATTTTGGCGGTAACGGTACAGTTATGTAATTTGGGGGTATTATGGCCTTAAATTACATTATACCCGATAATTACAAGAAATTTGCTCAATTTATTGACAAATTAAAGAAAGCCAAAAAGAGCATGGGCGTACAAATAGGTATTGTGAAAAACGCTAGAGGTATAGACAAGCGTACAGGCAAGCCCAAAAAGATAACTGTTGCGGAAGAGGGTTTTTACAACTGCATGGGCGTACCCGAAAAGAATATCCCCCCCCGTAATTATCAGAAAAAAGTTATTGAAGATAACATGTCTAAATGGAAAGAGGAAATCAGGCATTTATTAAAGAAAAGAAACACTTATGACACTTGCGAAATTATGGGCATAGTAGCAACTGAAGCAACAAAGCGAACGATAGACACTTGGAAAAATCCGCCAAACGCACCTATGACAGTTGCTATTAAAGGAAAAAACACGCCCCTTGTAGATTTTGGCGATTTATTAAAAGGCATAACATATAAGGTTATGGGTTTTGACGAGGCAGACAAATGAACTTGAGAGCAATAGCAAACGGGGTTACGCAAAGCATAAACCCGAACATAGATGTAATAATTAAAAAGTACGGAAGCAAATATTTAAACGCTGACGGTACTGTTGTTATCACTTACGACGAAATACCTGCTACTTGTCAAATGCAACCTGAAGCAAGTTATAGATTGCAACACTTGCAAGGATTTACGGAAGGCGGTGTTTATAGAGCGTTTTATTTTAACGAAGATTTAAAAGGTGTATCTGCCCCGACAGGAAACGATTTTATTATTGTTGGCGATGATACCTACAAGGTTATTGAACAACAAGAGGGATGGTATCAAACAAGCGGATGGACAAAAGTAATAGGACAAAGGCAATAAAATGGCATTGATAATTAGTTTAACAGCAAGTGGAGTATATACGGCTTTAAGAGCATATCTTAAAGACACTTGCACACTTGAAGATGATAAAGTCAGGCGTGCGTACATAGATAATATTCCTACGCCTTTCCCGTACCCTTTTGTTTATGTAACGATTTTAAGCCCGAAAAGGAACAGCACAAACGCCGATATTTACGATATAGCAAACGATACCGACGGAAAAAATGCGAGTTATATATTAGATGTGCAACTTGATTTTTACGGGCAAGACAGTATAGATTTAGCGATGATAGTTAAAACTTTATTTAGAGATAAATTTAGTGTTGATTATTTCGCAAGTAGTGGGTTAGTGCCATTATACGCAGATGATATAACCCAAAGCAGTAGTACGGATGAAAAGGGTAATTTTATGGTACGCAATACCATGACATTACACTTTAACACACAGCCGATAGTATCAGTAGCACAAGATTTCTTTAATTCGGCTGAAATTGATGTAAAAAAAGCAAATTTATAAAACTGAAAGGAGTTTAAAAAATGAGTAATGTATCAACTAGCAACTTTGTAAAAATAACACCGCAAGCCCTTGTAGCAGAAGGAAGCGGTTTTTCGCTTAATGGTCTTTTACTTACCAAAAATACTAATGCGCCTTTGGGTGTTCCATTATCTTTTAAGAGTGTGGAAGCCGTAGGGTCATATTTTGGCACGACCTCAAGCGAATATGCGTTTGCAGAAAAATATTTTGCCGCAAACGATAACAAAACTAAAATGCCGAGCGCACTTCTTGTGTGCGGTTATAATTTAGCCGCCCAAGCAGGTTGGTTAAGAGGCAATACTATTAGTTATACTTTAGAACAATTACAAACAATAACTGATGGTAATCTTAAATTTGTATTTAACGGCGCAAATGTGGAATTAACGAGTTTAGATTTTAGCGGTGCAACTTCCTTCTCTCAAGTAGCAGTAGCAATTCAAACCGCTTTAAGAGCCGCAGGTAGTACAACTAACTTTACAAATGCCTCCGTAGAATTTTCAAGTCAAACTAAAGCATTTATTATCACAAGCGGTGCAAGCGATGAAACAGGTAGTATCGGTTATGCAATACCTACAACTACCGCAGGAACAGATTTAAGTAGCGTTTTAGGTTTAGGCGAACTTGACGGGGCTTTAATTTCCCCCTTACAAGCAAGCGCAACAACTTTAAGCGCATTTATGAGCGGTATTTTAAATCAGACACAAGGTTTCTTCTCTTTTACTAAAAATTGGGAAATCTCAACCGCCGCCGATGATTTAGCAGAAAACTTGGGTTTTGCAACTTGGTGCGGTTTACAAGGTGTTAGATATGCGTTTTTTGAACACGATATGGCTTCCGCAGACATTAACCCGAATAGTAGTGCCGATTTTGCAAGCACATTGACCGCACAAAACATAGCAGGAACTGCACCGAACTATGGCACAGTTCTTTTGTGTGCTTTCGCTATGGGTACAATCGCATCTACTAACTATGATTTAACAAACGGCAGAATTACAACTGCTTTCAAAACTCAAAGCGGTTTAGATGTTACTTGCGACAATAACGATAAATACTTGGCTTTAAGCGGTAAAGGCTATAACTGCTATGTTAAAGACGGTACGGCAGGAAATACCTTTTACGGCTATCAAAGAGGCACAATCAGCGGTAAATATGGCTTTATTGATAGTTACGCAAATCATGTATGGTTAAATGACCAAATGCAAGTAGCAGTAAGAAACTTATTAGGAAGCACAAATGCTTTACCTTATAATGATTTCGGTTATAACAAGGTATTAAACGCAATTAAGCCCGTAATTGATACCGCTTTAAACGCAGGTGTAATCAATACAGGTATTGACCTTGACGCAACGCAAATTAGCGCAATAGCAGGCGAAACAGGGTGGACTATGCAAGATGTCCAAAGTGTCCTCTACAATTTCGGATGGGCGTTTCAAGCAGTTAGTCCTTCCGCAAGTGTAAGAGCGCAAAGAGGAACACCTATTTTAAGGTTTTACTATTGCGACGGCGGTGCAATACAATATATTGACTTAATCAGCACAGTAGCGAGGTAATAAAAGATGAATAACATAACAAGTGCAAATGCAAGCATATCAATTTCAAGTGTGGCAGGTAATGCCGATTTTGAAAAATTTTCCGCCGATAGTGCTTTAACAGCAGACACAATAGAAATTATTGAAACACGCATCGGCGTAGACGGTCAAATTAGTGCAGGTTATTTGCCTACAATTAAGCATTTTACGGTAGATTTTGAAGCGTCAAGCAATACCATTAAATACTTAATGAACTTGTGGACTATTTGCGAAACGACAAAAACTCCGCAACCTGTGGTAATCACAATCACAGTACCGTCAGTAGGTAAAAAGTTTATATGTAGTGGGTATTTAAAACAAGTACCGCCTATGTATACCTTAAAAAGAACACTTGACCCCGTACAATTCGGGTTTGATGTGGCAACACCTGTGGTACTTAACATTTAATTGAGAGAGGAAGAGAGCGATGTTAAAAACTGAAACAGTAAAAATAGAAAATAAAGCAGAATTTGGGCGGGATATTGATAAAATATTCCGCCTAAAAGAAATGTCAGCGATGGCAAAAGAAAAATGGTCGGCGAAATTATATGCTCTAACTATGAAAGCAAGTGCGAAAATACCGACGGAAAAACTTTTGGAAATTGAAAAGACAAAAAACGAAAGTAGTGCAACTTTAGCAATAGGTCTTTTAAATGACAACGCACCGATAGAGATGTCAGAATATATAGAACTACAAAACGAACATCTTTATTGTTATGAAATCTTTGACAATGTAAAGGAACAATATGTAAAGATAACCCCTGAAAATATAGGTAACTATATTGAGGAAGTGGCTACTTTACAATTTTTGCGTAACAAGGCAATAGACTTTAACATGTCTTTTATGCAAGGCAACCGCTAAATTTGCCTGAAACGAAGGGCGAGCGAGTTGCCTATTACACAAAAAATATATGTCCTTTATTCAGTTGTTTGATTATGCAAGGTATGTGTACCTTGCGAGAGTTAGAGGAATATTATTCGTTTGACGATGTTTTAACTATGGTAGAGATACTATCAGTTAAAAACACAAATGAAAATGATTTGTACGAAAGACAAAGTAAAAACTTTAGGCGGTAGAAATGGCTAATATAGTAGATAAATTTGTTTTTGCTTTAATGCTTGATAGTAAAGGTATGAAAGAAGGTGCTAATGTCGCTGAAAAAGCGTTAGGTAGCGTAAAAAATGCCTTTCTAAAAACATACTCTTTAATTGGCGGTTTTGATTTATTTAGAAACATGTTACATACTTACACCGACGCAGCCAAAAGTGTTGACGATTTTAGTTTAGTTACAGGCCAAAACATTTACCAATTACAAGCGTGGCAAAAGGCAATACAAGACACAGGCGGAGATGTAGCAGGTTTGCAAGGTACAATTAGGCGTTTTACCGATATGCAAGCCCAATTAAAACGCTACGGAACTGCTAACGGTATTGAAGAATTTTTAAGAATAGGTATTGACCCGAGAGGCAAAAGCGCATTTCAAGTCTTGCAACATGTGGGCAAGGTTTTGGCGAGCATCAAAGATAATGCAGAAGCGTTTAATATCGCCAAAAATTTGGGTATTGATGAAAGCACATTTATAATGTTACGCAGGTATGGCGAAAACTTTGACAAGGTTATTAAGGCAAACGAAAAATATGCTTTTATAAATCGGGCGGCGATTGCACAAACAAGAGAATATAACCGTATTTTAAGCAGTTTCAAAACATCATGGTTACAATTTTCCGCAAGCATTATGAAAGAGGTTCTTCCCGCAATAGAAAAGATGTTGCCCGAAATTGAAAAAATTACTAAATACTTATTAACTGAAACCTTACCTGTTGTAGTAGATAAGACAAAAGGAACATTAAATTTAGTACAAAAAATAGGTTATGCACTAGGCGAAAACTATGTGAAAGGAGATAAAGAAGTTGAGTTAATGCGTTTGCAATCAATCACAAAGGACAAAGCATTAAAAGCAGGAATGAGCAGTAAACAAATCAGAGAAATGGACAAGTCAATTATGGCAGCAGGAGTAAAATACCCTTATCAATATGGTGCTGCGGCAAATGCTTATATCAATCTCACTATAAATGCACCTAAAAATTTAAATGAGAAACAAGTTGCAGATTATACTACAGATAAAATGCAAGATGTTTTTAGTAAACTTGGTTTTGAATTAGGAGGCGTACGACAATGATTATACCGAGTATAGCACAAGTACAAAATTTAGCGGCGTCAGTAATTGGTTACGGTTATTGGTCTTTAGTTGATACTCTATCCCAAAAAACTATTGCCTCTTTTGACAGTTTCTTTGATTTTGATTATAACAAGGAAAACGCAATCGCTTCGTACCCTTTAGAAGATGGGAAATTTGCATCTTATAATAAACAACAAAACCCGTTTAATATCACAATTACTTTAATCAAAAGCGGTTTAACTTTACCTTATGATAAAAAGAATTTTGTATCTGCTTTAGAGAAATATTGTGATAAGCCATTGTTGGTTGATGTTATAACTCCGCATGGTGCTTATCTGCATTGTTCTTTAAGCGGTTTAAGTTTTAAAAACAGCCCCGACGAAAACAACGATATTATTGCCGCTAGAATTAACATTAAACAAATAGAGTATATAGCGAGCGAAAAGACGGGAACAGTTAAAATACCTAACGCAAGCGCAAGAGCAAGGCAAGGATTGAAATCAATTCTTAATATACCAACACCAGAACAATCCTTTATATAACGGTGGTACAATAATGACAACAGATATAACTAATTTTACTAAACAAAACATAATACCCCTAACTCAAATACCGAGCCAACAGTTTGATATTGTTTTAGGCGGTCAAAATTGTAATATAGCCGTTTACCAAAAAGATGAGTATGTTTTTGTAGATTTAAAAATTGATGAAAATATTATTTTCACAGGTATTAAGGCACTTGATAGGCAAGGTTTAAAATTTACCGAACACATGCCGTTTCAAGGTCAAATTTGGTTTGAAGATTTAAACGGTACGGAAAACCCACAATATACGGGTTTTGGCGACAGGTGGTTATTATACTATGGCACAAGATAGCAAGATTGAAAAACATTTTTTTGTTGAAGTATTGCAAAGCGATAATTTGCGATATGTTTTTCCTTGTGGTTTAGGTAAATATAGAGCAACTGTGCAAATAAGGCAAGGCGGTGCGCCATATAAAGATAATTGTGATGTAACTATCTATGGCGTGTCATCAGAAACATTAAGACAAATCTCTTATTTACTTGCTAACCCCTTGACCAAAAGAGATAGGCGAAATAGAATAAGAATATGGGTAGGCGGAGATTACGATATTAGTAGCGAAAAGATAACAGGTAGCGAGTTAGCCTTTCAAGCGGAAACATATTTTATAGCAGCCGATTTCACTCCTGCACCGAATATTGCATTAAGAATAGTAGGTGCGGTAGGGTGTTTTGAAGATAGCCAAGACGCAGGTACTGAAATGGAAATAACCGACGGCATGACTTTAAAACAAGCCTTTGACAAAATTATTAAAAAAATGGAATGGAACGCAATATTCTTTAACGGAAAGAGCGGAAAACAACTTGCGAATAAGAAATTAGGTGCAGATTTGTTACAAGGTGCCACTTGGTATCAAAGGGCTTTAGAACTTGCGAACAAATTTAATTTACAAATACGATTTGAAAACTATAATATCATAATAGCCAAATACGGAGAGAGTTTATACAATACCGAAGCACAGTTAATAAGTTCAGCAAACGGCTTAATTTCTTACCCGACATTTACAAATGACGGGGTAAGTTTCAGAACTATCTTTAACAATAATTTAAAAGTAGGCGATTATGTAGATATTTACAGTAGTGTTCCTTTGGCATCTAATGAGTACAAAATCGGCGAAAAGGTAACGACTTTATCAAGCGAGCCAAACGGACAATGGCAAACGCAGTATATAGCATTTTATAGAAATGGGGCGGACTTTAATAACTTATGAGCAATAATATAGCATATACAAACATTAAACCCGATACCAAGTATAATTCATTTAATCAATTAAAATACTTGATTAAACATGATATTATGGGTATAAATACGCTTAAAATTTGCCAAGTAGTAAAGGTAAATGCAGACGGTACATTAAATGTTAAAAACATGGTATGTCATTTAGATGCGAAACTTGAGCCGATAGAGCCTGTTGTGATTAAGAATTTACCTATATTAAGAACTCAAGGCGGAACAAGCGGATTTCAAATTGCCTATAATGTAGGCGATATAGTTTTAGTGGGCTTTTGCGATAGAGATATACAAGCAGTAAAACGCTCAAAAGCCCAATCAGCACCTAGCACATTATTGCCGTTCCCGCTCTCTTCAGGCATAGTGTTAGGTGCTGTATTATTTGCCGAGCAAAGTATTTATGTTAAAGTAACGGACAAGATTTATTTAATAGGTAATACTACACTAACAGGAAACATAGATATTAGCGGTAATGCAGATATAGGCGGTAATGCTACAATAGGCGGTAATGCCGATGTAACAGGTAATGTAACGACTATGGGTGCAGTAGACGCTACGGCCTATAAAGTAGCAGGTACGGCAGGTGCGACAATCGTATTTTTAGATTTAGCAGGTAATCCTCATAGCGTAGTAAACGGTATTATAGTGAGTTAATATATGGAAACAATGTTATTAGATTATAATAATTGGGATTTAACTTTAGATGCACAAGGTAATTTAGCGACGGTAAACGGCGACGGTGCTATTGCTCAAAATGTGGCTACTGCTTGCCTTGTGTTTAAAGGGGAAGATTTTTTTGATAGCAACTTCGGTGTTCCCTACAAAAATGTTTTAGGCGAAATGCCTGCTTTAAGTTTAATAAGCGAGTATATGATTGAAACGGCTTCAACGGTAGACGAAGTAGAAACAGTAGACGCACAACTTAAATACTTGCCTAAAGAACGAAAAATAGGCGGAACAATTTTAATCAATGGAGATATAAATGTCAACTTCTAATGTATCAACAAATTACGGTTTTAATTTTACCGACACAGGTATTCAAATTGCAGACGCAAGCACAATAGCAAATGCCTTAATGCAATTATTTGTAAACGCTTTCGCTTTGCAAAATAAGCAACTAAACACGAGTTTACAAACACCGCAAGGGCAATTAGTTACAAGTTTAGCGGCAATTATCAATAATAAAAATATTGACTTATTGACTTTAGCAAACAATTTAGACATTAACAAGTCAACAGGTATATGGCTTGATATGTTAGTTAAATTATGGGGTTTAGAAAGGAAAACATCTACGCCGACAATCGTTACATGCACCGTAACAGGTTTAGCAGGCACGACAATAACCGAAGGTGTATCTCAAGCCCAAGATACAGAGGGTAATGTTTATGTGGCTACATCAACGGTAAATATCGGCTCTAATGGTACTGCAACGGTAGACTTCCAAAATATTAAAGGCGGTGCTATCGGGTGCGTAGCAAATACTTTAACAACAATTTTAACAACTACAAGCGGATGGGATACCATAACTAACCCAAGTGCAGGCGTAATCGGTAGCGATGCCGAAAATGACGCCGAATTAAGAGCAAGATTTAAAGAACTTGTGGCAAATAACGCAAGCGGTACTTTGTCAGCCTTAAAAAGCGGTATCTTAATGCTTGATGATGTCCTTGATTGTGCGGCGGCAGAAAATACGGGGTCAGTAGCAATTACGGTAGGCGGTTACATTATTCAACCGAATAGATACGCTTTAAGTATTTTAGGTGGCTCTGATACCGATATAGCAGAGGCGATTTATAAAAAGAAATCGGCAGCCTTGCAAAATGGGAATACGACGGTTTCATACACAGACCCCGATTTAAATCAGACATACTCTTTTGATATTGTAAGGCCGTCGGAATTAAAATATTTCTTTAATATCAATTTAGTAAACAATGCCGATTTGCCTACAAACATAGTAGATTTAGTTAAGCAAGCAGTTTATAACAATTTTTACGGTTTAGACGGTATTGTTTCTAGGGTACACATCAATAGTACAACTTATGCTAATAGATTTGTAAGCCCTATAAACGACATACAAAGCGGTATTGAAATTGTGAGTATAACTATGGCAAGTCAAGCAACAGGCGGTAGCATAAGCGAATATGGCACGAGTGTTACATGCGGTTTTGCCGAATACCCTAGTTTAGATTTGGAAAATATCAATGTTACAGTAAGTTAGGTGGTTTTATGGCACAAGATTTTGATTGGACTATAAGCAGACGAATACAATATAACAATTCTAAAACCCTTAATGCAATTTTGCAAGGGCTAAATGATATGTTAAGCATATCTGCGAGTGCCTTTATTGACGGAGTTCTCAATATAGATAAGGCAAAAGGTACTCAATTAGATGTTATAGGTGCTTTATTAGGTGCAAGCAGAACAATAACTTTCCCCGATTACTTCTCTGATGAAGATATGGATTTCGGCTTTGATGCAAGCGAATGGGGCGGTTTTGACCAATACGGCGGTACATTTGATGTTAAGCCTATGCGTACAACTACTATACAATTAGAAGATAACGCTTACAGGACTTATATCAAATTTAAAGCCTATGCTAACATTTCAAATTGTTCTTTGTACTCAATCAATTATATGTTAGGCCGTATATTTGAGGGGCGTGGCTTATGTTATGTTACTCAAACAGGCGTAACTGAATTGACTATGACATTTAATTTTGATTTAGCGGCTTTTGAAAAGAATTTAATTATAAATAGATACATACCAATTCCTGCAGGTTACAGTTTGGTTTTGGTAGAAAATTAAAAGGAGTTAAAATATGGCTTACGAAACTTTAAAAGGTAAGATAGCAAGTAATGGCGACAGGCAAGATATACCCGTAGAACAAGATGAAAATTTGTTAAACGGTATAAGTTACGACGAAGGTTATGCAAGTATTACTTCGGTGCAGAAATCTTTGGGCGGTTTACCTGCTAACAGGTCAACTTTAAATCAATTTTTCTATATTACATCAAGCAACTTATTTGAATTTCAAAACGGTAATTTCCCCACATTTAACACAGATGCTTTACAATACATGGATGGGGGCGGTTACCCTTTAAACGCAATTTTATGGTGCGAAGCAGAAGAAAGATTTGTTAAAAGTGCGATTGTGGAAAACGACGACAATTTTATAACTAATCCTACGGTAATAGGCTCATCCTGGTTATTTCTTAATGATGACGAAGTAAGCGACTTAACGACAGGCTTAACCTTAACAAATACCAATACAAGTATTTCAGTTAGTGCAGGTTTTACCAAAAGTGCAACAAGTGGGCGTATTTTAAAGGTAACAAGCGTTTTAACAAATTTATGGTCAAATATACAAAGCAACAGTTCTTTAACCCCTAGTGCAAATAGTAAATACAATTTATATATTGCCTATAACCCTACAAGCAAAACTTATTTAATTTTGGCAAGTTCTTATAGCGTTTTCGCACCGAGTTTGCCTATCGGTTATGTAGATTATGCTCTTTTAGGTTACATGTCAACTGATAATAATGTTGGCGTAAACAATGTTTACCCCGATATGGACTTAAACGATTGGTACTTAACAGGCGGTGTCTTAAAAGATAGATTACCCCGTTTTTGTGCAAATAGTGGCTATGTAGATACTAACGGCGATGCAGATTTAATGTCCGTAAGCGGTACTACAATTACATGGAAAATTGACGACGGCACAAATTATAAACCTTTAGTATGTACCCCTGCTAATGAGTTAAAGAGTTTTACTTTAACGAGTGTAAACAACTTTGATGCGTCAACTTTAGCAGATGGAGATTATACTCTTTGCATAAATAAGTATGGCAACATTACGGCTATGGGTGCTTTATACGCTCAAAAGGCCGAGCCTACAAGCCCTAATTCAAATGATATTTGGCTTAATACGAGCGTAGAGCCTCTTAACGCTTATTATTACACAGGCTCTTGGGTAGCATTTAATAATGTGCCGATAGCAAAGATTACAATTACAAGTGCAACTATTACCGATAGCGAAAGTTTAGATTTTAATAAAAATTATACAATGGAGTTTAAAAATATGTTAGGTAGATTAGATATAGATAATAGAACTACTTTAAATTTGACGCCTGCGTCGTCAGGTCAATCTAAAAGTTATACTTTTCCCCAAAAAGGTTATATTACATGTGCGAGATGGCAATCCTCTTCTGCAAGCGTATTAAGTGCGACTTTAAATGGTAAAATAATACATTTTGATGGCGCAGGAACTACTGAAACTCATTATATAAATTTAGGTAAACTTATTCCTGTAAGTAAGGGCGATATTTTAGTGATTACTAGGTCAGGTGCTTTTTCAGGGGATGTTTTAATAGATTTTTACCCTCAAAAAAATGATTAAAGGAGAATAGAATATGGCAGACAATTTAGAAACATCAAATATAATAGTACAAGACGGGCAAGGGAATAATCAACTTGCTCAAGCAGTTGCATCACAAAGCGGAAGTGTCGTTTGGTCGGACGGCGAAAAGACAGGTTGGTGTATTGTTGAAGATGCACAAGGCAATAAACAACTTGCTTTAAAAGTTTATGACTATAACGGTGGTGGCGGTGGTGGTGGTGAACAAAACATAAAAGCATATCACGCACCGAGTGCTACTTTAGACGCAACTTTAGCAATAGTTATTCCTAATGTAGATGCTGTACAAGAAGAAGGACTTTATAATGTTGATTATACTGTTGAAAACGAAGGCACTACTTTAAATGCAAATTGTATATTATCAGTTGGCACAGTAAGTACAAGCGGTGTGGTCGCTCAAGTTGACCAAACTATGATTATTGGTCTTAATGGCAGTTATGTATATCTTAATCGTTCTTATGTAGGTGGTCAATGGAGTGCTTGGTCGGGCAAGAATATTCCTGTTGAACTAATGAAATGCTTGCAAAATACTGCGACAGGTACAAGCAGTTTAACAGTAGCAGGAAATCCGTCTACATATAATAGCACTATCAATATAGGCGCAAATTCTATAATTTCAGGCCACGAAAGTGTTGCTATTGGTTATAATTCTAACTCTCAAGGAACAAGCGTTGCGGTAGGTGTTAATGCACAAACTAATCAAAGTTTTACTACTGCAATAGGTTATCATTCTGAATGTGGAAACAAAGGCGGAAGCATTAAAGATGCCATAGGTGCTTATGCTTATGCAAACGGTTATTGTTGTATCGCAATCGGCGGAGGTACAAGCAAGCAAACATCTGCAAACGCTACTGCGAATTATGCAATTCAATTAGGGCAGGGTGTAAATAATGTTGCAAATCAATTTCAGGTCTACACCTACCCTATGCTTGACGGTGGCACAGGCAAGATACCAAATGAAAGATTAAGAATTACTGTCGCAGATACTTCAAGCACAAGTGCTACTATTGCAAATGTAGAAGGTGGTAAAGATTATACTTTCAGCCAAGCATTAACGGCTTTAAGCATTACCGCTATCACATCAAGTTTCGTTGAGGCAAACATTTATTTTACCGCCGATACAGGTATAGCAGTTACTTTGCCTGCTAATACACCCACAATAGGCGATTTCACATTTACCGCAGGCAAGAGTTATGTAATCTCAATTCAAAACGGTATAGCAGTTCGTGGCGAATTAAATTAGGGGGTGCAATATGAGTGTATTTAGAACACTTTTAATTAATAATGCACAACAAGGTGGTTTGCCTGCAGGGTATACTCAAGTTGATTATATTCAAAATACTGCGCAAACAAGCATATCTACTTGTTTTAAGACAGGTATATATACCGATGTTGATGATTTTGAAATGGAAATTAAAGTTATGCCTACAACAGGTAATTGGTTTATTCTTGGCGTACAACAATCAGGTGGTTATTCTAATTATCTTGGCATTAGAGGTGCATCTTCTTACTCTACCTTAATCGGAAGTGTTCCTAACGGCGTAAATATTAGTTGGCGTAATGGAAGATTAGCATCAAATACATATTTGATGACTTTGACATATAAAAATGGTAACGCTTCTTTAGTCTCAAAAAATCTAACCAACGATACGGAACAAAGCGGTACTGCTACATATACTTATGTTGACACCATTAACGAAGAATTGCAACTCTTTTGGTCAGTTTCTAGTGGAAATAAAGTTTATTCTGTAAAAATCAAAAAGAGTGGCGTATTAGTGGCCGATTATGTACCAGCGATAGATAGCAATAATGTTGCAGGCTTTTGGGATAAAGCGACAAAGAGTTTTAAGACAGCCCTTGATACTTCCATATACACAGGTGTAACATTATGAGTTTAGAACTTCTTGCTGAAATAATTATCTTTATTTTCTCTTGCGGTGTTGTTTATGGCAAGATGAAATCGTTTACTGCCGAAATGAAAGACTTTCGTCAAGAGTACAAAGACGATATGAAATCATTAACTGCAAAGGTTGAAAAGCATAATAATTTTGACCGTAGAATTGTTGCGCTTGAAACCGCAGTTGAAATCTATCATGCACAAGAGCGTGCGAGGGAGATGCAAAAATGAAAGATGAAAAGTTATCGCCACACTTTAAATTAAGTGAGTTAGTAATTACTGACGAAAAAGACCTTAAAACCCTTAACCTAG
>JAZQYX010000018.1:0-8969 GCA_045633725.1 Acutalibacteraceae bacterium | reverse complement strand
GGGGGAAGTAAAATGAAAATAAAGTTGAATCCCGATAAGGAAGTTGTTAAAGCTATTAAGGAAGGCTTAAAACAAAAAGGTGGTTACTGTCCTTGCAGGCTTGAAAAAACTGAAGATAATAAATGTATGTGTAAGGAATTTAAAGACCAAATTGCCAACCCTGATTTTGAAGGCTTTTGCCACTGTATGCTATATTACAAAGAAAAGGAGACTCAAAATGGCAGTAATTAAAATTACAAAAGAAAATTTTAATAAAGAAGTAATAAATAGTAAAAAAACTGTTTTGCTTGATTTTTATGCCGATTGGTGTATGCCTTGTAAAATGTTAGGACCTACCCTTGAAGAAATTTCTAACGAGCAAAGCGATATTAAGGTTGGTAAAATCAATGTAGATACAGAGCCTGAGTTAGCGGCGGCTTTTTCGGTATCAAGCATACCAATGTTAGCTGTTATGAAAAAGGGTGAGATTGCAAACAATATGGTAGGCTTTTCTTCAAAAGAAAAGATTTTAGAAATGCTTTAAAACTCAGAGAAACAACAAAAAAGCAAGTCGAAAGACTTGCTTTTTTGTGTTTTAAGATGGATATTATTGTTTTCTTAGTCCTTTTGGATAGTGGTTTTTGGCTTTGCCGTTTACTACTTTTGCACCGCCTAAGGCGTAGCCGTCCACCATAACCACCGCCCAGCCGTTTTGGCAGTCAGTATCAAATTCCTCACCACGCAAGTATTTTGCGGTGGATTCGCTATCAAGCGTTAAATTGATTTTTCTTTTAAATTTGTTGCCTAAAGCCATAAAAAATTGATGGTGGGGTAGGATATAATTCTTCTTTATTTCGCCAATGGTTACACCGCAGCAAAAGGCCTGACCGTCTTTAATAGGTAGTTTGTTATTGTAGTAAATCGGCTTGCCATTGTATTGGTGAATATAATTGGGATTATATTCTATAAGTGTATCTGAAAGAAAATCGGTAACAAGTTTTTCTACTTTGGTATGTACAGGAGTGTAGGTGGTAGCGGTAACGCTTTCGCCTTTATGGTGTAATACCGCCATAAATTGCCCTTCACCTTTAGCTTTGTGTGGATAAAATCTGCGAGTAAGATTGATATTTTCGCATTTACAGCCTTCAAATTTAATACCATCACAGGTGTATTTTGCTACGTTCTCGTTTACGGGAACAATTTCAAAATCGGGATGGTTTTGAAGAAATGTGTCCACCATCATTTCGTTTTCTTCTAAAGAAAAGGTGCAGGTAGCATATATAATATAGCCGCCGTTTTTTAAAGCTTTAACGGCATTTTCTAAAATTTCCGCTTGCCTTCTTGCGCATAATGTTACATTTTCTTCGCTCCACTCATCAATGGCAATTTCTTCTTTTCTGAACATACCTTCACCCGAGCAAGGCGCATCAACCATAATTAAATTAAATGTATCTTCAAAAACGCGGGCTAATTTGCCTGTATCCATACAGGTTGTAACTGTGTTTGCAAGACCTAAGCGTTCAATATTGCCTGTTAGTATTTTGCAACGTGAGGGGATAATCTCGTTTGATATGAGCACTCCGTTTTCGCCTAATTTATTTTTAAGCTGTGTACTTTTACCACCGGGAGCAGCACACATATCAAGTATGAACCAATCGGGGTTTATATCGATACATTCAGCCGGTGCCATAGCGGCAGGCTCTTGTACATATATAAGCCCTGCGTGGTGGTAGGGGTGATTGCCTACCTTTTCAAAATCAAGGTAATACCCATTATTAACATAAGGCATTTTTTCTTTTCCAAAAACATTTAGCTTTTCAAAGTCATCTAAGCTTATTTTGTCGGTATTAACCCTGAATGCTTTTACAGGCGGGTTTTGAAGCTCGATTACATAGCTTTCAAATTCTGCGCCCAATAGCGATTTCATTCGCTCAGTGTATTGTGTAGGTAGTTGTTTCATTTGTTGTTTCCTTCAAGCATTTCTATTTGAAGCATACACATACCAACCGCAGTAATAGCGGCTGTTTCGGTGCGCAAAATTCGTTTACCAAGGGATATTATTTTAGCGTTATTTTGGAGTGCTTTTTCTATTTCTCCTTTTTCAAATCCGCCTTCGGGACCTATAAAAATACCTATACTTTTTGCTTTTTCAAGCTGCGATAAGGCTTCCTTTGTAGCGTTCATACCTTCCTTATTTTCATAAGGTACAAGAATAAGGTCAAGCCCTTTCGCAAATTCAAGCGCCTTAGAGAACGAACAAACTTCTGAAACTTCGGGAATAATATTGCGCTTACTTTGCTTTGCGGCGCTCTCAGAGATACTTTGCCAGCGTGTTTGTTTAGCTTTGGCTTTTTTATTATCAAGCCTTACAATGCAGTGCTTCATTTCTACCGGAACAATACCATAAACACCAAGCTCTACGCATTTTTGTATAATATATTCCATTTTATCGCCCTTTGGAAGACCTTGAAAAAGGTATATTTTGGCAGGTAATTCAGTATCGGTATAATCTTCTTCTAATATTTCTAAGTAAACCGCATCACCTAAAAATGCATCAATACTGCATAAATCACTCTTGCCGTCACAGCTTATAAGGCAAGTATCACCAATATCCATACGCAAAACATTTTTAATATGGTTAAAGTCGGGACCGTCTATTATATAGTGTCCGTCTAGCCTTTTCTCTTTATCGCAAAAAAAATTAAACATAGTTATCCAACCTTTTTAGATAGTACAATTAGATTATATCAATAAATTGCTATATTTACAAGAAAAAACACTTCAAAAATGAAGTGTTTTTTAAGTTATTCGTCAATATCTTGCTCGTTTAGTTTGGCAACAGGCTCTGCTTGTGGTGCGTCATCTTTGGGCATAAATTCTTCTGGTTGTTCGGGTAATTCTGTAAGCTTTTTGTTCGCCGAAAGACCCATAGACATACTAACTATCATCCAAACATGGAAGAGTAAATCGATAACACTATCCAAAGAAAAACCGAAAAGCAAGAATGCAGTATCAATAGAAATCATAACCAAGCCGAAAATAATCCAACCCGATTTAAAGTTTTTAGAAAGGTACCAACAAAGTAAATATAGAAGGGTAAGTACAACTGCAATTGCTATAAATACTACGAAAGCACTTTCACCTAAGTAAAAAACATCTTCTGCATCTTCGTAATATTCTGCAGGGAATTTTCCGCAAAGTGTCATACCAAGGAATGCTATTGCATACGGAATATAAGCCGAAAAGATAAAGTAAGTATCACTACCTGTAACAAGTAAAACAATGTTTACAACGGTAAAGGCTACGATTAAAAGAAGGTCGTTTCTTGCAGTCGTAAATTTTGCTTCTAATTGTTGGCGTTTTGAAAGTGATACGCCTGTGTTGTTATTTCCAAAAAGTCCCATTTTTTATTCTCCTATCTGTTCAACTTAAAAAAGAGATTTTACAAATCCCCAAATGGTGAAGTTATCAGCGAACTTAAAAGTGAAAACACCAATAATAAATATGGCAATAATTATAATCGGCAGAACGTATGTCATATACGGACGAATCCATTTGCCTAATTTCAGACCTTTACCAGCATTGGCTTCTTCGATAAATTTGTCAAAGCCCCAACCTTTTTTGGTAACACAGAACAGTAAATAGCATAGCGCACCTAAAGGTAAGCAGCAGTAGGAAACAATAAAGTCTTCTAAATCAAGTACTGATGAACCACTTGCAAAGGGAACAAAGCCTGAAAGTAGGTTAAAGCCCAATGCACACGGGAGGGATAAAATAAGCATTGCCGCACCGCAAATAAGGCAGGCTTTTTTTCTTTCCCAACCGGTAAGCTCGCGCACACAAGCAAGAATGTTTTCAAACACTGCAAGAATGGTAGAGAAAGCGGCAAATACCATAAATAAGAAGAATAGCGATCCCCACCATCTGCCACCTGACATATTGTTGAAAACGCTTGCCATTGCTTCGAATAAAAGACTTGGACCTGCGCCCGGTTCAACATCAAAGGTGAAGCAAGCGGGGAATATAATAAGACCTGCAGTAACCGCAACAAAGGTATCAAGTACTAATATATTAATGCTCTCTCCTAAAAGGGAACGTTCTTTGCCTATGTAACTACCGAAAATTGCCATAGAACCAATACCAAGGCTAAGCGTAAAGAAAGCTTGGTTCATGGCACCAACAATAACGTTACCGTTAATTTTGGATAGGTTGGGCTTTAGGTAGAAAGTAAGACCTTCTGCCGCACCACTTAAGGTGAAACTATTGATGGCAAGAATTATCATAAGTAGTAAAAGTGCTACCATCATATATTTTGTAATGCGTTCAACACCCTTTTGAAGACCAAATGATAAAATTAAAAAACCTAATACAACGACCAAAGCCATAAAGCCTACATTTATAGTTGGGTTTGATAGCATATTTCCAAAAAGCTGACCTGAAGCCTCATTAGTGATACCGGTCATCTTGCCAGAGAAAAAGCTTATAAAGTAATAAAAAATCCAACCTGTAACCGATGTGTAGAACATCATTAAAAGGAAGTTGGCCACAAGTGCAACATAACCATGAATATGCCACTTTTGACCTGTTTTCTGGAGTTTTTGGTAAAGCTTTACGGGGCTTGCTTGACTTGCACGACCAAGCGAAAACTCTACAATCATAACAGGAAGACCTAAAATAACTAAAAACAGTAAATAAATTAAAACAAAGGCGCCGCCGCCATACTGACCTGCCATCCACGGAAATTTCCAAACATTACCTACTCCAATGGCACAACCTGCACTAAGCAGTATAAAGCCTAAGCGGCTGCCTAATTTTTCTCGTTCCATAAAATACCCCTTAAATAGTGATACCTAATTTTAACACACTAAAGTGGCAGTGTCAAGAAAGAGTGAAAGAGCCGAAGCTTCAAGTCCCAAATCAATATAAAAAGAAAAGAACTGATTAAAAACCAGTTCTTACTTTGGTGCGAGTGTTCATAAGGGATTGTTTTTAATTAAGTATATAAAGAACTGCCCCCACTAAGGTGAGAGCAGGTATCAAAATATTAAGTTAATTCAAACTTTTCTTCTTTTTAAAATAAATAGCAACAGAAACAATAAATACGATAATAAACGCACACGAACTGATAATTATGAATACAGGAAGGATGTCACCAACACGGCTGAATATAGTTTCATTATGTAGCTGATAACTTACCGAAAGAGTTTCGTCGTCAAAAATTAAATTTCTCTTCGCAGCAATATAGTCATTTTCATCATAAAGAACATTTTCATCCTTGAATTTCTCTGCTTCCTCTTCGGTTTTAAAATACAGGACTTCTTCGTTCTTAAATTCTGTTGAAGTTAGATTATAAACACCGTTGTCGTACTCGAATTTCTCTCCAGACGGAACAGCATATAAGATATATTCTCCTGTTTCATCAGAAAAATCTTCATAAGTAATGGTATATAAGGTTTTTTCTCCGGTTACGTAACCCTTAAGTTTGTAATATTCTCTTTCAGCTTCTTCTTCACTTTCATACTGATAATCTACACCGTCGGGGTAGCTGTAAATTGTGTGTGTCGAAGTTTCGTGCCAAGCAAATATAAAAGGTAAAAGAAATGATGCTAAAACAACAATAACGAGAATAATTGCAGTAGTTTTAATGTGTTTTTCGCGATAATACTTTTGTTCAGGAGAAAGCCCTTTTTCGGCAAGGGCAAACTTTTTATATAAAAACGAACGGACAAAATACGCAATTACACATCCGATAACAGATGTTGCCGGCAATGCTACAAAAAGAAAAGATGGAGCATCCATAAGAACATCAAGTATAAGACCTTCTAATGTTACCACTACTAAAAATACGATACAGGTAATATACTTTATGCATTTCTGTATGTTTTTCTCTACGGTTTCCTTTTCGGTAATATATTCACTGCATAATCCGGAAATAAAATTATTAAAAGCAATCAGTAAAATAGCTGTTGAAACAGCACACAAAATCAATATGATTGCATAACCAAACCATAATACATTGTAATTATAAATAATATCACAGATTATGTAAGCCATTATAAGAGCAGCAACGCTGAGAACAATTGAAACGATAGAGTTGTTAGTAAATTTAACACTTGCTTTTTCAATTAAAAATTTAATTCTTTCAGTGCTTTTAATATCTGCTTTTTCTTCATCGGTTGTTTTTGCCATTTTTTCTCCACGTAAAAGTTCATCGACAGAAACTGAATATAATTCGGCAATCACAGGTAGCATAGATATTTCAGGATAACCTTCATTACATTCCCATTTACTGACAGTTTTGTTTGATACATTTAACCTATCTGCAACTTGTTGCTGAGTTAATCCGTTTGCTTTTCTTAGCGCTGCCATGAATGAACCCATAGTTTTCTTTTCCATGTTATATACTCCTTTGTTGTTTCTATGTTTATATTCTCCAACAAAGAGACATGTTTTTCAACACATTGTTAGTGGAATTTGTCTGCGATTCGTGGATTATGAGATATACGAAGTGAAAATATTGTTTTTTTAATTATAACACATACCATTGAAACAAATCAACCTGAATACATATCCTTGTGCTTTAAGTTTAAGTACAAGGATTTTTTAATGCAAAAATTTAAAGTAAAGGAAGTGAAAAAATGCTTTAGCAAACTAACCGAAAAAACAGTAAAAAAGCGTGGGATAAGTCTTAGCAAGCATTGAATTTGTGCATACAAATTCCACTTGTTAGGGTCTGCCCCTAAAACCCACAAAAAGTCGCACTCCGAAAGGAATGCGACGATACATAAAAATTATGAAATAATATACAAAACTCTCTTTTAAGCAAAAAAAATTGAGTATTCACAGGTCAAATCCCTTATGAATACTCAATATGGTGCGAGTGATGGGACTTGAACCCATACGTCGTCGACACACGCCCCTCAAACGTGCCTGTCTGCCTATTCCAGCACACTCGCATATTCTTATTCAATTCAAGGTACTGAAGTATTATATCAAATACAACTTTACTTGTCAACCATAATTTTTTAAAAAATAAATATTTTCGAAAAATGAATCGGGAGTATCCGCAATACCGTTAAAATAATAGTATTGCGGATAAGAGCGCGCTATTCTTCGTAGAGCATTTTGCAAAATTTATTTGTAAAAGTTTCTAAATCGCTGTAGTTCATAATACTTATATAATGCTTTTCTAATTTATCGTGGACCGCTTTTGCTTGGCGAAGTGTTTGGGTAGCGGTAGTGAGCAGACTGTTTATAATTTTGCGGTTTAACCTCAGACGGGAAGCCGAATTATGAAGTTGTTTATTGCTTGTAAAACGGCGTGAGTGGATACGGCGTACTTCGGTTGTGAACAAAAGACTGTTATCTTCGCTTACAAAGGCAAGGCTTAGCTCGGGGATTATAATATGGTCTATAATAACCGAAGGCAAAAACGGATTTTTAAGGGTTATAATTTCATAGCCGTTTAAAAGGCAGAAGTTTCTGACTTCATTCATAATAATATTAGAGCAAGCGCGGTATTTATCTGAAATAACGATTATGTTTTTATATTTTTCGGTTATGGTTTCGGGATAGGCAACAATGCCTTCGGGGGTGATGCCTTCAATAAAACACACCCACTCGTAAGGTGTACCGTTTTTGTGGGGGATGTGTTTCTTTATTAGTTTATCGGCAAAGGATTTTGCTTCTGCTTTTTTAGTATAGGACAAAGCAATTTTATAGCTATCAAGCATAATTTGCCCTGCGGCATTTAAGTATTTAGAAACGCTTTTGTGTAAAGCTTTGTTTTGGTCGGTAATATCTATTATTTCGTTATTGTTTTCAATTTTACTTCTATCCCAAAACTGACCAAAGTTTAAAATTTCTTCGCATACTGCGGGGTATATCGGGTCTATTGTATGCGGTGCGGTACCATCTAAAATTACGGTTTTTTTATTAGGTAAAATTACCGCGTCCAATGACTGCGGGTCAGAACTGCAGGGGCATAAAATATATTTTTCGTTTTTATTTTCGGCATATTTTGCTACTTTTTTCATAAATGAAGATTTACCTGTGCCCGGACCACCTTTAATAATATAACACCGCCAATTATCCTTTGGATTATATGAGCTGCCGAAAAAACTCAAAAATCCTTCACAGGAATTTGCAGCCAAAAAATATTTTGCATCACAATTTTTCATAAAACACCCTCCAAACACTAATATTTTATGTATTAAAATAGGTTTTGACACAAATGGTGAAATATGTTAAAATGTCTTTTGGAGTCGGTTAGACGGTTGCGGATAGAAATATCTGAGGAAAGTCCGAGCCCCGCAGGGCAGAATAGCGGCTAACGGCCGCCGAGGGTGACCTTAGGGAAAGTGCAACAGAGATATACCGCCGTGTTTACACGGTAAGGGTGGAAAGGCGAGGTAAGAGCTCACCGGTTTCACGGGAACGTCGAAACCCTGTAAACCCTATTTGGAGCAACGCTAAGTGTGGCTATACATTTGCCCGATGTGCCACGAAAAGCGGCTTGAGCGGTGAGAGCAATCTCCCGTCGAGATAGATGACCGTCCACGACAGAACTCGGCTTATCGACCGACTCAAAAAAAAATGTTTCTTTGGGAACGAGTTTTTTAATGAATAGTGAATAATGAAAAATGAATAATTAATTTGTCGGCGTTGCCGACAAATATTAAAAAACAACATCCGCCGTGGCGGGTGGTGCTTTTAATTTAAGAGTTTGCTATGATTTGTAATATTTTGGTTAGAGTTTGATTTCTTCTTCCTTAAATAATTGGTCGATAGAAATGTTTAATACTTTCGCAATAGCATATATTTCTTTATCAGTTGCAAGTCGTAATTGACCTTCAAGTTTTGAATAACTTGTTGGATTTATATCTAATCCTGTGACTTGTAGTTTTGCTATAAATTCTTTTTGTTTTATGCCTTTTGATTTCCTAATGCGTTCCACGTTTTTTCCAATGATATTACAATTACCGTACTCT
>JAZQYX010000017.1:0-43432 GCA_045633725.1 Acutalibacteraceae bacterium | reverse complement strand
GCCGTAGCCGCCGTAGTTTTTAAAATAAAGGCTTTGCCGAATTTAAAAAATCCGACAATTAAAATTGGAATGTTTATTACAAAAACCGTCAAACCTACGGGAAACGAGAAAAGGTAGTTTAGCACTATTGCAATACCTGTTACACCACCTGGTGAAATTTCATTAGGTGACAAAAATGTAAGCACTGCTACCGAATATACCGCACTGCCGAAAAGGAAGAAAAGAAAATCCCAAAGAAATGCTTTTATTTTCAATAATACCACCCCAAAAAAATAAAATGGATACACTTTATTTTAGTGTATCCATTTCTTTTTGCCATATTATATCGAATAACATTTTTGCTCGTTCATTTTCCCCGTTTAGATAAAGAAAGCCAAAAAGCGTTTCAAGACCTGTTGCGGTATGATATTCGCCACCCGTAGAATTTTTAGGGGTATTTCCTGTGTGAAAGTTTCGTCCCCGTTTGAAAACCGAAAGCTCTTTTTCGGAAAGTAATGGTTCAATTAGTGAAAATGCCTTTGCCTGAGCTGTAGCGTTAACCAGCTTTACCGAAAGTTTATGAAGTTCACCTGAAGGGCGGTTAACATTAGCTAAATATGTTCTTACATAAAGCCCATAAACCGCATCGCCCACAAAAGCTAAAACCGAAGGACTAAGTAAATTAGGATTATCCATATCAAGCCACCTAATTAACAAAGTCAAATTCGACATCTAAAATATTTACGGTGTCACCCTCACCTATGCCTGCTTTTAAAAGTGCATCAATAATACCACATTCGCGGATAACACGCTCAAAATACTGCAGTGACTCATAATCATCGGGGTCAACGTTATTCATAACATCCATTAACCAGTCGCAGTCTTCAACATAGTAAACACCGTTCGACTGACGTATGCTAAAGCTACGCAAGTTTTTAGGTTCAATATCCAACGGCTTGGGCTCTGCTTCAAACTTCTTTATAGGCGGCAATTTAGCTAATTCCGCCGCAATGTAATCTACAAGTTCTTTAGTACCTTCTGCGATAGCCGCCATAATCGGAAAGAATTTATAACCTTTATCTTCAAAATGGGCTTTTATTCTTTCAATTTCGTCTTCTTCTATAAGGTCACACTTGTTTCCTACAACTATTTGTGGGCGGTCCTTTAGTTCTTCGCTAAATACCGCAAGCTCTTTATTGATTTTGTAAAAATCGTCTATGGGGTCTCTGCCCTCGCTACCCGAAATATCCAAAACGTGTAAAAGCAATCGGCAACGCTCAACATGGCGTAAAAACTCATGACCTAAGCCTACACCTTCGCCTGCCCCCTCAATAAGACCGGGAATATCTGCCATAACGAATGAGCTACCTTCACCCATACTTACAACACCTAAAACGGGAGTAAGGGTGGTAAAATGGTAGTTAGCGATTTTCGGTTTAGCCTGTGATACAACCGAAACCAAGGTGGATTTACCAACATTTGGGAAGCCTATAAGACCTACATCAGCTAAGAGCTTTAGCTCAAGTGTTACATCAAGCTCTTCGCCTAATTCTCCGCTTTTTGCAAAACGGGGAATCTGTCTTGTTGAGGTAGCAAAATGCTGATTACCCCAACCGCCGTTACCGCCTTTTGCAATAACAACCGACTCACCGTCGGAAATATCGGCTATAATTCTGCCTGTTTCTGCTTCCTTAACCACAGTACCAACAGGTACGCTTATAACTAAATTCGGAGCGCTTTTGCCTGTACAACGCGAAGTTCCGCCATTGTCCCCAGGGAGTGCGGTATATTTACGCTTATAGCGAAAATCCGCCAAGGTAGAAAGGTTACTGTCTGCTTTAAAGACAATATCTCCGCCTTTTCCGCCATCACCGCCATCGGGACCGCCTGCCGCTACATATTTTTCTCTATGAAAGGAAACAGCACCGTCGCCGCCCTTACCTGCTTTTAAATGTATTTTTGCAATATCTACAAACATTATAATTCCCTTTAAATATCTTCAAATTCGCCGTCAAACTCGCCCTTAAACTCGGCTTCGCTAGCCAAAAATTCTTCCAAGAGTTCTCTTGCTTTATCAAAATCAGTTTTATCTACATAAATCTCTTCCGATGCAAATCCGCCTCCAAAAACCACTTTCATAGCGTCCTCGCTATCAGAATAAGGTATTTTATTATCGGTTAGTACATCCTTAAAAATCTCCGCCGAAACTAAATCCTCAAAAGTGGTAAGTAGTACCGGCTCAATTTTCTCCTCTGCTTGTGAAACCTCTTCTTTTACCTCTTCGCCGTCACCCGAAATATCGGCACCGCAGATAGGGCAAAGCTCTGCACTATCGTCACAAAGCTGATTACAAACATGACAGTTTTTCATAATAAAACCCTCCATATTATATGCAGTTGAATCTTTAAAAAACAAACCCGAATGCCGTAAAGCACTCGGGCCATAATTTTTTATTGCTCAACAGCGTAAATGCTAACTTGTTTTCTGTCTCTGCCAACTCTTTCAAATTTAACCTTACCATCGATAAGGGCAAATAAAGTGTCATCAGAACCACGGCCAACATTATTGCCCGCATGAATGTGGGTACCTCTTTGACGAACGAGGATATTACCAGCTAAAACAAACTGACCGTCAGCGCGCTTAACACCAAGACGTTTGGACTCACTGTCACGGCCGTTCTTTGTAGAACCAACACCCTTTTTATGAGCGAATAACTGAATGTTAATCTTTAACATTTTTTGCACCTCCAATAATTTTGATATTGTTACTGTAATCGTCGGACAATGAAACTAAGTGAAGCTGTAACCCTGAAAGCACCTTAATAGCAGGCTCGCTTGGGTTTTTACACTTGAAAATCATTTCGGCATCATTTACCTTGACATCGGCTATATCACCAATAATTTCGGTAATGGTATTTGCCGCCATATATGCCGCACTTGAAACTGCCGCACATACTATTTTTCCGACTTCGTCGTCACAGTTTATACTACTGTGACCGCTGATTTCAAACCCGTAAACCGAATTTTTATCAGCTAGAAATTTCACACTAGTCATACTTAATTAGCCAATCTCGGTAATTTGTACTTTAGTGTAAGGTTGTCTGTGACCCATTTTGCGAGCGCAACCTTTTTTAGGCTTGTAAGTAAAGACGGTAATCTTCTTGCCCTTGCCGTTCTTTAAAACGGTGCCTTTAACGAAAGCATCCTTAACATAGGGCTTACCAACCTTTAAAGTTCTGTTGTTTACAGCAACAACCTTGTCGAAGGTAACTTCTTCGTCAATCTCTGCGTTAAGCTTTTCGATGTAGATAACATCGCCGTTTTGAACACGGTATTGCTTTCCGCCGGTTTCGATAATCGCGTACATTTTTTCACCTGCTTATTTTCAGTCTCGCTACAATAGGCGTGCACCAAAATAGGCGCAACTTAAAAAGCCCACAATATGCGGCTTAACCATTCTATCATAACAAACCCGCTTTGTCAAGCAAAAAAATACGCTTTTTTTATAGGAATTTTAGGGCACATATATGTAGAATATATGTTGACATACAATCACCTTATATAGTATAATTCTATAAGATATGTTTGGAGTTGAAAATTATGGTAAATAAAAGTATCAGAAAATTAGTATGCTACGGTTTAGAGTGCGGTCTTGTAAATAAACGCGACGAGGTTTTTGTAACCAACCGCATTTTAGAAATATTAAACCTTGACGAATACAACTGCATTGAAACCTTTTCGGATGTAGATTTAGAACAAACTCTTAAAGAGCTTCTTGATTTTGCAGTTTCAAACGGTCTGATAAACGACAATATTACCGAACGCGATTTATTTGACACCAAACTTATGTCGGCGTTACTACCGCCACCAAGCGTTGTTGCCGAAAAGTTTTTAAGCCTTTATAAAGAGTCACCCAAAAACGCAACTGATTGGTACTACAAATTAAGCTGCGATAGTGACTATATACGCCGCTACCGCATATCCAAAGATGTTAAATGGGTAACCACTACCGAGTACGGTGACCTTGATATTACAATAAACCTTTCAAAACCCGAAAAGGACCCCAAGGCGATTGCCGCAGCTAAAAATGCGAAGCAATCAGGTTATCCTAAATGTATGCTTTGTAAAGAGTGTGAAGGCTACAAGGGTAGACTCAACTTCCCTGCTCGTCAAAACCATCGCGTTATCCCCGTCACCATAAACGATACCGACTGGTGTATGCAGTATTCACCCTATGTTTACTACAACGAGCATTGCATTGTATTTAATTCCGAGCATACCCCTATGGCTATAAACACCGCCACCTTTAGAAAACTTTTAGATTTTGTAAAGCTTTTCCCCCACTATTTCGTAGGCTCTAATGCCGATTTGCCGATTGTGGGCGGTTCTATCTTAAGCCACGACCATTTTCAAGGTGGCAACTACACCTTCGCTATGGCTAAAGCACCTATTGAAACCCATTTAAGCTTTGAAGGTTTTAGCGATATTAAAGCAGGAATTGTAAAATGGCCGATGTCGGTTATAAGGCTTTCAAGCCCCGATACTGAAAGACTTATAGCCTTGGCTGATAAAATTTTAGATGCTTGGCGCAAATATACCGATGAAAGCGCATTTATTTTTGCCGAAACCGACGGTACACCCCACAATACCATTACCCCTATTGCACGTAAAGTTGGCGAAAATTTCCAGATTGATTTAGTTCTTCGCAACAACATCGCCACCGACGAGCATCCAATGGGCGTTTACCATCCTCACTCTGAGCTTCACCATATAAAGAAAGAAAATATTGGTCTGATTGAAGTTATGGGACTTGCAGTTCTTCCTGCACGTCTTAAAACCGAAATGGCACTGCTTAAAACGGCTATGCTTGAAAACCGTGATATTAAAAACGATGAAATTTTACAAAAGCATTCCGATTGGGCAGAACAAATAAAACAAAAGTATAACGATATAAACAAACAAAACATAGACAAAATAATAGAAGATGAAATTGGTATTGTTTTCGCCAAAGTTTTATCCCATGCAGGTGTGTTTAAAAATGCCGAGGACTTTTTACGTTTTGTGAAGGTTGTTAAATAATGTTTGAAACTGTTTTTACACAGGTTGTTATTTTGTTTATCCTGATATTTTTAGGATTTATACTAAATAAAACCAAAATCTTTAATAACGCATCTATAAAGGGTATAACCGATGTTGTTTTATACCTTGTAACCCCCGCCGCAATAATAAATTCATTTATACGAGAGTTCGACCCCGCTTTACTCAAAAATTTAGGAATAGGCTTTATTGCAACATTCTTAGCTCACATAATATTTATCCTGCTATCTCTGTTACTCGTAAAGAGTAAGGATGTATCACAGCAAAAAGTTTTACAGTTTTGTATTATCTTTTCAAACTGTGGCTTTATGTCTTTGCCGCTTTTGCAGGCAGTTTTGGGTGATGACGGCGTTTTTTACGGAGCCACATATATCGCCGTTTTTCAAGTACTAATCTGGAGCTACGGCGTATTCCTTATGGGCGATGGGCTAAAAACTGCAACCCTTAAAAAAGCAATTTTTAATCCGGGAACTATTGGATTTACAATAGCACTACTTATTTTTGTTTCAAGGCTTCCTATTCCTGCTATTTTACGCGAGCCTATTTCATATATGGCATCCCTTAATACACCGCTTCCAATGATTATAATTGGTTACCATTTGGCAAATAGTAATGTTTTATCGAAACTTAATAACTTGAATTTACTTTTCTGCATATTTTTAAAGCTTACTATACTACCACTTATAGTAGTGCTTGGATTTTATATCTGCGGACTTAAAGGCACAATGCCGATAGCACTTACAATATGCGCAAGTGCTCCAACTGCGACAATAAGCACAATGCTTGCAGCAAAATTCGGGCGCGATACAGAATTATCGGTATCTGCAGTATCACTCTCAACATTGTTATCTATTATAAGTATGCCGCTTATTGCAACCTTGGCAGAGCGTTTACTAAAATAAGGAGAAATATGCAAAAACCTAATTATATTAAGGAACCTTCACCCCTACAATGCGGACAAGCTGTGCTTGCTATGCTTACACAAAAAAATGTAACTGAAATTGTAGCTTTATTAAACAATGAGCGTGAAACAACCTTAAAGGAAATGTTTTATATTTTAGATTATTATAAAATCGCCTACATTAAAGAAAGAAAAGAAGTAAATAATAAATTAGAACTTCCAAAAATCGCAATTTTAAGCCTTGAAACACCTAGGTGTTGGCACTGGTCACTTTATTTCGACGGCATTTTTTATGACCCAGAGCACGGAATTATGAACGATTTTCCCAAAAGCAAACGAAAATACTATTGGGAAATAAAGGAGAATATATGTTAGAACTTAAAAACATCTCTTTTTCGGCAGAAAATGAAGACGGACAAAAACAAATATTAAAAGATATAAATCTTAAAATAGACAATGGCTTTGTAGTGATTACAGGCCCTAACGGCGGCGGCAAATCTACTTTAGCCAAAGTTATTGCAGGCATTATTACCCCCGATAGTGGTCAGATACTTTTAAACGGTGAAGATATTACAAACCTTTCAATTACCGATCGCGCAAAAAAAGGCGTTAGCTTTGCCTTTCAACAACCTGTTCGCTTTAAGGGTATTACGGTGCACGACCTTATAAGCCTTGCCGCAGGTCAAGATATAAGCGTAGCTGACGCTTGCGCTTATCTTTCACAGGTAGGACTGTGCGCAAGAGATTATATCAACCGCGAAGTTAACGCTTCTCTTTCCGGCGGCGAGCTAAAAAGAATTGAAATTGCCACCGTTATGGCAAGAGGAACTACTGTATCAATTTTTGATGAACCCGAAGCTGGTATTGACCTTTGGAGTTTTAACAATCTTATTAAGGTCTTTGAAAAAATGAACGGCACTCTGGGCGGTTCTATTATAATAATATCCCACCAAGAGCGTATTTTAAATATTGCCGATAAGGTTATTGTTTTAGCAAACGGCTCTGTAGCACAAGAAGGCAAGAAAGAAGATATTCTTCCCGAACTTTTAGGCAAAGCCAATATGGCATGCAAGGTACTTACTGCAAATTGTGAGGAATGATATGAAAAATTATGAATTAGATTTACTGAAAATGATAGCCGATATTGACGGCACTCCCGAAGGCGCTTACAATATCCGTGCTAATGGTGCCTTAGCTTCGAGAAATATTACCGAAAATGTACTTATTAAGGAAAAAGACGGTGTAAGTGGTATTGAAATTATCATTAAAGCAGGCACCAAAAATGAAAAGGTGCACATTCCTGTAATTATAAGTGAAAGCGGTATAAAAGAAACCGTTTATAACGATTTTATTATAGGGGACAACTGTGATGTAGAGATAGTTGCGGGTTGTGGTATTCATAACTGCGGAAGTGAAGAATCCCGACACGACGGTATACACAGCTTTTTTGTTGGTAAAAATTCAAAGGTAAAGTATGTTGAGCGTCACGTTGGCGAAGGCGACGGTACAGGTAGTAAAAATATGAATCCCACCACCATTGTTAATATCGACGAGGGCGGTTATATGGAAATGGAAACTACCCAAATCAAAGGTATTGACAATACCAAGCGCGTAACTAAGGCAAAACTAAAAAAGGATGCAACCCTTATAGTTAAAGAAAAGCTAATGACCCACGGTGAACAATATGCAGAAACCGATTTCGTGGTTGATTTAGATGGTGAAAATTCGAGCGCAAATGTAGTTTCTCGTTCGGTTGCAAAAGACAATTCAAGTCAACTGTTCTTATCAACCATTAACGGCAACAATATTTGCAACGGACATACCGAATGTGATGCCATTATAATGGATAACGCGCACGTTTCCGCAGTGCCAAAAATTACCGCTAACCATATTGATGCTTCACTCATTCACGAAGCGGCAATTGGTAAAATTGCGGGCGAGCAGCTTATAAAGCTTATGACCTTAGGCCTTACCGAACAACAAGCCGAAGAACAAATAGTAAACGGATTTTTGAAGTAATTTTAAAGCCGATAGACGAAATGTCTATCGGCTGTTTTTCTAAAATATTCAATTTTAAAACAACAACGCTGCGGCGCCATAGCTTATAAATGCCATTACAATACCTGCAGTAACTACACCCGTAGCGATTGCGGGGAATGACTTTTTAAGTGAAATTCCCATCATTGCCGCAATCAATGCACCGGTCCAAGCACCTGTGCCAGGCAGGGGGATTGCCACAAACAGCCAAAGCCCCCAAGGGCCGTATTTTTCAATTACTTCCTTTTTGTCATTTGCCTTGTTTTCCATTTTTACTACTATTCGCGCCAAAAAGCCTTGTTGTTTGCTCATCCAGGCAAAAATCTTTTTAATAAATATTATTATTAACGGCACAGGAATTATATTGCCGATTATTGCAACAGGTAAAGCTATATACCATTCAACTCCCATACCCGTAGCTATAGGCACACCGCCGCGAAGCTCGATAATAGGCACCATTGAAACTAAAAATGTAATAATTAGTTTATACATTAAACTCATTTTTTAAGTTTTCCTTTCACATAAGAAAGTATTTTATCTGCAAAAACCTTAATAAACTTAAAGTTTACAATAGCCAAAGCCGAAACGCCAAGCACTTGTACCAATGCATTAAAGGGTAAGCCACATATCATAAATACAGACTGCACAAGAATAATGCCCGTATTTAAAATCACATTACCCCAGTATAAATTAAAGGGAATATAACGAGATGAATCAATTGCTCTTATAACAAAAATAATCAAATAACTTACAAAGGTTGCAATAGCCGCACCCTGAACGCCAAGTGAAGTCTTTATAAGCCACAAATTAAGCACTACATTTATAACCGCGCCAAACATTGTGGTTATAAATGAGTTTTTACTGCGCTTTTCAACCACATAAACAGAACCCATAAAGTTAGCAAAAGCACTAAAAACCATAGCTGCGGTAAGCATTGGAATATAAAGCGCCGCCGAATAATACGCCTTTGCGGTAAGTATATTAATAAGTGGTATGCTAAGTGCTGTAACCACGCCGCCCACAAGGAACATTATGCTTTGGAAAGAGCCCCAAACCTTAGAAAAAAAGTTAATATGCCCTTGTTTATCATTCTCAGATTCACTAACCGCCGAAAACTGCCACGCTTGCATAAATACAGTAGAAATTAGTGTTAAAAGGGTAGGTAATTTATATGCCGCAGCATAAATACCGTTAGCTTCAGCGCCGAAAAATCCACTTACAAAATAACGGTTCGAAACGCTTGTTACCCACCAAAAAATAGTGGCAGGAATCATCGGTATACTATATCTTAAAAGGTCCTTTAATATAGTTTTATCCACCTTGAAGGTTAACTCGCGCCAAAGCTTATCACGCACTACTATAAGCAAGGTTGAAAATGCATCGGCAATAGCAACCGACAGTACATAACCAGTAATACCAAAGCTAAATACTGCCAAAAACAGTATATTAAGCACAATTACAAGCGAAGTATTAACAATGCCCTGAATTGCAAAAAAAGCGGTACTGCCCCTTGCGCGAATATACTTTGAAGCAAGCGAATGGTAACAGGATGCCATTGTATAAAGTACAATAAGCCAGATATATCCGTCAAACTGGTGAGTAAGCATTAAAAGGGGAGCAATAATCAAGAATGCAAGCCCGCCAAGAGTTATAGTGTAAAAACCGCTTGAAAAAACACTTTTTGTATCTATCTTACTATCAATAGCAAAACGAAAAACGCCATCGGTTATTCCTATTGAAATAATCGGCAGTAAAAGGTTAGCGGTTTGCTGTATAAGGTCGGCAGTACCGTACTGCGCGGTAGTAAGATATCCCGTATAAAAGCGCACCATTAAAAACACCAACAGTTTTGAACCGAAGGTGCCAAGGCTTATAAGCGCTGTATTTGAAACTAAAGTTTTATATTTGTTCATAATATTATACTTCCCAGAATAATAAACATCATTATTTATGTTACTATATTTGTGTTAAAGTGTCAATTGAAATTTATAAAACTGTCCCTTGCATATCCTACAATACCGTTATATTCCACGAGTGCCCAGTCGGGAACACGCGCATAAACCGCCACTTCGCTTCCGTTAGGAATACGCCCTACAATAAACGCATCTGTAGAAGGGCGTGTTCTTACATTAAGGTTTCCGCCGTTTGTAGCAACATTTGCTATAGTTATTGGTTGCGGTGTATTAAAGGGTATACCAAAATATTCGGTTAATGATAGCACAACATTTGCGGCAATAAGCTCAGTATTATCCCTTATCCACTGCGCATCTTCTGGGTTATCGTGGTAGGCAAACTCTATTAACACCCCAGGTGCTTTAGTGCGCGCAACTTCACCCAAAGATGTTGTAGGCACCGTTCTCACCCTATCTGGCAAAGGGTATATAAGCCTTAAATTTTTAGCTACGATATCGGCAAAGCGTTTACCGCTGACACTTGACGGATAATAATAAACTTCACTTCCCCTTACAGTACCGTTACCCGAAGCGGTAGCATTAGAATGTAATGCTAAATGCAAATCAAAATTACCGCTATTAGAAGCGGCTATAGACGAAGCGGCAGTCATCTGTGGAGTATTTCTCACAAACTGTATTCCGCTTGCCGCCAAGTAAGGCTCCATTTCATCGGCGATAATGTTCATATATAATTCTTCGTTTCCACCGCCGCTATAGGGGTTAAATTCCTGCGTAGAGGGGCTTAAATATATTGTTGGCATAAAATAAAACCGTCCTTTCACTTCAAAATATGAAGTAAACGGGCGGTTTATGTTAATTATGTTAAAATTACAAAGCCTGTTTTACTACCGATAAAAACCAACAGTAAAGCGCTTCGCCTAATTCCTGATAAATGGGGTCACCGTCGTGCGAGCAAAGCATAGCAAAGGTTTGTCCTATTCTTCTAACGGTATCACCACCGCGACGGAATGCTAAATAATAAAACGAAAAAGCGCCGGTATCCTGTGCGGTTTCATAAAGACTTACATCTTCTGCCTTTAGCGTATCTAAAAAGCTTTTTTGTGCGGCGCCATCAAGGTCATCATTTTCGGCATACTCAGCAAAGCCCACAGTAGCCGTAAAAGACAATAAAAGTCTTCTTTGTACCGTCATATCATAATCGCTTTCTTCATTTAAGGGGTTTTTGTTAGCATCGTTTATAAACTCACGCGCTACTGCCACACCCCAATTACGAGCCTTCTTATAGCCTTCACTTTGTGTGAAAGCATCTTGAGAATCAATTCCTTTATTTCGCTTAATATCAAGTGAAGGCTTGTCAGATGCAATCTTAATATCGTTATCATTAAAAACCAATTTACTCACACCACCTTTCAAAACATTTCGTCAATTTATAATGTTTTAAGCGCTTGGGCAAGCTGTGCAGGACAAGAAGTATCTTTAAAACCGCACTTTATACCCTGCAGTTTTTCTATAACATCTTCTACCTTCATACCCTTAACAAGAGAAGATATTCCCTGAGTATTGCCATTGCAACCGCCGTTAAACTTAACATCTGTTACAATGCCGTTTTCTACCTCTAAATCAATACTCCTTGAGCATACTCCTTTAGTTTTATATGTGAACTTCATTATAAATATTCCTATCTGTCTTTAAATTTGTTACTGCGAACAGGATGACGAAGCTTGCGAAGCGCCTTAGCTTCAATCTGTCTTATACGTTCTCTTGTAACATCAAACTCCATACCAACTTCTTCTAAAGTATGGCATCTGCCGTCCTTTAAGCCGAAGCGCAAGCGAATAACCGCTTCTTCACGCGGAGAAAGGGTTTTTAAAACGCTGTCAATATCCTCATTAGTAATGGTTTTTAAAGCCGCTTCATCGGGTGCTAAAGCATCCTCATCGCGAATAAAGTCCATTAAGCGAGAATCCTCCTCAGGACCTATAGGAGTTTCCATAGAAACGGGTTCCTGAGCGACACGCATAATTTCTCTGACACGCTCAACCGGCAATTCCATTTTTTCGGCAATAAGCTCTTCCGAAGGCTCAAAGCCGTTTTCATGCAAAAGCTGACTTTGAATTTTCTTTAAACGGTTAATGGTTTCTACCATATGAACAGGGATACGTATAGTACGGGCTTGGTCGGCAATAGCACGGGTTATAGCTTGTCTTATCCACCAAGTAGCGTAGGTTGAAAATTTAAAGCCCTTAGTATAATCAAACTTATCAACCGCCTTAATAAGACCTACATTACCCTCTTGAATAAGGTCTAAGAAGTACATACCTCTACCAACATATTTTTTAGCAATACTTACAACAAGACGCAAATTTGCTTCGGTAAGGCGTTGCTTAGCATACTCATTACCTTCGGCAATTTTAATGGCAAGCTCTATTTCTTCATCACTTGACAAAAGCGGAACTCGGCCAATTTCGCGAAGATATACTTTAACAGGGTCGTCAAGCGACATATTCTCAAGTGCGGCATCGTCAATCTGCTCAACATCAACCTCTTTTAAATCTTCCTCGGTAGGCTCTTCATCATAGTCAATATCAAATGTAGGCGGTTCGGAAGCAAGCTCATCCAAATCGTCGGGTGCATTTTCAATATCGTCAATGCCTGTGTTTAACTCAAACTCTTGATTTTCAAATTCTTTTTCTTTGTTGTCGTTAATTTTTGTATCAGCCATTTTTACCATTCCCTTTTTGTTTGTTTTTTATTATTTCTTGTAACTGAGAAGCCCAATTTTCAACCGTTTGGTCTTTGGGTTTAGAAGAATTTAATTGTTTATACTCTTCTAATATTACCTTTATGCAGTCATTTAATACGGTTTTTGCATTATTTCCTGCTTTATCGCTGTTTTGAAGTGTTACTAAATACCCAACTTCACCCACAGAAAATTTTTGCGCAAAAACCGATATATCTACCGTTTTTCCGTTTTCATAAGACTCGATTAAACACTTATACGCGCGACGGTTTAAATCGGTAATCATATTATCAATCGGTAAAGCATCTTTAGCTTTTGCTATAAAATCAGGATGCTGAAGCAGTACCGCTAAAACCATTTCTTCGGCAGCGACACCTTTAACCGACAGTCGCCTTTCGGGATTTATTTCGTCCTTTGTATATTTAGGACGCATAATATCGTTTATTTCCTTTTTTTCGGCTTTGCTTTTGTTTTGGCGGCGGTATTCGTTAACCTTTTCGGTAAGCGCCGTACGGGATACCCCGTATTTTTCACAAAGACGACCTATATATATATCCCTTGTCATAGAATCGCTCGCGGTTGAGAGTATCTGCGCCGCTTTATTAAGGTATTTAAGCCTACCGTCGTCAGTGTCAAGTAAAAGCCCGTCAGCCGCCATAAGCAATTTATACTCAATATCACTTACAGCGCCTGTCAGTAACGCTCTAAAACGGTCAGGACCGTTATTTTTAATAAACTCGTCAGGATCCTTACCATTGGGTATTACTACAACCCTTATATTAAGCCCTGATTTTTCTAAAAGCTGTGTTGCGCGGGCTATTGCTTTCTGACCTGCCGCATCCGAATCAAGCATTAAAACTATTTCCTTTGTATAGCGCGCTATAAGGTTTACCTGTTCGGGTGTAAAGGCGGTTCCCAAAGGCGCTACCGCATTGGTAAAGCCTGCTTGGTGAAGTGAGATTACATCCATATTACCTTCTACCAAAATTATCTGCTCACTACAGTTATTTTTAGCATAGTTAATACCGAATAAATTTTCGCTTTTTTTATAAACCGGGGTATCCGATGTATTTACATACTTACCGCCCGCTTTATCGTCCCCCGGCATCGCTCGTCCGCTAAAGCCAACTACATTACCGCGTATATTTATTATAGGAAACATTACGCGTTTTCTAAAGCGGTCATAATAAGTTCCTCTTTGACTTTTACCTATAACATTTGCGGTAATCATTTCGTTTATTGTAAAGCCCTTTTCCTTTAAATGCTTTATAAGGGCATCCCAACTGTCAGGTGCAGCACCTAAGCCAAATTGCTTAATGGTTTTAAGGGTAAGCCCTCTGCCTGTCAGATACTGCAAAGCCCATTTTCCGTCTTCGCTCATTAAATAGTTGTGGAAAAACTTTGCACTCTCGCGGTTAATATCATAAATACGGTTTCTAAGCCTTTGCATAGAATCGTCATAACCGTCTTGCGGGAGTGTAATACCACTTTTTTCTGCCAAAAGCTTAACCGATTCAATATAATCCAAATTTTCAATAAGTCCCGTAAAGGTAATAACATCACCGCCGACACCGCAACCAAAGCAATAAAACGAGCCGTTTTCAGGATAAATTGTAAAAGAAGGGGTTTTTTCGCTGTGGAACGGGCACAAACCTACAAGGTTTTTACCCCTGCGCTTTAAATTTACATACTGCGAAATGGTAGTTTCAATATCATTTTTATACTTGATTTCTTCAATAACCTCATGTGGTATTGCCATAGTTCCACCTCCTAAGTTTTTTAAAATCTTTTTAAATCTGCCAAGACCGAGGAATATAAATATCCGAATAAACGGTTATTGCATAATGGTCGGTCATGCCAGCAATATAATCTGCAATAACCCTTTCCTTTGAGTCTTTTTCAAGATAAGTCAAAAACTCTTTACCCATTTTTTCGGGATTTTTATATAGAGCATTAAAAATGCCTTCTATAATGCCGAAAACCTTTACCTCTTCAGCTTTTGCTATGGGATTTCTATAAACCGCATCAAATAAAAATTCGTGTAGCATATCGTAATATTTTTCGGTACCCTCATCCATTTTTATATCGTCTGTACTATTTTTTACAATAGCGTTCACCAAACTGCTTATTCGAGCGCTTTTATCATCACCTAATTTTTGGGTAATTTCTTCGGGTATTTGCGACGGCGAAATCACCCCTGCGCGAATAGCATCGGCAATATCATGGTTTATGTATGCAATTCTGTCTGCATAGCGGACAATTCTGCCTTCAAGCGTATCAGCAAAAGCACCTTTAGTATGGCGCTGAATACCGTTTAGCACCTCGTATGTAAGGTTAAGCCCTTTACCGTCCTTTTCTAACTTTTCGCAAACACGAACACTTTGGTCATAGTGGGTGAACTCAAAAGGCAAAAGCTCATTTAATGCCCTTTCCCCCGCGTGACCAAAGGGTGTATGGCCTAAGTCGTGACCTAAGGCAATAGCCTCGGTTAAATCTTCATTAAGCCTTAACGCACGCGCGAGTGTTCTCGCTATTTGGGAAACCTCTAAGGTGTGAGTAAGGCGGGTTCTGTAATGGTCGAGTTCGGGAGATAAGAAAACCTGTGTTTTGTGCTTTAAACGACGGAACGCCTTACAATGTATTATACGGTCACGGTCGCGCTGAAAATCGGTACGGAGATTACATTTTTCTTCAAACTTGGCTCTCCCTTTAGAATTTACACAAAGGGTAGCATTAGGCGACAGTATAAGTTTTTCGTTTTGCTCGGTTATTTGCCTTATATTTTCCATAAAATCTACCCCTTTCAATATATATATTAGTAAAAAAATCGCGAAATCCTTTAATTTTCTTTAAAAGGCATCAATTTTTTTAGCTTTATTTCAAAATCAAGTCTTGCGCTAAAGGCTTCGGTTAACTTTTTTCCAAAAGAATCCACTTCCCGTTCAGGTAGTGAAAACTCTACCGTTATATTCTCTGCAAAAACAGTATCACTTATTTCGCATCCGCAAGCAGACAGTAAATTAACTAATTTTTGGTGGTTAGGATAGTCGCACACTATCTTTAAAACCGCGCTTGGCACCATTTTGTAAACTTCAGCTTTTGCTAATACATCCTGCACAGATTTAGAATAGGCGCGCACAAGACCGCCCGTACCCAATAGTACTCCGCCAAAATAACGGGTTACCACTACGGCAATATTCTTAATAGCAGAGCCTTCTATTACATCAAGCATAGGCTTGCCCGCCGTACCGTGCGGCTCACCATCATCTGAAAAACGGCAAAGCTTACCTTCACTTACTGAGTAAGCGTAGCAGTTATGTGCCGCATCCCAATATTTTGAGCGCATTTCTTCCAAAAAGGCAGAAGCCTCGGCTTCGGTTTCACAATGGCGAAGTGTTGCAATAAACCGCGAACGCTTTTCTACATATTCAGTTCTTGTTTCAGCCAATACAGTTAAATATGTATTCAAAAAACCACCCTTTAACCTTGAAATTATGAAAAAACAACCCAACTTCACACGGAAGCTGGGTAGATTTTTGAGGCATTATTTTGAAATGTTGAAACGCTTGTTGAATCTATCAACACGTCCGCCGGTATCAACCAACTTTTGCTTACCTGTAAAGAACGGATGACATTTAGAGCAAATATCCAAACGGATATCCTTTTTAGTGGAACGAGTTTCGAACTCAGCACCACAAGCGCACTTAATTGTTACCTTTTCATACTCAGGATGAAGTCCTTGTTTCATCGTTGTCACTCCTTTCTATCACATTAGCCAAATAATAATATCACATTTGAAAACAAAATGCAAGCATTTTTTTATTTAATATTTTTCGTCTTTTTAAAATTTTTATTGACATACAGGTGGGTTTTGAGTTATAATCTAGAATTGAAAGGTTATGGGTGAAAATTTCCCTTATTTAAAATAACCGTAAGTCAATACATTAAGGAGGGTACAAAGTTGAAAAGAACATATCAACCGAAAAAGCTTCACCGTAAGAAAGAGCACGGTTTCTTAAAGAGAATGGCTACTGCTAACGGCCGCAAAGTACTTGCACGCCGCAGAGCAAAAGGAAGAAAGAAATTATCATATTAAAAGCCACTTACACGTGGCTTTTCCTTTTATTATGAAATTATGAAAATAATAAAGCTGAAGGAAAACTATGATTTTCGCCGAGTATACAATAAAGGCAAATCCTATGTTTGCCCGTATTTTGTGGTTTACTTAAATCCTAACCGCAAAAAATATTCAAGGCTTGGCATTACTGTAAGCAAAAAAATCGGCAACGCCGTTAAGCGCAATCGTGCAAAGCGTATTATAACGGCAGCATTCAGTACCGTTTATCCAAAAATAAACTCAGCTTATGATTTTGTTATTGTCGCAAGAACGCGTACTTTAGAAGTAAAAAGCACCGTTGTTTCTTCTCATCTTTCAAAAATTCTATATTCCATCGGTGCAATAGATTGTTTAGAGAATGAAAAAACTACTAATTAAATTTGTCGAATTTTATAGGCGCATACTTTCTCCATTAAAAATAATACCTACTTGCCGTTTTATTCCGTCATGTTCGGAATACGCGATTGAAGCAATCACGGTGCACGGCGCTTTTAAAGGCTCGATGCTCAGTATTTGGAGAATTTTGCGTTGCAACCCCTTTTGTAAGGGCGGATACGACCCCGTACCCGAAAAGAAACGTTAATTTGAAAATTACCATTTAACAACGAATGGATGGGTGTATAAATGAATCAACTATTTAGTCTTATTAACATCCCGCTTGGTTGGGTGTTAAGATTTATTTCAGGTATATTCGGCGGTAATTTTGCAGCAGCGGTATTTGTTTTTACCCTGCTTATAAATCTCGCCTTTATTCCGCTTACCATTAAAAGCCAAAAATCTGCTGTACAGCAACTTCGTATCAAGCCCAAGCTTGACGAATTAAAGAAAAAATACGGCGATGACAAGCAAAAGTATTCACAAGCTATGAGTCAGCTTTACCAGGAAGAAAATGTTTCAATGTCAGGCGGATGCCTTCCTATGATATTCCGTCTTGTAATTATGATGAGCATTTACTATCTTATCTTAAGCCCCTTAACTTATTTAATGAGCATAGATGCACAGGTTATTGATTCTGCTTCTAAAGCTTTGGCAGCTACAGGTGTAAAGCTTGTACAAGGCAGAAGCGAATTACAGATTATCGGCGCGGTTATATCGGGTGAAATATTATCTCCCGAAATTTTAGAAGCTGCTAAAAATATAAGCTTCGATTTCTTTAACATTAACCTTACTGTTACCCCCGAATTTTCGCTTGATATTTTCAACAATTGGGACAAAACTTGGATTATGCCACTTTTAGCATTTGCAAGCCAGATGCTTTCAAGTCTTTTCTCTATGAAGCTTCAAAAGAAGACCAACCCCGATGCACCTAATATGACAGGTATGATGGTTACAATGCCTCTTATCTCACTATTTATCGGTTTCTCTTTACCGGGTGGTGTCACTTTCTATTGGGCTTGTTCTTCGCTTATCGGCGGATTTATACAAATTGCAGTACAACATTTTTACGGTCCGCAAAAAATGCTTGCTAAAGAGCGCGTAAAGGAGCTCTCAAAGCAATGTGATTTTGAAATAGGACAGATTGAAAAATTTTCTAACACCAATAAATAAGGAGGATATTTTCTTGATTAAAGAAGCTATCGGCTATGGTGAAACAATTGAGCAAGCCAAAGAAGATGCCGTTTTAAAACTAAATGCAAAAGCTGAAGACGATATACAGTTTGATGTTTTAGCCACTCCAAAGAAAAAGGTTTTAGGCCTTTTCGGCGGTAGCAAGGCCGAGGTCAAGGCTTTTATTGAATTACCCGACATTGTCAAAAAGAAACCTCGCCAGAATGATAAAAAAGAAACCCAAAAGCCTAAGAAGGCCACAAAAAAAGAAGAAACCGTTTCTCAAAAAACGGTAGAAAATACTGATACTAAATTTGTAAATGAAGAAGATTTACCCGAAGGCTCTAAAGCGTTAAATGCAGTAAAATACTTAAAACCTATTTTAGAAGACTTAGGTTGTACCGACTTAAAGGTAAAGGTTGCCGAAAAAGACAACTACGCTTTAATTGAGCTTAGCGGTAACGGTCTTGGTGCTATTATCGGTCACCGCGGCGAAACACTTGACGCTTTACAGTATTTAGCGGGTCTTGCCGCTAACAACTGTGGCGGATATTATAAGGTATCTCTTAACATCGGTGATTATCGTCAAAGAAGAGAAAAAACCCTTGTAACCCTTGCTGACCGTATATGTGAACGCGTAAAGGCTACCGGTAAATGCCGTACATTAGAGCCTATGAACCCTTATGAACGCCGCATTATTCACACCGCAGTTCAAGCACACGATGGTGTTACTTCCGCTTCCTTTGGTGAAGGTAGTGACAGACGTGTTGTGATTGGTCCTGAAGGCGCTGAACTCAAGCCCTTGCACCAAACAAGACGTGGTAACGACAACCGCCGTGCGCGTGGCAATCGCAACAACAATACTGTTTCCTCTTCTCCTGCAAGAGAGCCGAAAAAAGATACCGATATTCCACTTTACGGAAAAATAAATTAACAAGCTCAACAAACTAAATCACTGTGGATTTCAAATTTTCTACAGTGATTTTCTTTTTTGTGTAAATACAATTGACAATCTACTGTGTAATAGTATATAATAACTATATTATAGATATATCCAATTAGGGTATAATAATGATTGTTGTTAGTCGAAACGCTTTTTGTGCGCTTCGATAAGCCACTTTTCAATTATAAACAAAGACTAATTTGCGACTGGAGGGACTATTTTGGAAAAGTTTGTCATTTGTGGCGGAACACCTTTAAAAGGCACAGTTCGTATAAGTGGTGCCAAAAATGCCGCCGTTGCAATTCTTCCCGCAGTCATGCTTGCAGACAGTCCTTGCATAATTGAAAATATCCCTAATATTTCCGATGTGAAGAGTATTCTTTTTGCTATGGAAAAATTAGGTGCTAATATAAAGAATTTAGATAAATCTACTGTAGAAATTGACCCTGAAAATATTAATTCTTTTGTAGTTACAAAAGAAATGGCAGAGGGTATGCGTGCTTCAAGCTATTTTTTAGGTGCTTTACTTGGCAGAATGAACAAGGCGAGAGTAGCCCCACCCGGTGGATGCGATTTTGGTGTTCGTCCTATTGACCAACATATTAAGGGCTTTGAAGCTTTAGGCGCTAAAATCACCCTTGAAAACGGTCTTGTGGAAGCCAATGCTAAAGAGCTTAACGGTGCATCCATTTACCTTGATGTGGTTTCTGTAGGCGCTACTATTAACATTATGCTTGCTGCAGTAAAGGCAAAAGGTCTTACCATTATAGAAAACGCCGCAAGAGAGCCCCATATTGTTGACCTTGCAAACTTTTTAAACTCTATGGGTGCTAATATTATGGGTGCGGGTACTAATATTATTAAAATACGCGGTGTTGAAACATTAAACGGCACAACTTATAGCATTATACCCGATCAAATAGAAGCCGGCACATATATGGCGGCAGCGGTAGCCACCAAAGGTGACGTAGTTATTGACAATGTAACACCTAAGCACCTTGAATCAATTATTGCAAAGCTTCGCGAATGCGGTGCCGAGATTTATGAATATGACGAAGCGGTACGTGTTGTATGTAATAACCGCCCCAAAAAGTGCAATGTTAAAACTATGCCACACCCAGGCTTCCCTACCGATATGCAACCCCAAATCGCAACCATTTTAAGTTTGGCCGACGGCGAAAGCATTGTTACCGAAGGCGTTTGGGATAATCGCTTCAGGTATGTTGAACAGTTAGCTCTTATGGGCGCTAATATTTTGGTTGACGGCAAAAGAGCTATTATAAATGGCGTTAAAGCCTTGAAGCCCGCTTTATTAAAAGCGGTTGATTTACGCGCAGGCGCGGCTATGCTTATTGCCGGTCTTGCCACTGTAGGCGAAACCGAGGTTATTGAAATTGAGCGTATAGACCGCGGTTATGAGGATGTTGTAGAAAAATTCTCTGCTTTAGGCGCCAATATTAAACGCGTTATGTAAAACTAAAAAGCATAAATTAACAGGCCAACACAGTTGACCTGTTTTTTATAGAAAAGGAAATTATAAATGTCAAAAATTTGTCCACTTTACAGCAGTTCAAGCGGTAACAGTACATATATAGGCACCAAAAACGGTGGAATACTCATAGATGCGGGCGCTTCCTTTAAAGGTATTAAGGAAAAGCTTTTAGCCTTAGACACCGCACCTAATGAAATTTTAGCGGTTGCCGTAACACATGAGCATATAGACCACATAAAAGGCCTTAAAACCTTTTTAAAATCTACAAATGCAAGGCTTATTGCTTCAAACGATACCCTGAATGAGCTTGTAAAAAAAGAATGTATCCCTGCAACAACTAAAATAATTGTAGCCGACGATAAGCCCATAAATATTTGCGATATCGAAATTAACCGTTTTGCCACCAGTCACGACTGTGACGGCTCAAGTGGCTACACCTTGATACTACCCGATAATAAAAAGGTTGCTATTTGTACCGATTTAGGTATAATGACCGACACTGTGCGGGTGGCTTTAAATGGCAGCGACCTTGTTCTTTTAGAATCCAACCACGATATAGAAATGCTAAAAAAAGGCCCATATCCCCCGCAGTTAAAGGTGCGTATTTTGTCTGATAAAGGTCACCTTTCAAACAATATTTGCGCTACCGAATTAAAAACACTTTTAGAGAGTGGTACAAAGCGGTTTATTTTAGGCCACTTGAGTCAGCATAACAATACACCCTTGCTTGCAAAAAGCTGTGCTACCGCTTCGCTTATGGATTTAGGTGCTAAAATAGACAAGGATTATTTACTCACAGTTGCAACACCTAATAATAACGGGGTGAGCATAATATGATTAAAGTAACACTAATTTGCCTTGCAAAATTAAAGGAAAAATATTTAAAAGATGCAGCAGACGAATATCAAAAACGACTCTCGCGCTACTGCTCTTTAAATATTATAGAATTAGAGCCTGTAAGACTGCCCGAAAAGCCTTCGTCATCCGAAATTGAACAGGCGCTTTCAAAAGAAGCCGATATGATACTTAAAAAAATCCCCCAAAACTGCGAGCTTTACACCCTTTGTATAGAAGGCAAGGATCTTTCAAGCGAGCAGTTTGCAAAGAATATTGGCGCGTTGCAAAGCAGTGGTAAAAGCCTTACCTTTGTAATAGGTAGCTCTTACGGAATATCAGATAAAATTAAGGCTTTATCCAATTTTAAGCTTTCATTTTCTAAAATGACCTTTCCGCATCAGTTATTCCGCATAATGCTTTTAGAACAAATTTACCGCGCATTTAAAATTAATGAAGGCTCAACTTACCATAAATAAACTTTTTATTGTCGTGCCGAAGGCACACTTATCCCTTCGCTATTCACTAAAAAGCTTCCTTTTGGGAGACACTTCGTAAAGAAGTGTCTCCCAAAGTGCTTTTACATAAAAAATGACACTTTCAGTTTGAAAGTGTCATAGTGGGTTACATACTTTAAAACAATACCTATCTCAGCAAATAGGTACTAAACGATTTTACTTGTTATTTATTGCATCTACAATTCTATCCGTTTGAACTCGATTGTTGGTATCGTCCAATCTATCAGAAACGATTTGTCTGATTTGAGTTTCGGCTAATTCTGCCTTTCCTTTTTCGAAAATCAAGAAAGAAATATTTTTCACATCTCCGGCCGTTGTCTTTATAGTAAGAATAGTTTCAAAAGCGGTTATTGCTTTGTTCGCACCGATCAACATAAGAATCAATGCAACTATAAAGCTTCCGGATACCATACACAAACCCGCAATAGCAATAATTGCACCAAGAAGTAAAGAGCCAAAGTGAAGTTTAAAATTCGATTCAACAGAGGACAATTGTGAAACAGGTATTGAATCTTTTTTAGCCCCCAAAGGAATTAAACTTAAAATCGTGTTTGGTTTTTTTAAATTTACAAAATTTTGTTCCTGACGAATTTCTCCTTTTAGGTAAAAAGTTAATAAAGACGTCATGTACTGTATAGGTTGCATATAAACCCCTCCAAAAAATATTTGTCGAATTTAAGCGACAAATATATTATATCTGTATTACAGATAAAAGTCAATATCTTTATTACAGATATCGCATAATAATTATGAGGTGATTATTATGCAATTCAAGAACTTAAGGGGAATTCGAGAAGATAGAGATATAAAACAAAAAGAAATCGCAAAATATTTAAATGTTTCACAAAACACATACTCGCAATACGAAACAGGGGTTATTTCATTAACTGCTGACATTTTGTTGAAATTAGCAGATTACTATAGTGTAAGCATTGATTATCTTCTCGATAGAACGAACAATCCTAATGTACAGAAATAGAAGAAAATTCTTGCTTTAGTTAAAGACAGCCCAAGAGGCGCACTTCGTAAGGAAGTGCGCCTCTTGGGGAGCTTTTTTCTATCCTTTTACCGCGCCTGCGGCAACACCTTTTATAATATACTTTTGCCCAAAAAGATAAAATACTACTACCGGAATAATTGAAAGCACAAGCATTGCCATCATAGCGCCCATATCAATAGAACCATAGCCACCCTTTAAATACTGAATAGCAATAGGAATAGTTTTATAATCGTTACCTATTACAAGGTAGGGCAAAAGGTAGTCGTTCCAAATCCACATAGCGTTTAAAATAGCCACTGTTATTGTTGTAGGCTTTAGTATTGGTAAAACTATCAAAAAAAAGGTTTGAAGCGGGTTACAACCGTCTATTGTAGCCGCTTCTTCTACCCCAAAGGGCACCGATTTTATAAACCCTACAAACATAAAGGTTGCAAGCCCTGCGCCAAAACCCAAATATATTAAAATTATACCCACAGGGTTATCAAGCCCTAAAACATTTGCCGTTTTTGACATTGTAAACATAACCATTTGAAATGGCACAATCATAGAAAACACCAATGCATAATATAAAATACTTGTAAAAATTGATTTTACCCTGACTATATACCACGCTGTCATGGAAGTAAAAATTACGATTGCCAAAACCGAAAAAACGGTTATAAAAAGCGACCAGAAAAACGCGGTTATAAACGAAGTTGTATTAATACCGTTTAAATAATTTTCAAAACCTACAAAGGTTTCATTTGTTGGCAGCACAAACGGCTCAGTAGCGATTGAAAAGCGTGCTTTGAAGGAGTTTATAACCACTACAACCACCGGTGCTACAAATAGCGCCGCCACGCATAAAAGAAGTAAAAACGCTAAAATGCTTTTATAACTTTTTCGCACTAATTTTCAACCTCTTTTCTACGGGTGAGTATCAACTGAGTAAGCGACACCACCGCCACAATCAAAAAGAAAATGACCGATTTTGCCTGTCCTAAACCCTCATTTCCTACCCTCCCGTAAAAGGTTTCATAAATATCTAATGCTAACATTCTGGTTTTACCTGCTGGAGCACCTGCCGTTAAGGCTAAATTTTGATCAAAAAGCTTAAAGGAATTTGTTATAGTTAAAAACAGACAAATGGTAATTGAGGGCATTACCGAGGGAATTGTAACCTTAAAAAGCGTAGTAAAATATCCCGCACCGTCAACACGCGCCGCTTCTAAAATATCGGTTGAAATATTACTAAGACCCGCTATATAGATTATCATCATATAACCTATCATTTGCCAATTCATAAGAACCACAAGTCCCCAAAATCCATAGCGCGCATCGGTGGTTATGGCCGCACCATATTTGTAAAGAACACCATTAATAATCAGTTGCCAGATATATCCAAGCACAATACCACCAATAAGGTTAGGCATAAAAAATACCGTTCTAAAAAACTTTGTGCCGAAAATGTTTCCGCTAAGAATTAAAGCAAGTAAGAAGGCAAAAACATTTATTGTTACTACCGAAACCACTGCATACTTTACAGTAAACCATAAAGAATTAAGAAATGTGTCATCTTCAATAAAAATTCTTATATAATTATTAAAACCTATAAACTGAGCATCACTAACAGTTCTAAAATCGCAAAAAGAAAGAAAAAGACCCAAGACAAACGGTACCGCAAAAGCAATAATAAAGGCAATAAGTGTCGGCATAACAAATATTGGGAAATACCGTTTAACCGTTTTCATTTATTTCCGTTCACTCTTCCATTTATTTTTAACTATATCGCGCACTTGCTCATAAGTTTTAGCACCCTGAACATAATCGAGTAGTGCATTTCCTGTTTCCTTTTTAAAATTTTCACTTGGAAAAGCAGTAAAAATCCAAGGCGTTATCTCTTTATTATCATCTTCTAAATAACGCAAAATTTCACGTGCTAAGGGGTCGCTTGGCTGTTCGCTATCCTTAAAAGTATTAAATGGTGTTATAAAACCTAACTTTTCAGTAACATATTTTTTACCTGTTTCACTTGAAAACAGCCAATCAAGAAACTCTAATGAAGCCTTTCGTTTTTCTTCGCTTACATTTTTATTTATAGCAAAATAATTTTCGGTTCCTATTGCAATACCGCTATTTTCTTCGCCCTCAATACCTGTATAAATAGGCATCATCTTAATATTGTCTGCCTTTACAGTATTACCTTTAACATCTGAAATTTGCGACCACGCCCAGTTTCCGTTTTGTACCATAGCCGCCTTGCCCAAAGCAAATTCCGCCATAGAATCCGCAACAGATTTAGAGCCTAAAAGCTTTTTGTCGGTTAAAGAATTGTTTGTATAAAGGTCAAATATATTTTTAAAGTTACTTTCATATTTAAATTCAATTTCCTTTGCATCTAAAAGCTCTAAAACAGGATTTTTATCACTATTTTTATATTCATAGTAAAGCGGCACATTCAAAAGATGTGTCTGCCAGCGCCAATCTTCACCACTCGAAAGAGAAGTGGATGCGAAAACACCATCTATACCTAACTCTTTCTTATGCTTACTCATATCCTCTACTACAATTTTTAAAGTTTCAAAATTTTTAATTTCGCTTACCTTATTAACCTTTTTTTGACGAGCACTTAGCGCAAAATATTTATCCATAATAGCATTATTGTAAATTATACCGTAGCCTTCTACAACATAAGGCACAGCATAAACACCATCGCCGTCGGTTATAGCTAAAGACTTATCGCTTAAATACGAATAAAGTTTGCTATCCCTAATATCAAGACAGTAATCCTTCCACGCCTCATAACCTATAGGTCCATTCACCTGAAAAATTGTGGGCGCTTCGGTTTTAGCAATCTCGGATTTTAAGGTTTGCTCATAGGTGTTGGCTGCCGCCGTTACAACCTTGACTTTAACACCCTTTTCTCCTTCATATTTTTTTGCTAATTCTTCATAAACGCTTGCTGATTCGGGCTTAAAGTTTAAAAAGTAAATTAGATTTTTGTTTGTCGCCGCTTTATTTCTACAACCTGCAAGCGAAAGGGTAGAAATAATACAAATTATAGCTAAAACACCGCTTAATAATTTTCTTTTCATAAAAATCCTCCATATTTTTTATTAGTAATACTTTTCCACATTATTTGAAAATTATGATTTTATTTTATCAATAGCGCATTTTTCAAGGCGGGAAACCTGCGCTTGCGAGATTCCTATTTCCTCGGAAACCTCCATTTGAGTCATACCCCGCATAAAACGAAGCGAAAGAATATGCTTTTCGCGTTCGCTTAAATTTTCAAGTGCATCACGGAAGGCGATTTCCTGTAACCAATTTTTATCGTCGTTGTTATCACCTAATTGGTCAAGCACATATATAGTATCTCCACCATCGGAATAAACCGGGTCGTAAATAGACATTGGCGAAACTATGCTTTCAAGCGCTACTACAACATCTTCTATCGGTAATTCGAGTTCCTTTGCAATTTCTGAAACAGTAGGCTCGGTTACACCGTTTTGCATAAGCTTTTCTTTTACCTGCATTGCACGATAGGCGGTATCCTTTATAGAACGGCTTACTCTTATCAGGTTATTATCCCTAAGGTAGCGCCTTATTTCACCTATTATCATCGGTACCGCATAGGTAGAAAACCGAACATTTTGGCTAATATCAAAATTATCGATTGATTTTATAAGCCCTATACACCCTACTTGAAACAAATCATCAAGGTTTTCGCCCCTACCTGTAAATCGCTTTATAACGCTAAGCACTAGCCTTAAATTGCCGTTTATAAGGCTTTCTCGGGCGTATTTATTACCTTCTCTACTCTTTTTTAAAAGCTCCATTTTTTCGTTTTCTTTTAAAATTGGAAGTTTAGAAGTGTCCACACCGCAAATTGAAACTTTATTATACATATTGGCACCTCGCAATACATAAACATTATTGCCTTTATATGTGCCGAAGATACTTTTAAAATTTTTTTCTTATCGACAAATTTCACTTGCATTTTTAAAAAAACACAAAACACCCGCTATCCTTTTAAAAGGACAACGGGTGTTTTTAATATGATTTAATTTCCCAAAATATTTAATAAATCGGGGAATGGACCGAGTGAGCGTTTTAAAATACCGTGCATTTGCGCAATTGCAATACCGTAGTTGGTAACCGCAATGCCCTGCTCGGTACAACGCTGTAATCGAAATTTCATTTCTACTTCATTAAGCATACAGCCTCCGCAATGAACCACCAGCGCGTACTGTGATAAATCTTGAGGGAACTGTGTACCAGAAGTAAAGGAATAAGACAATTTTTTGCCTGTATAGTTATCAATCCAACCGGGAAGCTTTACTGTTCCTATATCATTACATTGACGGTGGTGCGTGCAGCCTTCAGAAATTAAAATTTTATCGCCATCTTGCAAGCGGTCAAGCTTTGCAGCGCCACCTACAACTGTAGCAAGGTTTCCTTTATAGCGCGCAAAAAGAATAGAGAACGATGTAACCAGGATAGTTTCAGGCAAAATTTTACTTACTATCCCGAACACCTGTGAATCGGTAATCACAAGGCGGGGCGGTGTTTTAAGTGAAGCGAGAGCATTTTCAAGCTCGGTTTCGCGTACCACAAGCGAAACTGCGCCAATATCTAAAAGTTCGCGTAAAGTTTGTTGCTGCGGCAAAATAAGCCTACCCTTAGGCGCGGAAGCGTCAATCGGAGTAACGAGTATCACAGTATCTTCTGGCGACACCAAATCCGAAACAATTTTTCTGTCACTTTCTGCCAACTTCGCCATAGCCGAAATTTTTTCTTTTAATGCGTGAATACCAAGTCCCGTCTCGGCGCTGACATAAATCTCGTTTTCGGATTCATTCGGAATTTTTGTGAGCAAATCCGATTTATTGTAAGCAATAATATAAGGCAATTTACGACTTTTGAAAAGGTTAATCAATTCTCTGTCAGCTTGGCTTAACCCTTTTTGTGCATCAAGTACCAATATTGCAATATTTACTGTATTAAGAATTTGCCAAGCTTTAGCAACCCGTTGTTTTCCCAGTTCACCCTCATCGTCTATACCGGGGGTATCTATAATAACAACAGGACCCATAGGAAGTAATTCCATTGCTTTTTTAACAGGGTCGGTTGTGGTACCCTTTACATCGGATACAACCGATAACGATTGCCCCGTTACGGCATTAACCAAGCTTGATTTGCCTGCATTACGAAGCCCGAAAAAGCCGATATGTACCCGTTCAGCTGAAACTGTGGAGTTAAGGCTCATAATAATTCCTCCTAAAATTCCTATTAAAAACGGAAGTCGCGACGATTGGAATTTTTAATATTTTCGATATTTTCGGTAGCAATTTTACACACCTTTTCGGCAGGGATTTTTTTAAGCTCTTTTTCTATAAGCTCGAATCCTACCTTTTTTGTGTCTTCGCTTGCGTAGTCTACAAGGTATTCGGTAAGCGTCATAAGTGCATTTGGATGGCAACAGTTTAAAATTTGACCATTTTTGCAAAGACTCATAAATCGGTCACCCGTTCTGCCTTCGCGGTAGCAAGCGGTACAGAAAGACGGAATAAACCCGAGCTTCATAAGCCAATTTACAACTTCGTCAAGTGTTCTTTGGTCCGAAACCTCAAACTGCTCGGAATCGTGTACACGTTCTTCACTAGTATATCCGCCAACTGACGTACGCGAAGCACCGCTTATTTGAGAAATACCAAGTCGCAAAGCTCTCGCACGTACAGCTTCGCTTTCTCTTGTAGAAATAATCATACCTGTATACGGAACAGCAATACGGATACACGCAATAATTTTTTCGAAAATTTCATCGGGGATTCCGTTATCAAAAACCTCAGGGTCTATGTCATCGGCCCGTTTTATACGCGGAACGCTAATGGTATGCGGACCAACCCCGTGTACCGCTTCTAAATGCTCAGCGTGCATTAAAAGGCCTGCGAATTCATATTGATACCTTTCAAGTCCGAACAAAACACCCAAACCAACATCATCAATTCCGCCCTGCATAGCGCGGTCCATTGCTTCGGTGTGATAATCATAATCGTGCTTAGGTCCTGTTGGATGAAGTTCCAAATAGCTTTCCTTATGATAGGTTTCCTGAAAGAGTATATAAGTACCTATTCCCGCTTCCTTTAGTTTGCGGTAATTTTCTACGGTAGTAGCCGCAATATTCACATTAACTCGGCGGATTGCACCATTTTTGTGTTGAATGCTGTAAATGGTTTTTATACTTTCTAAAATATACTCAATTGGGTTATTTACAGGGTCTTCACCCGCTTCTATAGCCAAGCGCTTGTGTCCCATATCCTGTAAAGCAATTACCTCATTACGCACTTCTTCCTGAGTGAGTTTTTTGCGGGCAATATGCTTATTCTTGTAGTGATAGGGGCAATAAACACAACCATTTACACAATAGTTTGAAAGGTACAACGGTGCAAACATAACAATACGGTTGCCATAAAATGCTAATTTAATTTCCTCGGCAAGACGGTACATTTTTTCTACCTTTTCGGGAATATCGCAAGCGAGCAAAACCGAAGCTTCACGATGGGTAAGACCTTCACAATGTACACCGCTTGCGGTTATTTTAGGTTTTGCCTTTTCGAGTAAGCTATCAATTAAAGCGATATTGTGTTTATTTTCTTCTGCATAGCGGATAGTTTCAAGAATTTCTTCATTATTTATAAACTCCTCCGCTTTTAAGGATTTTGGATTATATATTGCCATTATTCTTCCTTCTTTCATTTATAAAAATTAGTATGTTTTTCGGTCACCACGGTCGGTAACAATCTTATAGCCTATGGCTTCCATACGGCGACTAAGCGTCTCTTTAGCCTGAGCCGATTCTTCACCTGTATGAATTTTATTATTATATAACTCGTATTTTTTACGAACATCTACGGGGGACAGGTTAGGCATAACTACATTTGCACCTGCTAAAATACCTTTTTCACGGCCGTTAGCATCAATAGTACCTAAAGCTGTGGTTGCAGGCAGCAAAAGTGTGGGGTCAATAAGTCTTAAAAGTGACAATAAAAACAATGTGGTTTCAAGCGTTCCCGCCGGGAATTCGCTAAACGGTGTTGCATTATGCGGAATAAAGGGACCTATTCCACACATTGCAGGGCGAAACTCTTCGACAAATTTTAAATCCATCGCCAAAGAGTGATTGGTTTGGTAAGGTGCTCCCACCATAAAACCACATCCTGTTTGATAGCCTATTTCTTTTAACTTTTTAAGACATTCTATTCTATTTTCAAGCGACATATTCTCAGGATGAAGCTTGCGGTATAAATCGGGGTCTGCCGTTTCGTGCCGAAGCAGATAGCGGTCTGCTCCCGCATCAAAAAGCGCTTTATAACTATTAAAACTGCGTTCGCCCAGCGACAAAGTTACCGCACAATCGGGATATTTATTTTTGATTTTGCTAATCAAGCTGCAAAGCAATTCGTCAGTAAAGAAAGGGTCTTCGCCACCTTGCATAACAAAGGTGCGAAAGCCGAGTGCGTATCCCTCGTCACAACAGGATAAAATCTCCTCTTCATCTAAGCGGTACCTTGAACAGTTTTTATTACTATGACGGATTCCGCAATAAAAACAATCGTTTTTACATATATTACTAACCTCAATTAGTCCGCGAATATATACGGTGTTTCCGTAAACGGCTTGACGCAGTTCTACTGCCTTCTTTGCCGCGTATTCTGCAAGCCGAGGTGTGTAGCCGTTCAGTAATGACTCATATTCGCCACAAGAAAGGCTATGTTGCTCACCCAATTTATCAATTAACGAATAAAGCTTATTTTTCATTTGTAATCACATTCGAATAGGCGGTTTTTACGCTTACTCCATCAAGTTTTCCAATTTTTCCCGAAAGGGCAGCAATTGTATCCTGCGGCGCATCTATAGCAATTGAAACAATATTTATATTCTTCTCTCTGTAAGGAAGTCCCATTCGTCCAATAATATAACATCCGTATTCGTGCAAGAGCGCATTAAGCGCTTCTACAGAGCCTAATTCTTCTACAATAATACCCATTACTGCAACTCGTGTTTCCATAGTATTTTCTCCTTTATATAAAACAATAGACCGCATCAGAAAGATGCGGTCAGATATACCTATTAAAAAAACAATTTTTATCTGTGCATCTTTCACCCGGAAAACCGCAATTTTGCGGAAATCTTCATGTCAGATTTCAAGCATAATATAACATATTTTATTTCTTATGTCAATAGAAAAACAGCGGTTAGCCAAACGCTAACCGCCAATTTTATTTAATCTTTTCAATATCATAAGGTGTTGTTTGATAAACAAAATAGTTAAGCCAGTTTGAATAAAGCAAATTAGCGTGTGAACGCCAAGTAACAACCGGGCTTTTTTCGGGATTATTTTCGGGAAAATAATTTTTTGGTATGTCAATAGGTTTATTTTGACTTAAATCCCTAAAATACTCATTAGCCAAGGTTTCGGCATCGTATTCGGAATGACCCGTTATAAAAATTTGTTTGCCATTTTTTGTAGCCAGTGCATAAATCCCCGCTTCTTTAGAAGAAGCTAAAACTTTAAGCTTTTTGCACTTTTTAACCTTTTCATCATCAATGGTTGTGTGCCTTGAATGAGGCACCATAAATACATCATCAAAACCGCGGAACAAAATAGAATTTTTATAATCAACCGTATGTGGAAAAACACCAAACATTTTGCTTGGCAATACCTTTTTATCTATACCAAAATGGTAATAAAGACCTGCCTGAGCACCCCAACAAATATGCAAAGTACTATGAACGTGTGTTTTGGTCCACTCCATAATTTCGCATAGCTCTTCCCAATATTCAACCTCGCAAAAAGGCATAAGTTCAACGGGCGCACCTGTGATAATCATACCATCAAAAGTAAGGTGCTTTACATCATCAAAGGTCTTATAAAAAGCCAACATATGCTCTTGCGGAGTATTTTTAGAAAGATGGCTCTTTGTGTGTATAAGCTCAAGTTCAACCTGTAAAGGTGAGTTGCCTAAAAGGCGTGACAGTTGAGTTTCAGTTTCAATCTTTTTAGGCATAAGATTTAAAAGCAATATTTTTAAAGGACGAATATCTTGTGTTATGGCCCTAGTTTCGGTCATAACAAAGATATTTTCGTCATTCAAAGTTTTTACCGCAGGTAAATCGTTTGGTATTCTAATAGGCATATATTTATATCCTTTTTCATTTTATGCCTCCCTTGGCTAAAGGGAGGTAGCAAAACCTTTAGGTTTTGACGGAGGGATTTACTTTTAATTATATTTTATCAAGCGCCTGTTTAATGTCTGCAATAATATCTTCACTTTCCTCAATACCGCAAGAAAAACGGATTAAATCAGGTGTGATGCCTGCAGCCAAAAGCTCGTCATCGCTCATTTGACGGTGAGTAGCATTAGCAGGATGCAAGCAACAGGTGCGCGCATCTGCAACATGGGTTGCAATAGCAGCCATTTTAAGCTGTTTCATAAAGGCTTCTGCGGCTGGTCTTCCGCCCTTAACACCAAAGCTTACAACACCACAACCGCCGTTTGGCATATACTTTTGCGCCAATTCGTAGTTCTTATCGCCCTCTAAATGCGGGAAACGTACCCACGAAATGCGGTCGTCATTTTGTAAAAACTTAGCAACAGCCAATCCATTTTCATAATGCTTTTTAATACGCAAATGAAGACTCTCAAGACCTAAATTTAAAACATAAGCGGTTTGTGCTTGTTGACAGCAACCAAAGTCGCGCATTAACTGTGCGGTAGCCTTTGTAATATAAGCGCCCTCAAGGCCGAAACGCTCGGTATATGTAACACCGTGATAACTGTCGTCAGGAGTGCATAGGCCCGGATACTTTTCGGGGTGCTTTGTCCAGTCAAACTTACCCGAATCTACAATACAACCGCCGACAGCACTACCGTGCCCGTCCATATACTTAGTTGTAGAATGGATTACAATATCTGCACCCCACTCAATAGGACGGCAATGTACAGGAGTTGCAAAGGTATTATCTATAATAAGCGGTACACCGTGCTTATGTGCCATATTGCTAAAACGCTCAATATCCAAAACATTTAAAGCAGGGTTAGCAATAGTTTCGCCAAAAACTGCTTTAGTATTAGGTTTAAATGCAGCTTCAAACTCTTCATCTGTACAATCGGGAGCAATAAAGGTAAAATCTATACCCATACGCTTCATAGTAACAGCAAAAAGGTTATATGTACCACCATAAATAGCGGAAGAAGCAACAATATGGTCACCAACGCCTGCAATATTAAAGATTGAGAAGAAGGATGCTGCCTGACCTGAAGAAGTAAGCATTGCGGCAGTACCGCCTTCCATCTCACAAATCTTAGCGGCTACAAGGTCGCAAGTAGGGTTTTGAAGACGAGCGTAAAAATAGCCCAAAGCTTCTAAATCGAAAAGCTTACCCATATCCTCGCTTGTATTATATTTATATGTTGTACTTTGGTAAATCGGAATTTGGCGGGGTTCACCGTTTTTAGGTTGATAACCGCCTTGTACACATTTAGTACCAAGTTTTGTATTTTTCATAACTAATTACTCCAAGTTAAATATTTTTTTTGCGTTCATATTAAGTATACTACTTATTTCGTTTTCGTCAAGAGAAAGACTTAAAAAATATTCAATTTCCTTTTTTTGTGACCACATAGGATAATCGGTACCAAACAGCACCTTATCGGCACCATAATCTCTTATAATATCCTTTGCGGTTTGGGGATTCAGGTAATAAAACGAGGAAGAACAATCAACATAAAAGTTTGGTATATCCTTATAATACTTTACCGCATCCTGCCAAATTGACCAACCGCCCAAATGCGCGCCTATAATTTTTAATCCCTTGTAAATCTCTAAAATAGGTAACATTCGGTTAGGATTAGAAAAATCGTAGCGATTGTCCCCTGTGTGAATAAGCATTGGTAAATTATTTTCTTCGCATAGCTCGTAAATTTTAAGACAACGATAATCATCTAATTTAAAAGCTTGAATATCGGGATGCAGTTTAACACCCTTAAGCCCTAATTTTAATATGTTTGCTACATCGCCCTTAATATCGGAACTATCGGGATGCAAGGTGCCAAGTCCTGTCATAAGACCGCCCGAATTTAAAACCTCAGTTGCAATAAAACGGTTTATGCTTTCAACCTGTTTTGGAGTAGTTGCTACCGATTGAACGATAAAATGGTCAATCCCCGCATTTTTACCGCTTTGTATAAGGTCCTCTACCGTGCCTTTACCTACCGATTTCGTACTGTAAAAGTTGTCGGTACCGCCTACTGCCTTTTGAGCGATTTTTTCTGGGTAAATATGACAATGTGAATCTATTGTAAAAATATTATTTATCATAATCCTAACTTCTTAGCCGCATCCTCGCGCATTTTGTATTTGAGAATTTTACCTGCTGCATTCATCGGGAACGAAGATACAAACTCAATATAACGAGGCACTTTGTGGCGAGCCATATTTGCAGCAATATACTGGCGCATTTCATCTTCGGTCATAGTTTCACCCTTTTTAAGAATGATACAAGCCATAATTTCTTCGCCATAGGTTTTATCGGGAACACCTATTACCTGAACATCGCTTACCTTATCGCAGGTATAGATAAATTCTTCAATTTCCTTTGGATAAATATTTTCGCCGCCGCGAATAATCATATCCTTTAAGCGCCCTGTAATACGATAATTTCCGTTTTCATCCTTGCAAGCCAAGTCACCCGTATGAAGCCAACCGTCTGCATCAATTGCCTCGGCAGTAGCCTTAGGCATTTTGTAGTAGCCCTTCATTATATTATATCCGCGTGCCACAAACTCGCCATTAACACCAACAGGACAATCCAAGCCCGTTTCAGGGTCAATGATTTTACACTCAACATTAGCAAAAGCACTTCCAACAGTTTCGGTTCTTACTTCTAAGGAATCGAAATAACTGCTCATAGTACAACCGGGGGAAGCCTCGGTTTGACCATAAACCGAAACGATTTCTTTCATATTCATAACTTCGGTAGCCTTTTTCATAAGGTCAGCAGGGCAGTTTGCACCCGCCATAATACCTACACGCATATATGAAAAATCGGTTTTCTCAAAATCGGGGTGGTTCATCATAGCAATAAACATTGTTGGAACACCGTTAAAAGCGGTAATATGCTCATTATTGACGCACGAAAGCGACGATTTAGCCGAAAAATACGGCATTGGGCACATTGTGGTACCATGAGTCATAGAAGATGTCATAGAAAGTACCATACCAAAGCAATGGAACATAGGTACTTGAATCATCATTCTGTCGGCGGTGGAAAGCTCCATTTGGTCGCCGATATATTTACCGTTATTAACAACATTATAATGTGTAAGCATTACACCTTTAGGGAAGCCTGTAGTGCCCGATGTATACTGCATATTGCACACATCATCCTTATCTACTGCTGCTGCCATACGGCAAACTTCGGTTAAAGGCACTTGGCTTGACAACTCAATCGCTTCATTCCAGGTAAGACAACCCTTTTGTTTAAAACCTACAGTAATTGCATTTCTAAGGAAGGGAAGGCGCTTACTGTGAAGCGGAGTACCGGGCTTTGTGTTTTCAAGCTCGGGGCAAATTTCGGCAATAATATCACCATAGCGGCAGTCCTTTGCACCCTCAGTCATAATTAAAGTATGGGTATCCGACTGGCGAAGCAAATACTCAATTTCGTGAATTTTATAAGCGGTATTTACAGTAACCAGTACTGCACCTAATTTTACGGTTGCCCAAAATGCAATATACCACTGCGGAACATTGGATGCCCATACTGCAACATGGGTACCTGCCTTAACACCCAAAGCAATTAAAGTACGCGCAAAGGTATCAACATCCTCGCGGAATTCGCTATAGGTTCTTGTATAGTCAAGCGTAGTATATTTAAAAGCATATTGGTCAGGAAATTCTTCTACCATACGGTCAAGAACCTCTGAAAAAGTGCAATCAATAAGACAGCCCTTTTCCCAAACATATCTACCTGTATGGGCGCGGTTATAGTAAAGTGAATTATCGCTTTTGGAAACATCACCCCACTGCTTCATATAGTTTACAAAGTGAGAGAAAATAATCTCCATATCGTCCAATTCTTTACACCAGTCAGGTGTCCACTCAAGCGATACAAAGCCATCAAAATTAATTGAACGAAGACCTAACATCATATCCTCAATAGGCATTTCGCCTTCACCGATTAGGCAAAACTCGTTACCTTTTTCGGTTTTAACAGCGTCCTTAATATGAACATGCTTTACATAAGCGCCTAAGTTTTTAATGGTAGTTTCAGGCGTCTCATCTGCATCAAAGTAAGTAGCATACATATCCCAAAGCGCCGCCAAATTATCGTGCGCAAAGCTGTCAAGCAACTCGCAAAGCTTGGCGGTATTTGCAAAAATACCCGAAGTTTCAACCAAAATAACAATATTTTTTTCTTCGGCTTCGGGAAGCATCTTTTCTATAATTTTGCTTACAAAATTATAATCTTCTTTTCCGTAAGCCTTTACTCTTACATGCTTTATATGCAAATTAGAAGCAATTTCAATACATTTATCAATTTCGCGTATAATTTCACTCTCGCTATTACTGTCTGCAAGGTTGCAAATAGTATCAATACAAGGGATAGATAACTTTTTTTCATAAAGCTTTCTTACTGTTTTAGCTGCAGCATAGTCGTGAAAAGCGCCGTCCTTATCCGTAAAAAGTTTGTTATGTATATTGTGAAGCTCAATACCCTGAAATTTCAAATCATTTGCTATTTCGCAAAAATCATCAAAGGTACTGTTATGCCAACCCTTTGTTGAAAAAGATAACTTCATTTTTACGCCTCCTCATAGACGATTTTGTTTACAGCGTTAATATATGCCTTTATACTTGCGGCAATAATGTCGGTAGAAATACCGTTACCCGAATAAAGCTTTCCGTCCTTGCGAAGCTTTACTATAGCACTACCCATAGCTCCCTTACCCTCTGTTACAGAGTGGATTTGGAAATCGTCCAATTCATAGTTAATGCCTAAAATCTGCTCTAAGGCGTGGAATGCGGCATCAATAGTACCGTCACCTGCGCCAATACCCTGTAAGGACTCGCCGTCCTTTTCTAATGTGACCTGAGCAGTAGAAGTAATAATATTACCACTGTTTACAACATAGTTAATAACCTTATATGTGGGCTCTACCTGTAAAGCAACACTTGCTACTATTGCATCAAGTTCCTTAGCGGTTATGCGCTTTTTAGCGGCGACACGCAAAAATTCTTCATAAACCTTTGCGCCATCGCCTTCAGATAAATCATAGCCGAGCCCCAAAACTGCCTTAAGCACTGTTTCCTTATCGTCATTAGCATCTAACTCTAATTCGCTTCCGCCAAGTTCGACAATATTCGACAAAGAGTTTTCACCCTTAACATTATCTGTAATCCAACTAATCTGGTTTATAATACGGTTAAGCTCGGTAAATTTAACAGAAGACTCAAAGCCATAGCTATTGCCGCAATTTTTAACTATTCCCGCAAAGGTGGAAAGGTTTGTAATACTTCCCTTTACACAAGTTTTAACTGTATTGACACCGCCGCGTACGGCGATAATTGCATTAGCGGCAGCAAGACCGTTCTTGTCTTCACACATAACACCGCTATCCACATCGTCCGCCTTAAATTCTGCCACAAACTGACTGAATTCATCAGGCATCATTTCGGAAGTAGAATCACAGAAGGTTATAAGATTAGCACCCGACTCTTTTGCAGTAGCAACCGCTTCCTTCAAAAAATCGGCTTCGGCTCTTGTGGTATCAATACCGCAAAACTCAACATCGGCGATTTTCTCTTTTGCGTAAGCTACGGTTTCCTTTATAACTTCAAGCATCTTATTAGCCTTAATATGCAGCGAATATTCCATACCCACACAGGAAAGTGGAAGCTCTACACGAATACGGGGATTTTTAGCAGTATTAAGCGCCGCAACCGCATTGTCTACATCTGCTTTATTTTGTACCTCTACCGAAATTACACCATTCTTTACAAAAGAAGCAATAGTTCTTATAAGTAATGTATCAGCCTTTTCGTTTTCTATTTTTGGAAGTTCTATTGCATCTACACCCAGTCTTTCAAGCTGACGTGCAATTTCAACCTTTTCTTTGAAGCCTAAAGACGCATTTGAGAAAACCAGCGTTCTGTCTGCAATTTTAACTTTCATTATAAAACCTACTTTCTTAAATAAAAAAATCCCTGAGAATGCAAAAAGCACTCTCAGGGACGAATATACTATTCGCGGTACCACCCTGTTTACCGTATAAAACGGTCACTCAACAAAGCTCTAACAAGCCTTTTGCCATGATAACGGGGCATACCGTAGCAGCTTACTTTTACTTCAGCCACTCTGCTCAGGAATGAGACTTAACTTAATATAAGTGTACCGCACTTGCACCAACCGGCGGCTCTCTTCACACCGAAACTAAGTAATAATTCCGTCAACGCATTTAACAACACTTTTTGTAATTATATCACTGTAAATCCCTTTTGTCAAGCATTATTTTATTTCATCTAAAACAGCTGCCAGCTTCTCAATACAATCTTTACAAACATTATATCCTGCATAGTCAGCACTCGGTCCTAAGCGGTGACAAAAAATACAGGTGGGCTGAAATTTACGAAGCACAATAGTGTCATCTTCCAAGAAAATTTCAAAGCTATCCTTTTCGTTTTCAACCTTTAACTGATCTCTAAACTCTTTGGGAATTACTACCCTTCCCATTTTATCAACTTGTCTGATTACACCGTTTTCCATAAGTAATTCCCCCCTTAAGTTTTACAATGCAATTTTAACATATTTGACATATTTTGTAAATAGTTTATTTTTTTACCATTCTCGACCAAATAATTATGCCTATTTGAAGCGGCACGCCAAAGGTTAAAATATCCCATATTTTAAATTTAAAAAGTTGCACTGCAAGGCACAAAAGTAAACTCCATACAAGAAAGGACAAAAGCCAAAATAACGCCTTGCATTTGTTCCATATTGCATCAAAAACAATACCAACTATCAAAGAAACCGGTACTGCCCATGCAAAACACATTGGGTACGGTGTTTCAGTAAATATACGCAAAAACACAAACAATACCAGCGTGATAAGCCAAACCGCTAAAACACTTAAAAGGGTTATATGAAGATACCTTTTTTTCATATCTCCTGTCGGGATTTCGCGCGGTTTAATTTTCTCTTCGCCTACAATAAGGTCAAGGCTTACTTCATAAAGCTTTGAAAGCTTGTAAAAAACCTCAATGGGCGGCAGCGATTCGCCTTTTTCCCACTTAGAAACCGCCTTATCGGAATAATTAAGCTTTTCGGCTAATTCTATTTGGGTAAGCTTATTCTTTTTTCTTAAAATCTGTAAATTTTTACCGATTATAAAATTTAAGTTTTCCATAAATCATTTCCTTTTAATAATATCGCCTTAAATGCCGATAATAATGTATAGCCAAAATCGTTATAGGAGAGATAATTTTGAGTTTAATACAATGCGCCGAAAACTGTAAATATCAAGTTGACGGTTACTGCAATTTGGAGATATGCAGTAATATAAATTCACCCGATAAGGATTGTCCGTATTTTTTATCCGCTTCACTTGATAAGGGCGAGAGCCTGTCCCAAGGTGGAAACACCTATAAGCTTAATTGACTCGGGGCAATTACTTATTTGCTTTAAAGCAGATTTTGGAATAATACATTTGGTAAAGCCTAAGCGTGCGGCTTCGGTAATTCTCGCCTCGGCACGCGGTACGGTTCTAATTTCACCGGAAAGACCTATCTCACCAAAGGCAATTGTTTTTTCGTCTATCGGGATATCCCTAAGTCCCGATACAAGTGCCATAGCCACTGCTAAATCCGCAGCAGGTTCATCCAATCGCATACCACCTACTATATTAACATAAGTATCTAAATTAGAGAAGTAAATACCCATTCGCTTTTCAAGCACCGCAAGCAACAGATTAAGGCGGTTATAGTCATAGCCCGTAGCGGTTCTTCGAGGATTGCCAAAGCCCGTAGCAGTAACAAGACCCTGCACCTCCGCCAGAATAGAGCGTGTGCCTTCTAAAACGCAGGTTATACAGTCGCCCGAAACATCAGTCAGTCTGCCCGATAAAAGCATTGCCGAAGGGTTTTCAACTTCCTTAAGTCCGTTTTCGTTCATTTCAAAAACGCCTATCTCATTAGTAGAGCCGAAACGGTTTTTTATAGCGCGCAAAATTCGGTAAGACTGATTTCTCTCACCTTCAAAATACAAAACGGTATCAACAATATGCTCCAATACCTTAGGACCCGCAATATCTCCACCTTTATTTACATGTCCCACGATAAAAATAGGAATATCTAAACTTTTACATGTTCTAAGCAACAAATTAGTGGTTTCTCTCACCTGAACAATACTGCCCGCTGTAGACGAAAGCTCAGATATTTGCATTGTTTGGATAGAATCTATCATAACAATTTGCGGTTTAGATGAAAGTATATAGTTATTTACAATTTGTGTATCAGTTTCGGTCATAACCGTAACATTATCGCTTTCAACGCCTAAGCGATTAGCGCGCATTTTAATCTGTATAGCCGATTCTTCACCCGAAACATATAGGATATCAAGACTATTTTGAAGCGCATTACATATTTGTAAAAGAATAGTAGATTTACCAATTCCGGGGTCACCGCTTAAAAGCACACCCGAGCCCTTTACAATACCGCCACCGAGCACACGGTCAAGCTCTTTTATGCCTGTAACAAAGCGTTGTTCGTTTGTAGCTTCTATTTGGGATAACGGTTTTACCGATAAGTTAGACGGCATAGCACTAATTGTTTTGGCCGAAGCTACGGGCATACGAACATCTTCTTCTAATGTACTCCAGCTATTGCAGGAAGGGCACTTACCCATCCATTTTGGAGTTTCGTATCCGCATTCACGGCATACATATACTGTTTTAGATTTAGCCGCCATTACTTTTCTCCTTAAATTCCTTTTATTGATCGGAAATACTCTAAAATTCCACAATATATACTAAATGCCATTTTGTTTTGATAATTTGGGTCTTTAAGCTTTAGTAGTTCTTCCTTGTTGCTTAAAAAACCACACTCAACCAAAACGGCGGGGATGGTCGCATTGTATAAAAGATAGGTACTGCTTGTGGCCTTTTTGTTCACACGCATATTATCGTGTTGAATTAGACCTACTATTGAGTGCTGAATATAATCACCCAGCGCCTTTGCATTATCGTTATCGCTATAAAAAACCTGCGACCCAAAGGCTGATGAGGTGGTAAATTTATTGAGATGTATGCTTACAAAAACCGCATCGGGATAATCCTTCATAAGCTGTAACCGATTTTCAAGATCATTTCTTTTATTAAAAGCGTTTTGGGGTGCCTCATTATCATCGGTAGAAACATCTGCTTGCCTTGTCATTATAACACAAAAACCACTTTGTTTCAATAGTTTAGAAATTGTTAACGAAATATTTAAATTTATATTTTTCTCAACCGTTCCATCCTCAGCCACCGCGCCACCGTCAAACCCGCCGTGGCCTGAGTTAGCTAATACTACACTTTTTTGTTTATCTTGTATATTTTGTTGATTTTTGAGTGGTTATTTTCACTAAATTTTCCACTCAATCTTAATTTCTCTCTTGCCACTCTTTTGGAGTCTTCCAATGAAGATTTTGCTTATAAATTCATCGGCAATCTCGAATGTGAGAGCGTCAATTTTCCGGTACTTTTCGAGTATAGATTTCGTATCCGTTTTTGTTTCACCGCCCGACAATGCGGTGAGCTTTGATTTCAAAATTTCGATGCGTTTTTCTGTATCTTGGGATTCTTTTTGATAGCTTTCTCGGTATTTGGTAAACTCCTCTACGGTGATGATACCATCTAACTTGTCGGTGTACATCTGAGCCATTCGGTTATCGTTCCGTTTTACCTTTTCTTCAAGTTCGGCAATCTGTGTTTCTAAGGTTTTAGCACCGTTTCTTTTCTTTTTCGGTGCATCTAACTTGCCAATCTGCTTTTTATCGTAGAATTTATCAAGTAACTTATTGATTTCATCTACTACAATTTGCTCTAACTCGTCAAGGCGAATACTGTGTGCGTTTTGGCAAACTCCGTTAGTGGTTTTCCGAGTTCTGCAAGAAAGGTAGTTATATCTTCCGTCACGAAGCTTATAACTCATTTTCCACATTGTGTTACCGCACTCGGCGCAAAAAACCTTTTTAGCAAGTGAATAACAACTGCCACTCGGAATTTTTTGACCTCTGCCACGGGAAAGCCGAATTTCCTGTGCCTTAAAAAAGGTTTCTTTAGAAATAATCGGCTCGTGGGTATCCTCAACAATATCCCACTCACTTTGCGGCTTTTTACGGCGCTTGCCCGTTTTGTAATTTACAACCTCTTGTCTGCCCTGAACCAAAGCACCTGTGTACTCAAATCGGCGAAGAATTGCATATACCGCTGAATCAGACCAGGTTGTCCTTGGCGCATTGTTCCTCTCATAGTTGCCGTTATAATACTTGGTACCAAGTTCTTTTTTGTGAACACAAGGCGGCGGAATCATCTCATCATTTAATATTTTTGCAATGCTTATGTACCCAAGTCCACCGATATATAAATCAAATATCCGCTGAACTATTGGCGCCGCAACCTCATCAATAATTAAATGATTCTTGTTATCGGGGTCGATTAGATAGCCATAAGGTGCGAATGAGCCGACAAACTCGCCGTTTTTCCGCTTAACACTTAAAGTTGCTTTAACATTTTCCGATAACTCTTCCAAATACCACTCATTTACAAGCCCGTTAATCTGACGGGCTTTTTTGTTGCCTTTAACATTGGTATCAATGTTATCAACAACCGCAACAAACCGCACACCCCATTCGGGAAACTTTCCGTGAATGAAGTGTTCAATCATTTCCATATCACGTGAAAAACGGGATTGTGTTTTACAGACAACTATCGTGCATCGGCCTTCTTCGCAGTCTTTTATCACCTGATTCCAAGCAGGTCTTGAAGCATCGGCACCACTGTAATCCTCATCACAGTAAATGCCGTTGATTTGCCATCCTTTCTCGATACAGTAGTTTATTAGCATCGTCTTTTGATTTTGGATACTTTCGCTCTCGTCAGTCTTATTTTTCTTATCCCTATCCTCTGAAGAAAGGCGAACATAAATATCCGCAATTTCAGTTAGCATTTTCAAAGCACTCCTTCCCACTTAGGTCCTGAGTGCTGCCGTGAAATGCAACACTATTATTATA
>JAZQYX010000016.1:0-17024 GCA_045633725.1 Acutalibacteraceae bacterium | reverse complement strand
CTGCCACTTCAAACTTTGGCTTATTAAAAAGACCTACATTTGCTTCATTAACAACAACTTGATTATCAGGATTATTAATGGCAAAGAAGCAATCTCCAATAATTAACTTCATACCCATTATGTAAATAACATCACCAGGTTTTAAAAGCACTTTGTTCACAGGATAGTTGTTAACATATGTTCCATTTCTACTTTCTTTATCCTCAATATGCCAAACGCCATTCTTGTAAGATAAAATAGCATGTGTTTTAGAAACAAAGGGATTATTGTAAAAAATATCACAATCCTGTGTTTTTCCAATTACTAATTCGATATCATCAGGTACACCATATTTAACATAGGTAGCTCTGTTTTCAGTTATCGGCTCAGCAAAAAGAAACGAGCATTGTTCTGTTTCTTTCGAATAAACTCGATTAATACTCATCGGTTGTAAGAATGTTTTTTTGATTTCATTACCGCTTTCATCTAATAAAACATTGTTTTTATTAGACTTTAAGTACCATTTTTGTTCTGCGCTCTCAATACTTACTATATTTTGATTATCAGTGTCCTTAATCCAATACCTGCCGCTAATTTTTTCTGGCAAAACAAATGATTTTATACCGTCAATTGAAATATAAGTTATTTGCATATTTTATTCTCCCTTTCTAATATCTAGGAAATCATCCAATACTGTTCTTCGTTCATTTGTTATTGCATTCCAATTCACCTTAAAAAAATACATAAATGCAACGAACGTATCCCATGTCATTTCAGCTTCTCCGCGTTCTAATAATGAAATCATTTGACGGCTTTTCCCGACTTTTTTCCCAAAATCAGTCTGAGATATACCAAGTTCCTTTCTCATTTGCGGTAAAACTCTTTGAAAAGATTTAATCATCATCTGCTGCTCATTTGATAGAAAATCATTAGCCAAAGCAACACACCCCTTTAAATCAACTGTATTTGCGTAGAACTAAAAGTTCTAAACGATATTTTGTTTTTTGAACTAAACAAAGGCTTTAGTGATTTTTTTGACCACGTATTTGACCATTAATAAATTTTATGCAGTTAAAGCACATAATTTTTCTATTTGAATTCGCTTATTATCCATAGATGGATGCACATACGTGTTAAGTGTTATAGAAACATTAGAATGACCTAATATTTCGCTTAATGTTTTAACATCAACTCCTGCTTCTATACATCTTGTCGCAAAGGTATGCCGTAAGGCGTGGAAATGTAATTTTGATACACCGCACTCCTTTAATAATTTTTTGTATCTATATTCAAACGTTCGTGTACTAACAAAATCCGCATTGTCAGATACAACATATTTTGATACCGCCGATTTCTGCATTTTGACTAATACCGGTAATAAGGCAGAAGAGATTGGAATTTTCCTAACTGAGGCATCCGTTTTTGCACTATCAATAATTAGTTTAGATGTTGCATTTTCACTGTTGTCGCATCTTACTCGAGTAACAGTATTCTTAATGTTGATAATTTTTAATTCGAAATCAATATCTTCCCACTTGAGAGCACAAATTTCTCCTAATCGTAATCCAGTTTGAAGTACAATATAAACACCTAATTTTGTTGTGTTTGTGTTGGTTAAAATCATCGACTCTAATATATTTTGTGTATCAATCGTTAGTATTTTAAGTTCTTTTTTCTTTATTGGTGGTTTTAAAATTGGAGAATTTAATTGTGAACAGTAACCTTCTCTTTGAGCAAATTTTAATGCCGATTCTATGATAATTGCTAAACTTCTAACATAGGAAGGTGACAAACCATCATCGGAGCTCTTTTTACCGCACTTTAATTTTTTCTCTAAAAAGGTATTAATTGTATTTGAATTTAAATCAGAAACAAAAACATGACCTAGTTCTGACAGAATATGAGTTTCAATCATATTTTGATATTTTGTAATCGTAGATTTTTTTACGTGAATTTGAGTGATAGATAGCCATAAATACAACACATCTTTAAAGCTTTGTTTTTTGTATTTAGATATATCGTTAGTAGTATTAAAGAATTTTTTATTTTCTAATTTGTTTTTGCACTCTAAATATGTGTGTCCGTATACTGAAGCATATTTTGTGCTGCCATTTTCATTATAACCTACTTTATATCTACCTTCCCATCTACCATCTTTACGTTTTCTTATATTTTCTCCTCTACGAGACATAGCCGTTCTCCTTTAACATAATTTTTTGACCATATTTATGACCATAATTAAATTATAAAAGAATATTTTCTTCATTAAAGTTACTAAAATTTCATTTTTTAAAGTTTTTACATAAAATATATTGACTAATGATTAGTCATTTGATATAATAATTTTATCAAATTGGTAAATTTTATATCGTTTAGAACTTTTAGTTCTACGCAAAAAATATTACTGCATTCTCTCAAATGAGAAAGCAGTTTTTTGTTTTTTTATTGGACAAATGACAATAAGTTATTATATTTTTTAACTTATTTATGATGCATTATTAACCAAACCAATAATCACTGTATTGGTATTCTCAGCTACTTTTCAATATAATAAATAACTAAATCTACTCTATCTGCTATTTCTGCTATTATTTCTTTTCTCTAAGCCGCCATCACAAGCGACAAACAATGTTATGCCTAAGCATATAAGGAAAGTGCCGGTTGCTATCTGGACTTTATATAATAAAGCAAGATAAGCGGTTTGAAGCGTAATTAAAGTTAGGATACTTACTACTATAAATTTGAAAACTTTCATTTTTTCTTCTCCTTTTCAATCGTCAATACAGTCGGCAAGATTGATTATAGGTTTGTTTTGCTCGGAAGCATATTTTACAGTTTTAAAGGCACCGCCCTCGTTATGCTCGATATAGCAAATAACCAAATCAGCTCTATCTACCATCTCTCGATTACGAATTTGTATAGCAGCTTTCGGGTGTGCATTTGAAGCCGCATACGAAATTTCAATGTCACTATAATAATCCTCAAAATAATTTTGGTTATTAATGTATTCGGCAGTTGGGTACGGTAGCATCAAAACAAGAGAACTGTTATCATCCCTTACATTTTTTCGTACACGAAGTACAGTTGATGAAACGCATTGATCAAACTCACCGTTGCGTCCAACTAAAAAATCCACATATTCTTTTTCGTTAATAAACTTTCTTATCTGCTCTTCGAGCAGTTCTTCCACCTTAAACAGATTATCTATATACTTGTGACCGAAAAAGGTGACGGTAAAAATCTCTAACACGTTATATCAAACTCCAAGTATTTATGTTTTAATGTTATTAATTTTAGTATTTTCGCGGTAACAGCAATATAAAAACATATAATATTCGATTATAACATATTATTCGCTATTAAACAAGGGAATTAAACATATATTTTTGGAATAGTTTACCCTCTCAATAGACTAAAATATAAATATAGAGAGGTGTAAAAATATGGACGGAACTTTTATTAGGAATAGAATTACAGAATTGCGACTTAAGAAGGGTGTTTCAGAATATCAAATGAGTTATGATCTCGGTCATAGTAGAAGTTATATCTATAACATATCCTCTGGCAAGTCACTGCCACCTATGGCAGAGTTTCTTGAGATATGTAATTACTTTGGAATTACGCCTAGCCAGTTCTTTGATGATTCTATTGAAAATCCAGCATTGCTTCAAAGCGCAATCGACGAGCTTAGAAAACTAAACGATGACGATATGATGCTAATTATCGGTCATATCCGCCGTTTGACAAAAGAACAGAAATAATCAACAAGCCGCACCCGTTATGAGTGCGGCTTGTTATCAATGTAATATTTTGTGCTTAATCTATTTTAACAAATTCAGTAAGCTTTGAAAAGGAGAATTATATGAGACAAGTATTAACGGAAAACGCATTTGAAGCATGGGCTGCAGCTATACGTTTTTGTGATGATATACAAAATGGGAAAGCTACACTACAATATCAAAAAAATTTTGTATCTTCCTTGCACAACGCAGTAGAATTAATCATGAAACAAATGTTGTTAAACAATAACGAACATAGCGTTGCAAACATTAAAAATGTTAGAACTAAGGCGGATGCGAAACTTTTATACAATTATTTTAATGCAAATGATCTAAATGACTTTTTCAACAAGTTATCAGCCAATGAATTATCTAAATTCATTACAATACAATTTAGTGAATTAATAGAATTACATAAAAAAATTTTTGGTAAAAGTCTTGCACAAACTGAATCATTAAAATCCGAACTAAAATTATTACAGCAATTACGCAATAATGAGACTCATTTTTTGATTCGTCAAGGAAGCTTTTTATCTGAAAAAGATTTCTGCGCGTTACATAATTTTATGATAAAATTTTATAAGATTATGGAGTCGTGGTATCCAGTCGACAAAGATGATTATGAATTATATATCCTACCATATTGGGGAGACCCTATTGGCGCGGATAGTATTTATGGATTTGACCGTAAACCACTAAAAAATTTTTCTTACGAGAAGGCAGTTAAAAAATCTCCTTTAGCAAACAAGGTGGCTGATATATTAAATGAAGATCAATCGTATGGAGCACCAGATTTTTCTCCATACGATATAACAAAACAGTTGATAGAGGCCCATCCTGAGTTGTCTGCAGAGTTTGACGATATTTGGTCAATAATATATATGATGCAAGGTTTAGGAATGCTTGTTGTTGATGAAATTCTAGATGAAGAACAAGAAAAAATTTTTTCTAAGATTAACGTATTAATATAGATGTTGTCTTTAGAAAACAAAAATACGATTTTCAAAAAAATCTCTTATAGTAAATATGTTCTACTATAAGAGATTTTTTGAATTGTTTACCTTTTGTAAAATGTAAATGATTTTTGCTTTAACTTTGCATAAAATGGTAGATTGTGTTTAATATTAGTTTTTCTAGAAAACTCTCTTTTATCAATATAATCATGATAGAATAATTGGTAACAGAGCAACCATGAGTTTGCTGTCTCCAAGATTTTATCTTTTAAAGTTTTAGACATCTTGGAATAGTATTCTTCAACAATTAAAATTTTTGCCAGTTCATTATTACTCTCTATTATACTATGTATAAATTTTGCTGGCAGTCTTTTCCGAGTTAACTTTTTTCTCAAATACAATAACCAAAGTGTTTCCAAATGATTATTTGCATTTATATTTTTATTCAATAAATCATCAATAAGATTAATTTCATTAGCACCAATTAGTATTTGATTTTTTCTCGAAATCAATAATTCACATACCTTTACTAATGAACGACTATCGTTAACTAATATGTTAAACAAATAAGAAACAAGAAGTCTATTATTTGGTGTTTTGAAATCATCTTGAATAGACTTAACCAAATACCTAATTGCACCTTTAGTACCACTGTTTTCTAATTTAAAAAATACATTAAATAGTTTCATTAGGTCAGCTATATCTGCCGATTCACCGGTATAATCCGAATACAACTTTTCTAAATTTTCTACAACATAAAACGGGAATTTACTATATTTTGTTTTTTCGTTATTAAGCGATAAAAAATATTTTTTCAAAACACTAACAACAATATTTTGAACCTTTTCAATTTCAGCCTCATCGTATATAAAAATTTCATAATCATCAACATAACGAACAAATTTCAATCCTTGCGATTCCAACTCTTTATCTACCCTAGATAATAGAGCCTCAGATAAAAATTGAGAAACAAGAATACCCGGCAGTAAACCGTTTGTTCTCCCTACATTCATATTTCTAACATATTCATCTAATTTTACATATGTACGATAATCATCTGAAATTATGGGATCATTATTGTTAGATTTTTGCGCTTTATATTGAATTTGAGCATCTTCGTACCCCAGTTTTATGGCAGGTATTAGATGAGAATATATACTTGAATAAAAACTTGAGATATCAAGACAAAGAACGCCTTTTGAGCCTCTTGCTCGATTAATTTTATTAACAACATTGGGGATATATGTAGACTTAAAAGCATCTTGATCTATATCATCTAATGTAATCCCAAAATTATAATCGCGTTCGTGTCTTGTTAATTCACCATTTATTTGTACTAATGGAGAAAAAGAGTGGCTATCAACAGATAAATCAATTAAATCTTTAATTAAGTCTTTTTCTTTCATAAATTTTACCGTAGATAAATAACTGGCAAACTCTGGTACATATATAGTTCTCCTATTGCCTTCCTCTAAAAACCTACTCATATTAAATGAAATTGGTTCAATGTAATCCGAAGTAGAATTCAGTGAAACACTACAAGGATCAAAAGCATTCCTAATGGAAAACATTGGAGGTAAATACTCTGAGAAAAAACCATCGTTTATAAAGTCATCTGTAATCGTTTGAACATCTATTCTTGGCATTTTTTATACTCCTTTAATCTTCTTTATACTCATGTGGGCGTTCTTTATATTCTTTCGCCTTATACTCACCTATGGTATCGTATTTGCTTGATTTTGTTTCGGTGGGGGTGTCGGTCTCATTATCTTCGCCGAGGATTGCATATAGAATGGTGTCACCAAGAACATCATAGTAATTGCGTCCAAACGATCGAACTCTGTATGAGAGCAAGTCTACCGCCTTTAATCTTTTAATGAGTTTCAAAAAATCCCTTGTAGCAAATTATCACTACTACAAGGGATTTCATAATATATACAATTATTTTATTGCTTGATAACGGTTCATTACAAAATCAACAATTACTTGCGATTTAACTTTCATATTAAGTTTTGTAATAACACTCTTAATCATCTTCTCTGTGAGTTTTGGCAAGTATTCCTTATATTCAGGATATTTTTCCATTAGGTCATTAAAGAGTGTGATTAGTAAGTCGTTTGCCGATTTGCTTGTTGGATAACCGCGGGCAATAAGTGCCATATTGTTATCAAAGTTAGGTGCGAGTCCCAAAAGTTCGCCTGACTCAACATCACGCATTAAACCGAAGTTTCCTGTGTGTCTGTCAGGGTTAGCGGTTATGGTATCGAGGAAAATCATTTTAATATAATCGGGAATCGCTTTGGGGCAAAGTTCCTTTAGCTTATCAACAACCTTAATATAATCTTCCTCATCACCCATAAAGGATGAAGCCGGTTCAAATATAACCTTGGCAGAATCGGTAAAATCAAGAGATTTTACACATTTATCACCTTTTTCGTAATGTGCCATATTCATACCGAGTGCCTTACCCAACTCATATACAAAAAGCTCGGAGAACTGCTCTTTTTGGTTAGCAGATTTGTAAATCCACCATTTTCCGTTTTTTAGCTTCCAACACTTTTCAAAACTACCGATATTGGTAAGTTCCGGTGTTTTGGTATCCTTACGCTTTGCGGCAGAATTAAAGCTTGAATAAAGTCCTCTAAGTGCCAGATTGGAGAAATAGTCTTTATTAAAGCGAACATCTTCATATTTCAAATCACTGCCGATAGCCCTAACCCAATAGGTATCGGTAATGGTTGCGGCATTAACGTGAAGTACTGTTGAAACATCATCTTTTTCGGCAAGACGTAATGCTTTCTTAAGCAAACGGGAATTGGCTCTATGTGAATCAATAGCCCTTGTCTCAAGCCAAGACTTAGCATCACTTACACGCTTTAAATATAAAGGTAGCAAATCATTATTTAAAACTTTAAGCTCGTTATCTTTCCAAACAGCAACAACTGTATCACGGCTTAAAATCTCAAAATCCCTCATAAACTTTTTCTCCTTTCCTTTTTAGTATTTAATACATTATACAACATATGATTTTAAAATTCAACTGTTAAGCATTTAATTATGTGTTAAACCCGTATCTTTGAAGTGTTGATTCGAAAATTGATAAATAAGTTGCTTTACCTTCTTTCCATTCTTCAAGAGCAAGTGCAACTTCTACGCCAATCTTCATACCTTCAATAGAAAGCATCGCTTCAGAAAAAGAAAGACATTTCTCTTTTTTATGTATATCGAGTTTATCCATACCATTACAAAGTTTTAATAAATCTTGCTTTCGTTTCATAGCCTTATCCATTTTCTCGTCACCTACCATAGAATATTATACCATATTTTAACCTGTATTGCATTATATTTTAGAAATTTGTAGGTTAATTTGATTCTTAATACCTAAGTTGTCGTAAAATGGTGAAAACCCGCTATTTAAGCGGGTTTTCGGGATATTTTATATTGAAATTTCACGGCAGTTTTGGACCTAATCTATAGTATTAGGTAACCCGCCGTGGCCTGCATCAACAATAACAGTAGGTTGTGAAGTGTAGCCGCCGCTAGTTTCTATATATCTTTGGTCTAATTTTACCCCTATATATAAACTGACTGCCAAAATCAACGCCGATAAAAACACCGCAAATCCTCTTTTTAGCACAACTACCACCCTTAGATTATATATACTAAAAATTATGCGTTTGTGAGGTATGTTATACCTTTCAAAATATTGAATGGTTTACCTTGTAAAAAGCAACCCGTTTGCATTATTTATTATTTTTTAGATTGGGATATAAGCTCATAGGTTTGGTCACACATTGCCACAACCTGCTGATTTTAATATAAAAATTACTTTTTAAAATAAACAGTGAACAAAAAATCCCAAAGTGAACAAAATCTACTTTGGGATAAAATTTTTAAATCTCAGGCTCAAAGCAAGGCATTAGTTCAAGCTTAAAACGGCTGTTTTTATGCATTATATCAATTTTTGCCTTTTTTTCGGCATCTTCACAAACACCTGTGCGGATATACTTGTCAAGCATTTCGTAAGTAAAGCCAAGATTTTCTTCATCGGTTTTTCCGCAAAGCCCGTCAATAGGGGTTTTCTCGATAAGATTTATCGGCAACACTAAAGCCTTACCAAGCTCCTTGATTTCTGCAACGGTTAGCTTTGAGAGAGGGCTAAAATCACCCGCGGCATCGCCATATCTTGTTGAATAGCCAACATAATCCTCCGAAAGATTACAAGTATTTGCAACTCTACCATTATTGGATTGGCTTATAGCATAAAGTATTGACATACGGATTCTCGGCGGAAGATTTATTTTTGTTTGTGACGAAACTTCCATTTCCTTTGGCATGGCATTCATCACAGCCTCTATCGCATCTTTAATGTTTATAGTGTAATGCTTTATTCCTAAGTGCTCTACAAGCTGTATTGCACAGTCAATATCGTGTTGCACACCGCAGGGCATAAGCACACCGATTACTCTGTCTTTACCTAACGCTTCTACACAAAGCGCCGCCACAACCGAGCTATCCTTACCGCCCGAAATACCAACTACTGCGTTACAGTCCTTCCCGTTATTCTCGAAAAAATCTCTAATCCATTCCACACAGGCATCTTTAATTTTTACAATATCAAGCATTTTTAACACCTACATAATATATTTTTTAATCGATGCCTATATTATATCACACCTTGTAGCTTTTTTCTATGAATTTTTTAAAAAGTAATGCGAAGAAAAATCACAGCAAATTTAGAAAATTTTATTGTTATTTTAAAAACCGTATGATATTATGTTTTTATAGAGTTAATTTTATGACTAGTCTTATTGTGAAATGCAAACTTCTACACCGTTAAAGGGTATAACACTGTAGAAATATATGAAAAATATGACAAATAAGGCGAACGGGGTGATTTTGTGCAAGACGAGATTATAAAAAGTCTTATAAAAAAGACCAATGAAGAGCGTGAAATTTTAAAGCGTGGTTCTAAAATTGACCGAAGCCTTTATATGCAAAGCGAAAAGAATGTTATAAACGCCAAAAAGCTTTTAAGCCAAGGCAAGCTTATAACCATTCGCCCCCACACCCGTTTTGTCCATTTTCCTGAACACACTCACGATTATATAGAAGCCATCTATATGTGTTCGGGCAAAACTGAGCATATTGTTAACGGCGAGCATATCACCTTAAACCAAGGCGAGCTGTTGTTTTTATCGCAAAATGCGCGGCAAGAAATTATGCCTGCCGGTCAGAATGATATTGCCGTAAACTTTATAATTCTGCCTGCATTTTTTGACAAAACTCTTTTAATGCTTGAAGCCGAAGAAACCCCTATAAAAAGGTTTGTGATTGACTGTATTTTAAACCGCGAGTCAAACACCCCTTATTTGCATTTTAAGGTAGCAGATATTTTACCTGTTCAAAACCTTGTAGAAAATCTTGTTTGGACATTGCTTAATAATGTACAAAACAAGCGAAGCATAAATCAATCTACTATGGGGCTTTTAATTTTACAGCTTATGAATTATACCGATAAGCTAACTTACATAAACTCCAACGAACAGTTGATTATGCAGGTGCTAAGCTATATTGAAGAGCATTATAAAAGCGGTTCTTTAAAAGACCTTGCTAATGCTTTGCATTACAATTTTGCTTGGCTTTCGCGTGAGATAAAACGAAAAACAGGCAAAACCTATACCGAGCTTTTACACAACAAGCGAATGTCGCAAGCAGCATATCTTTTAAGAAACACCCATATAAACATTGACGAAATTGCTCTGCGGACAGGATATGAAAATATAAGCTATTTTCATAGACTTTTTTATAAAACCTACGGCAAAACCCCAAGGGAATACCGATTTACTCAATGAATTAATATAAAAATAAAGGCTATCTCACACAAAAGTGAGGTAGCCTTTAAAATTACATATTATAACTGAATTTCATATCCGCCAACGGGACGAATAGAAAGCACACTACAGCTATCCTTGCCGTAAACTGCTTCTATCATCTGTTTGTAAGCATCAAGCTTTTCGGTTGGTATATAGCACTGAATAGTGCCCGCAAAACCGCCTCCGTGAACACGGCAAGCGCCTTGGTCCCCCAAAAATTGCTTGGTAAGTGCAATAGCAAGTGACAAGCCTTGCTCCTTAACTGCGGTTGTCGAATAAAGGTTTTGCAAATAATCAAAGGATGACTGACCTGATTCATTAACAAGCTTTAAGAAGGCTTTAAAATCGCCTGCAAGTAATGCGTCGCGTTGTTTCAAAACACGCGCTTGCTCATTAAAGAAATGGAATGCGCGAAGCACTGCGCGTTCGCCAAACTCTTTTCGCAAAGCGGCTAAAGAATTATAGAACTTATCCGCATCGGCATCACGCAAGAATTCAACACCCAAAGCGTTACTTATTTGCTTGCACTCAATAGTAATATCGGCATAATCCTGAGTAAGATTAGCGTGGTTTCCGCCTGTATCTACAACACAAAGGGTGTAACCAAAATCCCTGATATCAAGATTTATTGTTTCGGTAATCGGCTCAGCAGGATTATTGAAATCCGCATAAGTAAAGCCACCCAAAGATGAAGCCATCTGGTCAAGCAAACCGCAGGGCTTACCAAAGTATTCTCGCTCAGCGAACTGACCGATTTTTGCAATTTCAATAGGCGCTATTTCCTTATTAGCGAACAAACCGTTAATAATATTACCTAAAAGGGTTTCAAACGCAGCTGAAGACGAAAGTCCTGAGCCTTTAAGTACATTAGATGTGGTGTAAGCATTAAAGCCTTTAAGCAAATAGCCAAATTCAGCAAATTTATGACAAACGCCTCGGATAAGCGAAATTGCTCTGCCGGTTTCTTTGTTACACTTATCAAATTCGCCAACCTTAACAACATCCATATCGTAGTCTTTAGATTTAACTCTAATAACATTGTCATCATTTTGTGCCACGATAGCGATAACATCCATATCAACACCGCCGGCAACAACACATCCGTGTTGATGGTCGGTATGATTACCTCCCACCTCAGTTCTGCCAGGGGCAGAGAAGATACGGATATTATCACTTTCACCATAAAGACCTAAAAATTCGTCGCAAGCGTCACTATACCGTTTTTTCGCCTTTTCGGTTTCTCCGTAAAGCATCATAAAGTCTTTATCATATTTGCCGCTTTGAATATTGTTTTTAATTTGTTTTAAAGTCATAAAATCACCGATTATTGAGAAATGATTTTTAAAGTATCTCTTGCAATAGCAAGCTCTTCATTAGTGGGAATAATATAAACATCTACTTTACTATTGCCGGTAGAAATTTTAACTTCCTGACCATTCTTCTTGTTCTGTTCGTTGTCAATTTCAACACCGATATATTTTAAGTTCTCGCAAACAAAAGCACGAAGTTCGGCGTCATTTTCACCAATGCCACCTGTAAATGCAATGGCGTCAACACCATTCATAGCGGCAATATAAGAGCCCACGAACTTTAAGATTTGGTAACGTTGCATATCTATTGCTAACTTTGCTCTGTGATTACCTTTATCTGCTTCAGCCTTAACATCACGATTGTCATTAGATACGCCCGAAACACCCAAAACGCCCGATTCTTTATTAAAAATATGGTTAAGCTCAGCAGGAGTAAGGTTTTCTTTTTCAGCAATAAAGGTTATAGCCGAAGGGTCTAAAGTACCGGTACGGGTACCCATCATAAAGCCGTCAAGTGGAGTAAAGCTCATAGAAGTATCAAAGCACTTGCCATCCTTTACTGCAGTAATTGAGCAACCATTACCTAAATGACAGGTTATAATCTTCATATCCTTGCGGTCTTTACCAACAACCTCTGCCAAACGGTTAGATACAAAATCGTGGCTTGTACCATGTGCTCCGTACTTACGAACACCGTACTTTTCATAGTATTTATAAGGTAATGCAAACATATATACATGCTCAGGCATTGTTTGATGGAAAGAAGTATCAAATACTGCAACCTGCGGGATTTTATCGCCAAAGGTCGCAATACAAGCCTTAATAGCTAAAACGTGTGCGGGGTTATGAAGCGGTGCCAATGCGCCCAAATCATCAATATCCTGTAAAGCCTTGGGTGTGATAAGGCAAGAACCTTTAAATATTGCGCCACCTTGTACTATGCGGTGACCAATAGCCGAAACCTCATCAAAAGAATCAATAACCTTAGCTTCGGACTTTGTAAGAGCATAAACTACTGCATTAAAAGCCTCGGTATGGGTTGGCATAGCGGTTTCTGCCGAATATACTCTGCCATCGGGTGTTTTATGGGTAATACTACCCGAAACACCTATACGCTCGCACAAGCCTTTTGCCAATACGCTTTCATTCTCCATATCAATAAGCTGATACTTAAGAGATGAACTACCTGCGTTTACTACGAAAATCTTCATTTTTACTGCCTCCAAAAAAACATTGAATTAAATACTAAAATATGGTATCATACAAATACTATATTACTACATTCCAAAAGCTTTTTCAAGTTTTTTTATAAAGAAGTGATAATTTGTCTACAGTAGGTATAATTGCGGAGTTTAATCCGCTTCATAATGGTCATAAATACCTAATAAATGAAGCAAAAAAATATGGCAAGGTTGTTTGTGTTATAAGCGGTAACTTTGTTCAGCGTGGCGATACCGCCATATACGATAAAAGTGTTCGTGCAAAAGCGGCACTAATATGTGGTGCAGATTTAGTAGCCGAGCTCCCCGTTTGTTATTCTATGTCTACTACTCAAAATTTTGCATTGGGCGGAGTTTCTATTCTATCATCGCTCGGTTGTGATACCTTAATGTTCGGCAGTGAATGCAATGATATAAAAGCCCTTATAAAAACCGCCGAAATTTTAAAATCTAAAGAATTCCAAGAAAAGCTACCCGAATATTTGCAAATGGGTATTACCTTTGCTAAAGCCCGTCAGAAAGCCGCCGAAGAATGCGGTGCGCCTAAAAACATTTTAAGCGGTGCCAATAATAATTTAGCGGTGGAATACATCACCGCCGCCCAAAATATAAACGCTAATATGACCTTTAAAACTGTTAAAAGGCTTGGCGCTATGCACGATAGCGATACCCTAACAGGCGAATTTGCAAGTGCTTCGGCTTTAAGAGAAAAAATTAAGCAAGGCGCTTTACAGGAATGTGAAAGTTTTATTCCAAGTGAAGTTTTTTCATTATTTGAGAATAACGATTATTCAGACATTAACCGTCTTGATACCGCAATACTGTCTGCTTTACGCTCAAAACCGCAAAGCTTTTTTAAAAGCTTGCCCGATTTAAGCGAAGGTGTAGAAAACAAGCTTTATTCCTCTATAAAAACCGCCAAAAGCTTGGACGAGCTTTATACCAATATAAAGGTTAAACGCTATACTTTAGCTCGTATCCGCCGCCTTGTGCTTTCGGCATATTTAGAGCTTGATAACCGCCTGTTTTTAAAAACTCCGCCTTATTTAAGGGTTTTAGGCTTTTCTAAAGAAGGCGAAAATATATTAAAGCAAAACGCCCCACTATCACCTATGCCAGTTGTATTAAGGGTTAGCGAAATAGAAAATTTGAGTAGTGATGCTAAATATATGTTTGAAACTGAATGCAAAGCTACCAACCTTTACGCTTTATCCTTTAAAACCCCAAAGGACTGCGGCACAGAATATACGCAAGCACTTATAAAAGTCTAAAAAGGCTTGCAAAATTAATAATCAATTGTTATAATCAATACATCAAAAGCGATAAACCACACTTTAAAAACAAACTTGAAAGGAATTTTAAAACATGAACAACAATAAAGTAGAAAAAATCATACATATTGCAACTGCAATTTTAGGAATCGTAATGATTATAGCAGGTATAATCTTGTTAGCTTCCTATGAAAGTCATACCGGCTACAACGGCGGTGTTAGTAGAGCTTCAACATCAATAAAGTTTGGCGCAGACTACTATACAACAACAGCGCAATATATGGCTCTTGCCGCAAATGCTGCTTGCGATATTTATTCTTTAGTAAAAACCTGCTTCTCTTTGGTGTTTATTTTTGCCGGAGCTTTTATTTCTTTAAAAGAACTTAATGTTATATTACAGTTTGTCAATACTGTTGCACAAAAGGCAAAAACAACAAAAATTGTAGTTGTTACCACTCCTTCTGAAACAGAAACTTCTAATGAAGAAACTGTTGTGGCTGAAGAACAACCAACCGAAAACGAATAATATAATATATTATTAATCCCACCAAAAGAAATTTCTTTTGGTGGGATTTTTTATTGCAAAAATTTAAAACATAGATATTTGATTTGTATCGGGAAGCGAATCGAGTGCGCCTAAATCTGCAAGGTTTTGGATAATAGTTTTAGAAACGCCTGCTTGTAACTGAAAATCTTCTTTCGAAATAAAATCGCCCTTTTGTGCCGCTTCATAAATAGCATAAGCCGCCTTTTCACCTACGCCCGAAAGCGCACCAAACGGAAGACGCATTTTGCCGTCTTCTGGCAGATACTTCATAGCGTGGGATTTCTGGAGGTCAATTGGTAAAATTTCAATGTTCCTAGACATCATCTCATTAAAAATAAGCATATTTTCGTAAACATCAAGTTCTTTTTGAGTGGCTTCTCTGCCCTTATTTTTAATCTCTTCCAAATACCGTCTTACTGCCGGTATGCCACCCATCAAAGTCGGAACATCAACATCTTCAGGGCGCGCGGTAAAGTAAGCGCAGTAAAATTCTAACGGTTTATAAACCTTGTACCAAGCAAGACGTAATGCTCCTATAACATACGCCGCTGCGTGAGCCTTGGGGAACATATACTTAATCTTATAGCAACTGCCTATGTACCATTCAGGCACGCCTACTTTACGCATATCTTCTTCCATTTGTCCCCATTCTTCTTTAGAAACCTTACCCTTGGCAACTAAGCCTTTACGCACAGTTTCGGTGATTTTAAAGGCCCTGCCTTCGTCCATACCTTTATGAATAAGATACACCATAATGTTATCACGCGTACCGATAACTTCAGATATAGTACAGGTGCCGTTTTCGATTAAATCTTTAGCGTTGCCAAGGTAAACGTCGGTACCGTGGGAAAGACCTGAAATTTGCAACAAATCGGAGAAATTTTTAGGCTTACAGTCCACAAGCATATCACGAACAAACTTTGTACCAAACTCAGGAATACAGAAAGTACCCGTTTTAGAATCAATATCTTCGGGAGTGACACCTAATGCCAACGGAGAGGTAAACAGACTATATACCTTTTCATCACTCATAGAAACCTTGCTTACAGGTATGCCTGTATACTCTTCAAGATATTTATATGTGGTAGGCACCACGTGACCGAGTTCGTCAAGCTTTAATATTGTATCGTGGATAGAATGGAAGTCAAAGTGGGTGGTAATTACGCCCGATTCTGCCTTATTAGCGGGGTGCTGTATTGGGCAAAAATCGTAAATCGTATTGGTGCGGGGCACTACAATCATACCCGCAGGATGCTGACCTGTAGTTGTTTTAATGGCCGATTTTTCTACGAGCGACGCCAATCTTGAAAGCTCTGCATTACTAAGTGTTATGCACTTTTTCTCGGCATAGGCCTTTGCAAAACCAAAGGCGGTTTTTTCGGCAACAGTAGAAATAGTACCTGCCTTAAACACATTTTCACTACCGAATAAGGTTTCGGTATATTTTTGAACCTCGGTTTGAAACTCATCCGAAAAGTTAAGGTCAATATCAGGCACCTTGTCACCCTTAAAGCCTAAGAAGGTTTCAAAAGGAATATCGTGGCCGTCACGGTTTAAGGGGGTATTACAGTGCGGACAATTTTTCTCAGGCAAATCGAAGCCTGAGCCAACTTCGCCCTTAGTAAAAAATTCACTATACTGGCAGTTAGGGCAAACATAATGTGGCGCTAAAGGGTTTACTTCGGAAATACCAGCCATAGTAGCAACAAAGGAAGAGCCTACCGACCCACGCGAGCCTACTAAATAGCCGTTTTCTTCACTGTAAGCAACAAGCTTTTGCGCCGAAATATACATTATAGAGAAGCCGTTGTTGATAATCGAATTAAGCTCTTTTTCAAGGCGTTTTGCCACAATTTCGGGCACGTTTTCGCCGTATTTTTTATGTGCGTTATCCCAACAAATTTGACGAAGCAAATCATCCGAGCCTTCAATAACAGGCGGATAGTTGCCGTCGGGCACGGGTATAACGTCGCCACTTATCATATCTGCAATTTTTTGCGGATTATCTATGACGAACTCTTTAGCTCTTTCGCCAAAATAATCAAAATCGCTTAGCATTTCGGTTGTAGTCTTAAAGTAAAGCGGTGCT
>JAZQYX010000015.1:0-13755 GCA_045633725.1 Acutalibacteraceae bacterium | reverse complement strand
AAATTCCTTACACATACATTTATTATCTTCAGTTTTTTCAAGCCTGCAAGGACAGTAACCACCTTTTTGTTTTAAGCCTTCCTTAATAGCTTTAACAACTTCCTTATCGGGATTCAACTTTATTTTCATTTTACTTCCCCCCTATGCTTTAGTATGCGCGATTATTTGAAGGAGAATACCTTTTTTAATAGGGGTTGCGCACCGGTAACCGGGTCCAACTCCATTACCATTACATCCTTCATATATTCGTCAAGCTTACCTTCTATAACGGTTGCTTTCCATGCATACTTTTCCATAAACTTTCTGCTTTAATTATCTATTTATATCTAATATACCACAAATTTTTGATTTTGCCAAGTAAAAACGCCGTCACACAAAATGACGGCGTTTTTTATGCTATTTAATTACATAAGGCTTTTAAAAAGTGCCTTAATATCTTCTAATGTTACATCCTTCGGGTTACCGGGACGGCAAGCATCATTATAAGCATCTTGTGATAATGCATCAATATCTTCTTCCTTAACAATACCCTTTAAGGTTGTGGGGATACCAACATCCTCAGCAAGCTGACGAACAGCGTCTACGGCTGCTTTGCGATATTCTTCCTGAGTCATTTTATCTACGCCTTCAACACCCATAGCGATAGCAATATCCTTATACTTTTCGCCGGTGCATTCTGCGTTGTAAGCCATAATTGTGGGAAGTAAAATAGCGCAAGCCTTACCATGAGGAGTATCATAGTAAGCAGAAAGTGTATGAGCCATAGAGTGGTCAACGCCAAGACCTACATTAGAAAAGCCCATACCTGCAACATACTGACCTAAAGCCATACCTTCTCTACCCTCTGCGGTATTAGCTACAGCACCGCGAAGTGAACGGCCAATAATTTCAATGGCCTTAATATGGAACATATCTGATAATTCCCAAGCGCCCTTGGTTATATAACCTTCAATAGCGTGGGTTAAAGCGTCCATACCTGTAGCAGCGGTTAAAGCAGCAGGCATAGAGTTCATCATATCGGGGTCAACAACTGCAACTACAGGGATGTCGTGACCGTCAACGCAAACAAACTTGCGCTTCTTTTCTACATCGGTAATAACATAGTTAATGGTAACCTCTGCTGCGGTACCTGCGGTTGTAGGTACGGCGATAATCGGAACACAAGGGTTCTTAGTAGGAGCAACGCCCTCTAAAGAACGAACATCCGCAAATTCGGGGTTGGTAATAATGATACCGATAGCCTTAGAAGCATCCATCGCACTACCGCCACCGATAGCAACGATACAATCAGCACCTGAAGTTTTGAATTCTTCAACACCATGCTGAACATTTTCAATTGTTGGATTAGCCTTAATATCAGTATAAAGAGTATACTCAATATTAGCAGCATCAAGTAAATCGGTAACTTTTTTAACAATACCAAATTTTACAAGGTCGGGGTCGGATGTAACAAATGCTTTTTTGAAACCACGATTTTTAATTTCATCGGGGATTGCAGCAATAGCACCTGCACCATGGTAAGAGGTTTCGTTTAACATAAACTTATTCATTGTCGGGACACACCTTTCAATTTTATTATTGTTATTATTTTAACATTCTTTTATTGAAATGTCAACTAATTACAATGATTATAGTTTGACGAAACGCTTTTAAAAGTTTCGTCAAACCGATTTTATAGGCTTTGCACAATTAGATTTTTATGAATTCAATTGTGCGCAACACTCATTATAAATCAAGAAAATCTTTTCTATAGTCAAGACCAAAAGCATCTGCTACAGCCTTTAATTCGAAATCTCTAATTGTGTTTACATGGGGATGACCCGCAATAAGCATATAAAGCTCTGCCGCTTTTTCAACAGTTTCAACAAGACCAAAAGCCTCGTCAATATTTTTACCTGCGCCATATATACCGTGAAGTCCCCAAATTACAATACGGTAATCCTCCATCTTTTTAGCAGTAGCAATGCCTATATCATTATTACCGCAAACCATCCATGGAAGTACACCAATACCGTCCGGGAAAACAACAATACATTCCGTACACATTTCCCAAATAGTGTGGGTAAACTTTTTATCGTCAAGCTCGTGAATATGGGTCATAGCAAGGGTATTGGTGGGGTGAGTATGAAGAATAACTCTATTTTGTGGGTCTTGCTTTAAGCGGGCAATATGGCTCATAAGGTGGGCAGGTAATTCACTTGTAAATTTGCCACCATCTTCATATCCCCATAAAAGCTCAGCAGTAGTGCCGTCTTTTGCTATACGGATAATACCCAAGTTATTTGCAGGGTCAAATTCAATATTTTTAAAATATTTACCTGTACCTGTAACAATAAAAATTTTGCCGGCAAGCTCAGTACCATCAAATCCAATAGGTATAGTACGGATAACATTAGTTAAATCAAGATATTCTGCAACTTCACTTTCTTCTAACATATAGCTAATATTACCGCCGTTGCGCTCGTCCCAGCCGAGTCTGTACATATTGGCAGTTACTTTTTTCATTTCTTCTACAAAAGGTGCGTTTAAAATATTTTTCATTGTTAGTTACCTCTTTTACTTAATACTTCTGTTTCATATTGTTCTACAACGCGGTACCATTCGCCATCGGGCAAAACAGTACATCTTTTGCAGTATTCTTCCCAAATTTCTCCAAACGGTAAGGTTTTAAGCTCTTCCTGTTTAACCAAAAGCTCAGTCCAATTACCGCTATTTTGAATTTCGGTTAAATCAACATTCGGGGTAAGCAATGCCATAAGTAATGCTTTTTGCAGGTTTCTAAAGCCTACTGTCCAAGCAGCAACGCGGTTTATAGATGCATCAAAATAGTCGAGTGCAATTTTAACACGGTTCTCGAGTCCGCCGCAGCGTACTATTTCCTTTGCAATTTCCTTAGTTTCGTCGTCTAAAAGCACCACGTGGTCAGAATCCCAACGGATAGGACGGGTAACATGGAGTGCAATTTCGTCAAAAAATGTAAGTAAAGCGGGAATTTTATCAGATACAACTTCTGTAGGATGATAATGGCCGTTATCCATAAGCGGAATGCATTTATCTTTATTCATAGCAGCATATGTTAATGAAAATTCTGCACTGCCTGCGGTAAAAGCTTCTACACCAATACCGAAAACCTTTGATTCAACACAAGGCTTAACCTTATTAAAATCGAAAGGCTCAGATAAAATTTGGTCAAGCGAATCCTTATATCTCATACGCGGACCCATTCTGTCGGCAGGAATATCCTTAAAGCCGTCACCCGTCCAGATATTCATAACACAAGGCTGACCTAATTCTTCGGCAAAATATTGCGAAATTCTGATACAAGCCTTGCCATGCTCTATCCAGAATTTTCTCACCTTTTCATTCGGGCTTGAAAGGGTAAGTGGGTCACACATAGGGTGCGAGAAGAAGGTTGGGTTAAAGTCGCAACCGAGGCCACGCTCTTTACAAAAATCTACCCACTTTTTAAAATGCTTAGGCTCAATTTTATCGCGGTCAACCCATCCGCCGTTTTCATCGTCAAAAATAGCATAGCAAGCGTGAAGATTAAGTTTTTTAGTGCCGGGGCAAAGCTTTAATACCATATCAATATCTGCCATAAGCTCTTCCGGAGTGCGTGCTCTGCCAGGGTAATTACCTGTAGTTTGAATACCGCCTGAAAGGGAATCAACCTTTTGGTCGAATCCGCGTACATCATCACCCTGCCAACAATGAAGAGAAACAGGCACCTTTTTTAAGGTATCAATTGCCTTTTCAACATCAATACCCATCGCTTCGTACTTTTTCTTTGCGTCACAGTAACTCATTTTGTTACCTCCTTAACTTCGAAAGATTTTTTTATAAGTTCGCGTGCACTCTGTAAATCGGCGCAAGCTTTATTATAGATAAGCTGAGAAATAAGATTGCCCACTGCGGTAGCCTCAACAGGACCTGCAGTCACATACTTACCTGTATACTGCGCGGTTAAGCGATTAAGATATACATCCTGACAGCCACCGCCCACAATATGTATAGCGTTTACAGTTTTACCTGTAACTCTTTCTATTTCCTCGGTTGCGTCTTTATAAGAACGCGCAAGCGAGTGATAAACGCTCGCTAAAACTTCATCCAGCGTCATATCAGGTTTGCCAAAGTAGTTTTTAACCGCTTCTATCATATTTTCGGGCGCTACAAAGCTTTGGTCGTTAACGTCGAGATAATCATATTTATAACAAGCCTCTGCTTTGTACATCATCTGGTCATAAGTAAGCGATTTGTTAAGATTTTTGCGAATGTTTTGAAGTAACCACATTCCCATATAGTTTTTAAGGAATCTGAAACGGTGCTCCATACCACCTTCATTTGTAAAGTTAGCCTTAAAAGTACCATCATTTATAATTGCGGTTTTATTTTCGGTACCTATAAGGCTCCAAGTACCTGAAGATATGTATAAATCATTCTCCCCCATAGGACAAGCCGCAACGGCTGATGCGGTATCGTGGCTGGGAGCGAAAATTACGGTGCTGTCAAACCCTACATAATTTTTAACTTCTTCTGTAAATGCTCCGATTTTGGTGGCGGGCATATTAAGAGTACCGAATATCTTTTCAGGAAGCGCTAAAGTTGAAATTATATCTTTATCCCAACAATGCGTTTCAGCATTTACAAGCGCGCCTGTAGTAGCATTAGTATATTCGTTTTTTATAACACCCGTTAGCTTAAACGAAAGATATTCGGGCATCATAAGGAAGTATTCAGCGTTATCAAGCTTTCCACTTAGCTTATCGGCATAGAGTTGATAAACAGTGTTAAAGTTTTGCTTTTGAATACCTGTTTTAAAATATAAATTTTTTGGTGCAATTTTTTCTTCTGCCAAAGGAACAACCTTTACGGTTCTGTCATCACGATAGCAGTATGAGGGCAAGATTTCTTGCTTTTCTTTATCTAAAAGCACATACATAGTCAACACCCCAGGTGTCAATAGCCACAGTATCGGGGATTTTGCCTATTTCCTTACACTTTTTTATGCCTTCACGCACTTCATAATAAAGGCTACTCAAATCCCATACAAGACTTCCGTTTTCGGTTTTAAAGGCGTTATCAAAGCGGTAAATTTCTTCCAAATTAAGCTTTCCGTTTTCAAGCGAGCCCAATATATGCCGCCCGCTTGAAGCGCCTATGTCAATAGCTAAATAATATGCCATAAGTCCAAACTCTCCTTTTTATTATACATTCATTATACTATACTGCCACCGGATATCAAATAACATAATTTGACGAAAAAAGTGTCCTTATTTGCAGTTGTGAATTTTTTAAAGTTGACATTTTTCCGTTTAAATGATAATCTTAATATAGATATCTAATAAAAAACTTGTACATTAAAAAGATACCAAACGAAATGACTATAGAGGATATGCCCAGTATATTATTAACGTTAATGGTAAAACTATGGTTAATTAAAAAAATTTCAAAAAGGAGTGAATATAGATGAAATATGTTTGCGAAGTATGCGGCTACGTATATAACGAAGCTGAAGAAGAAGTAAAATGGCAAGACCTACCCGAAGATTATGAATGTCCCTTATGTGGTGTAGGCAAAGACCAATTTAGCCCAGAGGAATAATAACCAAATAAGCGGCAAAGAGAATTAAATCTCTGTGCCGCTTATATTTTTAGTTTAATTTGCGTTTACTAATTCTTTTTCTTTATTTTCAAGCAGTTCAATGTTTTCCTTTTTCTTAAGTTTTATATCTTTAACTAACCACGGCAAATATGCCATAAAGAAAAGAAAGGTTATTACAGCTGCCATAACCAATATTCTAAGTGCAAAATTAGGTGGTAATATATCCAACACCGATGGGGTGTCTTCAGGTTTTGCCATAAACAAATAATTTGCACCCGGTCCTATAAGTTTATTAGCAAAATATGCAATTACTGCAAGCACAATAAGGGATATATAGGATTTTATAGCCGATTTGATGGTCGGGCGAAGCTTATGTACAAAAATCATATAGAAGATGGCAATATATCCTAAAATATGTTCTATCCAAAACTGATAATATCTAAATCGGGTTATCCCTGTATAGGTGATAACTGTAGGCGTAATCAGCGCAAAAATAGAGCCTGAAAACAACCAAAAGTACGAAATATCGAAAAGCGACTGCGTTTTACCTATTACCATATAGCTACAAAATATTACTGCCCAACCACATACAGTAATTGGCAAATGGTCAACAGGATTTGGACCCAGTGAAGGTATTGCTATAAGTCTCCAATAATAAGCCATTTCGGAAATAATCATAACGAAAGCCATTACATAACGAATATTAATTTCAAATTTGCTTTTCCTTAGCTTATCACGAAAACGATAAATCAATAGAATACATACTACCATAAGAATAATTGGTGCAAAATGGGGTAATGTAAAATTGCTAAATTCCGGTTGCGCTCCAATGCCGAAAAAATAGCTTAAAAAATCTTTCATTTAATTCTTCTCCCCTTATTGAACATCCAAAAAATAATAACAGCCTCTTGCTTTTATTCTCATAAAATATTATTTTGTAAGTTCTTGTGCTAAAGCAACAATTTGCGCTTTACTTTCGTCATTTAATGCCGAAAGGATTTTTACATTATTCTCTGCATAGGTTATATTTTTGCTTTTTGAAAGTTTTTCGTTCATAACCTTTGTTGCCATAGGTGCCCAGCTACCATTTTCAATAAATGCTACGGTGCGATTTTGGAAATTGCGCTCGGTTAAATGGTCGATAAATGTACGCATAAATGGAAAAATATCAGCATTATAGGTTGTGGTTGCAAGCACTAATTTGCTATAGCGAAAAGCGTCCTCTACTACTTCTGCCATATCTTCGCGTGCTAAATCGTTTAGAACAACCTTAGGGCAACCATTTTTGCGTAATTCTTCGGCTAAAAGCTCTACCGCCTTTTTGGTATTGCCATAAACCGAGGTATAGGCTATCATAACACCCTCCTCTTCGGGAGTATAGCTTGACCAAGTATTATATAAATTAAGGTAATAACCTAAATTGTCTGTTAAAACAGGACCGTGTAAAGGACAGATTGTTTCAATATCCAAAGCCGATGCTTTTTTAAGCAAGGCTTGTGCTTGAGCGCCATATTTCCCTACTATACCGATATAATAGCGTCTTGCTTCGCAAGCCCAATCTTCTTCTGTATCAAGGGCACCAAATTTACCGAAAGCATCTGCCGAGAATAAAACCTTTTCCTTACTTTCATAAGTGACAATAACCTCGGGCCAATGTACCATAGGTGCAGTAACAAAGTTAAGGGTATGCTCACCTAAGCAAAGGGTGTCACCCTCTTTTACAACAATTCTTCTGTCACTAAAATCAGTTCCGAAAAACTGCTCCATCATTTTAAACGCCTTGTCTGACGAAACAACAAAAGCATCAGGATAAGCATTTAAAAAATTAACTATATTAGCCGAATGGTCGGGCTCCATATGTTGTACTACCAAGTAATTAGGAGTTTTGCTGTTTAAGGCATTTTTTATATTAGAAAGCCATTCTTCAGTAAAGTTTTTATCTACCGAATCCATAACAGCAATCTTCTCGTCAAGTATAACATAAGAGTTATAGGATATACCGTTAGGAACAATATACTGCCCTTCAAATAAATCAATTTTTTTATCGTTCACACCTACATATTTTATACTCTCGGTAATCATTTAATTCTCCAAATAATTTTTTCTTAAAATTTATATTTCAAGCTCTGCAAAAAGACCAAAATGGTCAGACGGGAACTTACCATCAATATCGCCGTCTATAACAGTCAGATTTAAAGGCTTAACATTTTCATCGGTAAAGCAATAATCTATGTGTGAATCTCTTTCTAATTCAGGATGATATTTATGGAAGGTTTTTCCAAAATCCTTTAATGTTACGGCGTTTACATCAGTGAAATTTTTGAGCATTTCTTTATAAGCTACACTTACAGGTTTCATATTAAAGTCACCCGTAATAAAGGTAGGATAATTGGATATTTTCTTTGAATATTCATATATAAGCTTTACACTGTTTACTTGACATTCATCACCGAATCCAAAGTGAGTATTCATAAAACAGAAAATTTCACCGCTTAATTTATCCTTTAGCACAGCATAATCACAAATTCGCCATGAGCCATCCCAACCCCTTGACTCAACCTCGGGTGTTTCCGAAAGCCAAAAATAACCTTTTTTTAAAACTTCGAATTTATCCTTTTTCCATAAAATCGGTGTGCCTTCCTTGTTATTTTCAGCGCGATATTTATTAAATATTTCATATTTTTCACCAAAATATTTTTCTATCTGTTTTTCCCAAGGTACTGTATATTCTTGAAAGCCTATTACATCCGGTTCAAGTGGTGTAACCAATGCATCAAGACGAGGTGCGCGCTCTGGAATAGAATGACCGTCAGGGTCGTGACCGTAACGAATATTAAAACTTACTGCAGTGATTTTCATAAAACCATTCTCCTTTAAAAATAAATAATATTCCTATTGCAAGTATAGAAATTTATGTTATAATAATTATATCATAATAAAAAATTAAAGTAAAGGAGAAAATACTATGGCAAACAAATATTCAGGTACTAAAACCGAAAAAAATCTCGAAGCCGCTTTTGCGGGTGAATCTCAAGCAAGAAACAAATATACTTACTACGCTTCTAAGGCTAAGAAACAGGGTTTTGAGCAGATTTCCGCTTTGTTCCTTAAAACCGCCGACAACGAAAAAGAACATGCAAAAATGTGGTTTAAAGAGTTACATAACGGCGTGGGCGATACTAAAGATAATCTTTTAGATGCGGCAGAAGGCGAAAACTACGAATGGACCGATATGTACGAGGGTTTTGCTAAAACTGCCGAAGAAGAAGGCTTTTTAGAGCTTGCAAAAAAATTCCGCTTAGTAGCCGCTATTGAAAAGCACCACGAAGAACGCTACCGCGCACTTCTTAAAAATGTTGAGTTACAAGAAGTATTTGAAAAAAGCGAAGTTAAGATTTGGGAATGTCGCAACTGTGGCCATATTGTAGTTGGCACCGCTGCTCCCGATGTATGCCCAACCTGTGACCACCCGAAAGCTTACTTTGAAATTCACGCTGAAAATTATTAAAGTGTAAAAAAACGCCAAGAAATCTTGGCGTGTTTTATGTTCCTGCTAATTTCATAACAAGGCTATGGGGTAAAATTTTCGCGAGCAAACGATAGAATTTATAAAATATGCGGTTGGTATAAACCGCTTTTTTCTTTTTTGAAGCTTTAAGCGATTTTTCCGCCATTAAAGCGGGGGTTACCCTTGGCAGAGTATCAAAGGTACGGCTTGAGCCCTTTTGTATTCCCGCAACAGATAAAAATTCGGTATCCATAGGTCCGGGACAAAGAGCCAAAACATTGATTTTTCGTTTTTTAAGCTCACTTCTAAGCGCTCTACTTAAACTCATAACATACGCTTTTGTAGACGAATAAACCGCCATTCGTGTATTAGGTGCAAAGGATGCGATTGAGCACGAATTAAGTATTTCTCCGCCCTCATTCATAAACGGCAGTGTGAGAGAAATCATAACTGTTAGTGCTTCACAGTTGAGCCTAACCATACCCGCACCTTCGTCGGTAGTCATGGTGTCAAAATTGCACAATTTACCGAAACCCGCATTATTTATAAGTATTTTCACTTCCGCCGAAGCTTCTTTTAACTGCTTAGTATATTCGGCCATACTTGAGTCTTTGGTAATATCTATGGCTAAAACGCGAACTTTTTTATTTATTTTGGTTGCTAACTCAGAAAGTTTTTCCTCTCTTCTTGCAATAAGCCATATTTCTTCAATTTCGGGGCACATTTCATCAACCTTAAGCGCAAACTGTTCCCCCAAACCCGAAGATGCACCTGTAATAACAGCAATTTTCAAAAAATCACTTCCAATAATTTTCTATGTAATTATTATACCTATTTCTTTCCTGTAGAGCCAAATCCGCCTTCACCGCGTACAGTTTCGGAGATTTCTTGTACCTCGTTATACTCTACCTTTAAAAATGGGGTTATTACCATTTGAGCAATACGCTCGCCGTCAGCAATAGACTGGGTTTCGTTTGAATGGTTATGTAGTGATACCATAATTTCACCGCGGTAGTCACTATCAACTACGCCAACCTTATTTGACGGAGCAAGACCGCGCTTATTTGCAATACCGCTACGCGCATAAATAAGACCTGCATAGCCTTCGGGAATTTCCATAGCTAAGCCTGTTTTTATAAGCTTGGTTTCGCCACTTTCAATTATTACGGTTTCTCCATTTGTGCAAGCATATAAATCGGCGCCTGCTGCAAATTCGGAGCCATAGGTAGGCATAACTGCGTTTTCATTAAGTTTTTTAAAATTAAGTTTCATTGCTTTCACCCTTCATAAATATTGCCCGAGCCCATTCGTCTTTGCCAAACACCGGGGAGCCATACAACCTTATTTTCCGCCAAAGACTTTTTAACATCAATTATCCTTTGGTTTGAAGAACCCCTGAATAAAAGGTCTAAGCTTTTAAGCTCTTCTACATACCTTCCGTCCACCAAAACATCGATATAGCTTAGTATTTCCTTAACGGTATCTACATTCCCTACTGTACCTTTAAGCAACTGATTATCATACAAAAAACCCGTATAACACCATATTGTTTTGCCTTGAAGCTTTTCTTTTATTGTTTTAAGTATTTTTAAAACGCATTCCTGATTTTCAGGCTCGAAGGGTTCGCCGCCTAAAAGCGAGAACCCCTCGATATAATCTAAGCTTAATGCTTCCAACAACTCCGCTAAAGTATCGTCCGTAAACTCTTCGCCGTAATTAAAATCCCACGCTTCACTATTAAAGCAGTTTTTACATTTATGGCGGCATCCGCTTACAAAAAGCGATACTCTTACTCCCGGACCGTTAGCAATATCAAATTTTTTAATCGTAGCGTAATTCATAGCTAAAACTCCCTAATTCAGAATTACGCATTCCAAATTCCGAATTATAAATGAAGTACTCTTTCCTTTATTTCCTGTGTTCTGCCCTGATTCCAGAACTGTGTACCTATATAACCGCAGGTGCGGCGTGCTACATTCAGTTTATCCTGGTCGGTATTACCGCAGTTAGGACAAGTCCACACAAGCTTGCCGTGTTCGTCTTCTTGCGCAAGTATTTCACCGTCAAAACCACATTCGTGACAGAAGTCACTCTTGGTATTAAGCTCGGCATACATAATGTTATCGTAGATAAACTTCATAACAGAAAGCACCGCATCGATGTTATTCTGCATATTAGGAACCTCTACATAAGAGATTGCGCCACCGGGCGATAATGCTTGGAACTTAGCTTCTAATGCTAATTTTTCAAATGCGTCAATATCCTCTGTGACATGAACATGATAGCTGTTTGTAATATAATTTTTATCGGTAACTCCGGCTACTGTACCAAAGCGCTTTTGCAAGCACTTTGCAAATTTGTAGGTTGTGCTTTCAAGTGGTGTGCCGTAGAGTGAATAGTCAATATTCTCGGCAGCCTTCCACTTGGCAGTATATTCGTTAAGCTTACGCATTATTTCAAGACCAAACTCTTCGCCTGCCTTTTCGGTAAGCTTTTTACCAATCATACTGTAAACGCATTCCCAAAGACCCGCATAACCAAGCGACAAGGTTGAATAACCACCGTGTAAATACTTGTCGATGGTTTCGCCTTTCTTTAGACGGAGAAGCGCACCATACTGCCAAAGAATCGGGGCGGCATCCGACACAGTACCTGTAAGTCTTTCGTGGCGGGCTTGAAGGGCTCTGTGGCAAAGCTCCATTCTCTCGTCAAAAATCTTCCAGAATTTTTCAATATCCTTATTAGCCGAAAGACCGATATCTACAAGATTTACGGTAACAACACCTTGGTTAAAACGACCATAATACTTAGGCTTACCGTTTTCATCAACAAAAGGAGTAAGGAAGCTACGGCAACCCATACAGGTATAGCAATGGCCTTCGCCGTATTTGTCAATTTTATTTTGTAGCATAACCTTTTCAGAAATATAGTCAGGCACCATTCTCTTAGCGGTACATTTTGCAGCCAATTTTGTTAAGTACCAATACTTACTGTCTTCACTAATGTTATCTTCTTCCAAAACATAGATAAGCTTAGGGAATGCGGGAGTTACCCATACACCCTTTTCGTTTTTAACACCCTGATAGCGTTGTTTTAAAACTTCCTCGATTATAAGTGCTAAATCTTGCTTTTCGCGTTCGTTCTTAGCCTCATTCAAGTACATAAATACAGTAACAAAAGGAGCTTGTCCGTTGGTAGTCATAAGTGTTACCACTTGATACTGAATCATTTGTACGCCCTTGCGAACTTCGTCAAGCAAACGCTTTTCGGTAATACTGCGAAGCTTTTCTTCGGACAAATCCACCCCTGCGCTTGTAGTTTCTTCTACAACTTCCTTGTAAATCTTTTTACGGCTGACATCAACAAAAGGTGCTAAATGGGTAAGACTTATACTCTGACCGCCATACTGACAAGAAGCAACCTGAGCTATAATTTGGGTAGCGATATTACAAGCGGTAGAAAAACTGTGCGGAGTTTCGATTAAAGTACCGCTAATAACTGTACCGTTTTGAAGCATATCTTCAAGGTTTACAAGGTCACAGTTATGCATATGTTGAGCAAAATAGTCAGCATCGTGGAAATGGATAAGACCTCTTTCGTGAGCATCTACAATCTCAGGAGTCAGCAGAATACGCTTTGTTATATCCTTACTAACTTCACCTGCCATATAGTCGCGCTGAACACTGTTTACAGTAGGATTTTTATTACTGTTTTCCTGCTTAACTTCTTCGTTATTACATTCTATAAGACTTAAAATTTGCTCGTCAGTAGTATTAGACTTACGAACAAGCGCACGGTTGTAGCGGTATGTAATATAACGTCTTGCTACATCAAATGCGCGCTGATTCATAATTTGGTCTTCTACCATATCTTGTATTTCTTCCACGCTTAAAGAACGATTGATATTAGCAGCCGCACTTTCTACATCTTCAGCTATTCTTTTAATTTGAACCGCACTCATTCTCTGACTTGGAACAACGCTTTCATTAGCCTTTGTGACCGCTATAACAATCTTTTCGGGGTCAAAGGTTACTTCTGCACCGCTTCTTTTGATAATTTTCATAATATTACCTCGCAAATTTAGTCATTTTTTATAAATTCCAATTTTACCTAAACACAATATCTTGTAGTCGCAAACATTATTATACCACAAATAATAGAAATAGCAATAGTTTTTTTAAATTTTTTAAAAATTATTTTCTAAAGCCATTACCGTATATTTCTCCTGCCTCTGCAACAACGACAAATGCCTTATTATCGTGGCTCCTGACACTTTTATATACTGTGTGCACTTCGTTGCGCCTTACAGTACACATAATCATTTGCTTTTTCTCCTGCTTATAACCGCCTGTTATATCAATAATGCTCACTCCACGGTTAATTATATGCAAAATATCATACACTATATCTTGTGTATGGTCACTTATTATATAAACTATCTTTCCTTTGTCGGCACCGTATAGCATAAGGTCCATTATTTTAGCCGAAGCATAAAGTGTGACTATTGAATAAAGCGCACTTTGAGCGTTTTTATAAACTATTGCCGTTAGGGCTATGATAGCCGCATCTATAAACAACATTGTTTTGCCTACGCTAAGATACGGAAAACGCGCATTTATAATTTTGGCTATAATATCAACTCCGCC
>JAZQYX010000014.1:0-28007 GCA_045633725.1 Acutalibacteraceae bacterium | reverse complement strand
CTCCTTTGAGTGTGTTAAATAATTGTTGTTTTATTATACCACACCGCTGATTTAATGTAAATATTTTTGCAAACTAATGGGTCCTATTTGACCACAAGAAGAAGGTTTTGTTCTTGGCGTCAGCGCTAATATGTTCAAAATAGCAGGACCTGTTATTGTGTATGGAACAATTGCGAGTGCTATTTATGGGGTTATTTATTGGATTTGCGGGATGATATAAGAAAAGGCTTGACCAAATCGGTCAAGCCTTTTAAAATTTGTACGCTTACATATGTCCACCATCGATTTCGGCAACATTCTTTCCGTGAATAATTACGGTTTTATCTTCGGGTATATAAGAATCTGGGAAGTGAATCATAACATTTTCTTTTTCGAGCTTTGTTTGTAATGCTTTAATATCAACATTGGCAATTGCGGTGTTCGTTCTGATAGCAAGACAAGCCGCTTCGCCTGCCGCTTGACCTGTAAGAATTGCGGGCGGAATTACTCGAAGCAAGTCCCAACCATAGCCTGTACCATCGGCACTTCTGCCCGCAGTAATAATATTCGGAAAATCGCGTCTTGTGAGAGTGCGTAAGGGCACTTCAAACAGATGGTCGCGGTGTTCAAAGTCGTTAATAGCGCATACTGAATCTTCAAAGTGACGGTAAGCGTCTTTTACCTTGAGAGAATAGTCACCTTTTATATGACAAGTAGTACGAAACTGTGGCATACCGGGTGAAGTGATGATTTCTCGCGTTTTTCTGTCGGTTTTTTTAAGATTTTCGAGAATAATATGATGATTGCGTACAATATAATCGGTAACCTCTTCGGCACTAAGTCCGGACCAACGCGGGATATCGCTTGGTTGATGGTCGCCGAATAAATTTATATTACCACCGCTAATGGTTTCGTAAATACTGCCAATATCGCCGCTATCAATCGCTTTTTGACAACTGTCAAGCGAGATACTCTTTGTTAAAAATGTAAAGAAATTTTCACCGCTAACGGTAGGAACACTGCCACGGCGCAAAATATCACAATCACCAGTAGTATCTATTATAACACGGCAAGGATAAAAGGCAGTACCACCCTTGCTTTCGGTAACAACACCTTTGCAAATATTACCCTCCATAATAGGATCAACCGCCATACAGTCGAAAAGAATATTTGCACCGCTTTTCTTTAATTCTTCGGTTAATTGATAAGCAAAAATAGTGGGTGAGTAGTGTTGAATGTATCTTATGTTGGTAGGCTCTTTTGGTTCGCCGTTTTTCCAAACTTCCGGGATTGTATCCCAACCGAGCATAGCACTCATACGAAGCCATTTTTCAGCAAGACCGAAAATGATTTGCTTTCCGCGTCCGTTACACATTGGTACAAACAGGTTTATAAGACCAAGTGTTCCAAGACCGCCTAATATATTGCTTTTTTCAATAAGCAGTGTAGAAAGTCCGTTTTTGGCCGTGCTTACAGCCGCTGCAACACCTGCAACGCCGCCACCACAAACAATAATGTCGTACTGTTTTTTTACCGGAATAGATTTTGAATAAGATATTTGCTTCATACTATCACCTTGATATATTATTGGTGTTTTTAAAATTTTAACATATATGTATTTTAATGTAAAGAGGCTTGATTTAATTTATTGTAATTTTGGTAATTCTATGTTAGAATAATTTTGTAATTTTGACTTTTTGGGGAATTATTATGACAAAAAAACTATTTATGCTAGCAATGACTAAATTTTTATTAGGTGTGGTTTTAGTTGGATTGTTAATATTTGTGCCTGCAGGTAGTTTTGCATTTATGAATGGTTGGTTACTTATGGGGATTTTATTTGTTCCAATGTTTATAGCGGGAATTGTAATGATGTTTAAAAATCCCGATTTATTGCAAAAGCGACTTAATGCAAAGGAAAAACAAAAGGAACAGGATATAGTTGTAAAATTAAGCGGTCTTATGTTTTTGCTGGCCTTTATAATAGCAGGGCTTACTTACCGTTTTAATTGGTTTATGTTGCCGAAATTCGCCGTAGTTATTGGTATGGTTATCTTTCTTGCCGCTTACGCTTTGTATGCGGAAGTTTTAAGGGAAAATACATATTTAAGCCGTACTATTGAAGTGCAGGAAAACCAAAGGTGATACAAACGGGAATGTACTCGGTTGTAAGGCACCCAATGTATAGCGCTACATTGCTTTTGTTTTTATCAATGCCGGTTATATTAGGCTCTATATATTCATTTATAATTTTTCTTTTGTATCCTTTTATAATTGTTAAAAGAATTAAAGGGGAAGAAGAACTTCTCGAAAAAGAGCTTGACGGTTATAATGAATACAAGCAAAAGGTTAAATACCGCTTGATACCATTTATTTGGTAATATATTTAAACTTGATAGCGCTTCATAATTTGATAATCTTTTCCTACTGCAAATACCACAGGTGCTATTTTTGGCATAATATCACTCTAAAATCCTGATGCATAATAGTTACGGTGGATGCTTAAATTATATAATATGTAAATTTAAAAGGTGACTTCGACTTTTAGCAACCTAAGGTTGCGAAAAAATAAAAGTTTGGTTGGTTGAAGTTTTGATTTTTCTTTGTTATTATGGTTTTGTGGGTTAAAATGTAAATTTTAATTACCGAAAGATTAAGGAGTAATTATAATGACTATAGGTGAGAAGATTTATAAGCTTCGCGTAAATTCAAACATATCACAAGAGCAATTAGCAGAAAAGCTATCGGTTTCGCGTCAGTCGGTTTCAAAGTGGGAAATGGACCAGGCATTACCGCAGATTGATAAAGTTATAATGCTTTGCCAATTGTTTGGTGTAACTACTGATGAGCTTTTACAGGTTAATGTTCCACTTAGTATTGCCCCAAAAGGCGAAACCAAGAAAAACCGCTATTTTGGTACTGACGGTTTCAGGGGTGAAGCAAATGTTACTCTTACATCTATTCAGGCTTATAAGGTGGGTAGATTTTTAGGTTGGTACTTTGCATCACAACTTTCCGGATGCGAAAAAGCCAATTACCGTCCCCGTATAGTAATAGGTAAGGATACCCGTCTTTCAAGCTATATGCTTGAATATTCTATCGTTGCAGGTATTACCGCTTCGGGTGCAGATGCTTATATGCTTCATGTTACTACTACACCAAGTGTTTCGTATGTTACTAAGCAGGATGAATTTGACTGCGGTATTATGATTACTGCTTCGCATAATCCTTTTTACGATAATGGTATTAAGGTTATTAACCGTTTCGGTGAAAAGCTTGATGATGCTACTACCGCATATATTGAAGATTATCTTGACGGGGATATTGCACAGTTCTGCACAGGTGACGATTTACCGCTTGCAACCAAAGAACGCATTGGTAAAATTATCGACTATTCAGCAGGCAGAAACCGCTATATTGCTTATTTGATTTCCTTGGCGGCTCATTCATATAAGGATTTAAAAATAGGTCTTGACTGCGCTAACGGCGCTTCTTGGATGATTGCTAAATCTGTATTTGGTGCATTAGGCGCTAAGCTTAGAGTTATAGGTGATACACCTGATGGTCAGAATGTAAATATGGGCTGTGGTTCAACACATATTGAAAACCTTTGCAAATTAGTAAAGGAAGAGCATTTAGATTTAGGCTTTAGCTTTGACGGTGATTGTGACCGTTGTATTGCAGTAGACAGTGATGGTAATGTTGTAGACGGCGATAAAATGCTTTATATTTTGGGTAAGCGCTTAAAGTCACGCGGTATGCTTAATGATGATACCATTGTAGCTACTATAATGTCTAATACAGGTTTTATTGCAAGCCTTGAAAAAGAGGGTATAAAGTGCGCTACTACCGATGTAGGTGACCGTTTTGTTTATGAATGTATGCAACAAAATGATTATTCACTCGGCGGTGAGCAATCGGGTCATATTATTATTAAGAAATATGCTACTACAGGTGACGGTCTTTTAACCGCTATTATGTTAACTGAAGAGGTTTGCGATACAAAGCTACCCATTGCTAAGCTTTGTGAAAATGTTAAGCTTTATGCTCAGGAAACAGTGAATGTAAGGGTTAAGAATAAAGATAATGTCTTTGCGGATAGTGAAGTAATTGCCGAAAAGGAAAAGATTGAAGAACTTATTGCAGGTAAGGGTAGAGTGCTTTTGCGTAAAAGTGGTACCGAGCCTGTTATAAGAGTTATGGTTGAAAGCGAGAGTGGCGCTTCTGAGTATGCTAACCGTCTTGCAAACTTTATTAAAGAAAGAGGTCACGGCGTTGAGTAATATTAAAATCACCGATTTATATACCGTTGAAACCGAGTATTTAAAACCGCTTTTTGAAAGTGCTGAGTACCCTTGGGAATTACTTCCTAAGATTAAAGATTTTATTAAAGAGCTTATAGAAAACGGCATTGAAGGTTTTACTAAAATTGCAGATGGCGTTTTAGTAGGCGAGAATGTAAAAATACATCCTTCGGCAACTATTGAGCCTAATACCATAATAGGCTCGGGTACCGAAATTCGTCCGGGTGCGTTTTTGCGTGGTAATATTATTACGGGTAGTGACTGTGTAATAGGCAACTCTACCGAGCTTAAAAACTGTATATTGCTTAATAAAGTACAGGTTCCGCATTATAACTATGTAGGCGATTCGGTTTTAGGTAATAAGGCGCATATGGGTGCGGGCTCTATTTGTTCTAACCTTAAGTCTGATGGTAAGGCGGTAGTAATACACGCGAATCCCGATATTCAGACCGGTCTTAGAAAAATAGGCGGTATTTTAGCCGACGGTGCCGATATTGGTTGCGGGTGTGTAATTAACCCCGGTACAGTTATCGGTAAGAATACATCTGTATATCCTTTAAATTCACTTCGCGGTATAATTGAAGGTGGATGTATTGTAAAATCTATGGACAACATAGTAAAAAGAATATAATGTAGTAATAAATATAAATCCTCGTGAATAAACTTTACTAAAAAAGTTATGAAGCGAGGATTTTTTTATGGACAATAAGGCTTTAAAGACAGGTGTTTATTATAACGAAAATATTTTCAGTGAAATTTGCGAGCAACCTATAGATGTGGATTTCACCTTACCCGATTACTGCCCCGATATTTCTAAAATATTTAAGTGCAAGGCGGTAACACGCATTATTTCAAAGGGTATAAACGGCAAGAATGTTACTGTAGACGGTAATGTTTTAATAACCCTTTTGTATTGTGATAATTGTAATAACCTTTGCTCGTATGAGTATTTGTATCCCTTCAGTAAAATAAAAGAAATGCCCGACGAGTGTGATAGTGCTAATTTAACGGTATCATCTAAATGTGAATACATAAACTGCCGTGCAGTAACAGGGCGAAAGGTAGATATTCACGGTGCGGTATCTTTAAACATCCGCGTATTTAAGCGTTGCTCTAACCAAATTGTAACAGATTATGATGATAATAATGTAGAGCTTAAGCGTATGATAGCACCTGCTACCGTGCCGGTTGTTTATCACGAAAAATATCTCGCTATTGAAGAGGAAATTAGCATTGGTAACACCCAACCGCCTATCCTAAAAGTTTTAAGAACGCAAGCGTCACCGGTTATTAGCGAATGTAAAATTATGAATGATAAAGCGGTGGCAAAGGGGGAGATGGCTTTAACAGTACTTTACTGCGCCGAGGGTTTTAAAGCGCCACAGATTTTAAAAACACGCCTGCCCTTTAGTCAAATTGTAGAAATGCCGGGCATAACTGAAATATGTAAGTGCGATATTAAACCCGAAATTGCTACATTAGAGGTAAAGCCATTTGCTGTTATGGGGGGAGAATGCCGCAATTTTTCGGTTAATGCGAAGCTACTTTTGAAATGCGAAAGCTACTGTGTTAATGAAATTGCGGTTATTGAAGATGCATTTTCTACAAAGTATGAAACCGAGCTTATAAAAAAATCGCTTACCTTTAATTGCATTTGCGATACTGTAAGTGAAAACTGCCATATAAAGAAGAATGTAGAGCTTTCTGAGAATATCGCGTCGGTTGTAGATGTTTGGTGCGAAGTTCAGTCTAAAAAGGTGCGCTTTGAAAAGGATAAAATCTGCCTTAATGCTACAATTTTGGTATCTATGCTTGCTTGTGACGGGGAAGATAATGTTTTCTTTTATGAAAAGGTGGTAGATTTTGAATGGAGCCATACTACAAGCTGTAATAGTGAAAATCTTTCGTTTGACCCCGAAATTGAAATTACTTCCACAGGTTTTACAATACTTAATGCTAATTGTATAGAGCTTCGTGCCGAGCTTACCCTTTCGGGTGCGGTTTGTGAAAAGAATGAGGTTATGCTTATAACCGATATGCAAATTTTTACCGATAAACCCTGTAAATGCAATAAAAAAGGCGGTATGGTGGTCTGCTTTAACTTAAATCAAGAATCACTTTGGAATATTGCTCGCAAATACAACGCAAGTATAGAAGAACTTATGGCGATAAATGAGCTTGAAAATGAGAATATAAGCGGTAAAAAAATGTTGTTAGTGCCAATAAATTAAAAAACTCCCTTCGGGGAGTTTTTTGTTGTAAATTCACCAAAAATTCACAATTTACCTATTGACTTAAATGGGATATACTGTTAAAATGTTAGGGCGCTAACAATTTGTGTGAGGTGAAGTATGAAAAAACGCAATGATATAGGTTTTAAAATACGTATTTTGGCCAATCTTATAAAGCGTGATGTAGAAAAAGGAAAGCGTCAATTGGGTATTGAATTGCCGAATGGTGTGAATGGTTGGGCAATATCGTATTTTTACGACAATATGGATAAGGATATATTTCAAAAGGATTTCGAAACCGAATTTTCAATCCGTCGTTCCACCGCAAGTAATATTTTAAAAACAATGGAGCAAAACGGTTTTGTGAAACGAGTAAGCGTTGAAAGTGACGCTCGGCTTAAAAAAATTGTGCTTACCGATAAGGCAATAGACATACAAAAAGCCGTTCTTAATAATATTAACAAAAGGGAACAGCGTTTACGAAAAGGTTTAACCGACCAAGAGATTAGCACCTTTTTGAAAACGGCTGACAGGCTTATAGCAAACATGGAGGAAGACAATGATTAAAACCTTAGCAAAAAGTATAAGAGAGAATAAATTGCCTTCAATTTTAACCCTAATCTTTATTATGGGTGAAGTTATTATTGAAGTACTTATTCCTTTTATCACAGCAGACCTTGTGAATGATATTCAGGCAAATTTGGGCACAGGCGGAAGTCTTATGCCGGTTGTTAAAACAGGTCTTATTCTTATAGGTATGGCACTTTTGTCGCTTTGCTGCGGAGGTATTGCTGCTATTACCTGTGCAAAGGCTTCAACCGGGTTTGCCAAAAATTTAAGGCGTGATATGTTTGAGCGTATTCAAAGATTTTCTTTTTCTAATATTGATAAATTTTCATCTACTTCGCTTGTAACCCGTCTTACAACAGATATTACTCATGTGCAAATGTCGTATATGATGATTATAAGAACGGCTATTCGCAGTCCTATGCTTCTTATATTCTCGGTATTTATGGCGTATACAATGGGTGGCGCATTGGCAACATCCTTTGTTGTGGTTATACCGGTTTTAATTGCGGGTCTTTGGTTTGTAAGCCAAAAGGCTATGCCCGCTTTTAGACGAGTATTTAAAAAATATGACCGTCTTAATGAATCTATTGAAGAAAATGTTCGCGGTATGCGTGTGGTAAAGGGCTTCTCGCGTGAAGATTATGAAAAGCAAAAATTTGCGTCTGCCGCCGACGGAATAACCGAAGATTTTACAAAAGCTGAAAGAATAGTCGCATTAAATTCCCCTATAATGAGTTTTTGTATGTATTTTAATACTGTAGTAATACTCTTTTTGGGCTCATATTTGGTTATTACAAGCGCAGGCTCTACTGTAAATGTTGGTCAAATTTCGGCAATGCTTACCTATGGAGTGCAAATTTTAATGTCACTTATGATGCTTTCTATGATTTATGTAATGATTACAATCTCGCTCGAATCTATGAAGCGTATCTGTGAAGTGCTTAACGAAGAACCCGACCTTAAAAACCCCGAAAATCCCGTATATACTGTAAAAGACGGCTCAATTGAATTTAAAAATGTTAACTTTAAGTATAATAAAAACGCAAAGAGAAACGCGCTTGAGAATATTGATTTAAAAATTGAGTCGGGTATGACGGTTGGCGTTATTGGTGGCACCGGTTCAAGCAAGTCTTCACTTGTTCAGTTAATACCCCGCCTTTACGATGTTACCGAAGGTGAAATCTCTGTAGGTGGTGTGGATGTTAGAAATTACGATATTAAAACCTTACGTGATAATGTTGCTATGGTGCTTCAAAAGAATCAACTTTTTTCGGGTACTATAAAGGATAATCTTCGTTGGGGAAATGAAAATGCAACCGATGAGGAAATTATTGAGGCTTGTAAATTAGCGCAAGCAGATGAGTTTGTACAAAGTTTCCCCAAAAAGTATGAAACCTATATTGAACAGGGCGGTACTAATGTTTCGGGCGGACAAAAGCAGCGCCTTTGTATTGCACGTGCACTTCTTAAAAAACCGAAAATTCTTATTCTTGATGACTCTACAAGTGCGGTAGATACCAATACCGATGCGCTAATAAGAAAAGGATTTAAAGAGTTTATTCCTCAGACCACAAAGATTATTATCGCTCAAAGAATTGCATCTGTTGAGGATGCCGATCTTATTATCGTTATGGATAATGGTAAGATTTCGGCTGTAGGTAAGCATCAGGAATTGATGCTTAGTAGTGAGATTTATCGTGAAGTTTACGAACAACAAACAAGCGGAGGTGAAGACGATGAGTAAATCGAATGAAAATATACCTCGTAATTTACCTAAAGGCGTTCCTGCCGTTCGCAAATTCAATCCAACCGCATTAAAACGAACCTTAAAGATGATTTGGAAAAGTTATCCCGCATTATTGTGTGTGGCGCTTGCTTGTATACTGTTTTCGGCAATAGTGGCTTCTCTTCCTGCAATTTTTAACCAGCAAATACTCGCCGCAATTGAACAATTTTACAAACAAGCAGATTGGGCGGGTGCAAAAGAAGTTATTGTACCTAAAATAATCATTTTAATATCAATTTATTTTGTATCTTTGGCTTCAATATTTGCTCATACTCAGCTTATGGCGGTTATTACACAAGGTTTTCTTGGTAAAATGCGTAAGGAAGTTTTTAGTAAAATGCAAAATCTTCCCATAAAATATTTTGATACCAATAAGCACGGCGATATTATGAGCCATTACACCAATGATATTGATGCTATTCGTCAGTTGGTATCGCAGTCAATCCCTGCACTTTTGCAAGCGGGAATTATAGTGATTTCGGTATTTTTTATAATGCTTTCGTATAGTATTTGGATTACCTTGGTTGTTGTATTTGGTGTATTCTTGCTTTTCCTTGTAACTAAAAAGGTTGGCGGTGGTTCCGCAAAATATTTTATGCGCCAACAAAAATCAATAGGTAAAACCGAAGGCTATATTCAAGAAATTATGAATGGCCAAAAGGTTGTAAAGGTTTTTTGTCACGAAGATAAGAGTATTGAAGAATTTGACAAGGTTAATGATGCACTATGCGAAGATAGTAGGCGTGCAAATGCTTATGCAAACCTTTTAGGACCTATAAATATGAATATTGGTAACATACTTTATGTTATCATTGCTATGGTGGGTGGTATATTACTGCTTGCTAATGTACCTAATTTAAGTCTTTCGGGCTTCAAATTACCCCTTAGCATAAGTATTGTAATCCCGTTCCTTAATATGACAAAGCAGTTTACAGGTAATGTAAACCAAGTTTCTCAACAAATAAACTCGGTTGTTATGGGTCTTGCGGGTGCAGAGCGTGTGTTCGAGCTTATGGATGCCCAACCCGAAGTTGATGACGGATATGTAACGCTTGTTAATGTATATCTTGATGATAACGGTAATATAACCGAAACTGCTGAGCATACAGGTGCGTGGGCTTGGAAGCATCCACATGGTGACGGAACACTTACCTATACTAAACTTCAGGGCGATGTCACACTTACTGATGTTGATTTTTCTTATGTAGAAGGTAAGCAGGTGCTTAAAAATGTAAGCGTTTATGCCAAACCGGGACAAAAGGTTGCATTTGTTGGTGCTACGGGTGCAGGTAAAACCACCATTACAAATCTAATTAACCGTTTTTATGATATAGAAGATGGCAAAATTAGATATGACGACATAAATATAAATAAAATTAAAAAGTCAGATTTGCGTCGTTCTTTAGGCATAGTGTTGCAAGAAACAAACCTATTTTCAGGTACAGTTATGGAAAATATTCGATATGGTAAGTTAGATGCTACTAATGAAGAGTGCATAAACGCCGCAAAGCTTTCGGGAGCTGATGATTTTATAACCCGATTGCCAAAGGGCTATGAAACCGAGCTTTCAAACAACGGTTCAAACCTTTCACAAGGTCAGCGCCAGTTAATAGCAATTGCGCGCGCCGCTGTAGCCGACCCACCTGTTATGATACTTGACGAAGCGACCTCAAGCATTGATACCCGTACCGAAGCTATTGTTCAAAAGGGTATGGATAGCCTTATGAAAGGCAGAACGGTATTCGTTATTGCTCACCGCCTTTCAACCGTTAAAAATTCCGATGTTATAATGGTGCTTGAACAAGGTAAAATCATTGAACGCGGTAGTCACGACGAGCTTATTGCTCAAAAAGGAAAATACTATAGTCTTTATACGGGTGCATTTGAGCTTGAATAAAAAACTCCCTTCGGGGAGTTTTTTGTTAATTAGGAATTCGTAATGCGTAATTAGGAATTATTGTGACGATAAAATAAGTGTTGATTTTTTGAAAAAATAGTGGTAAACTAAAATTAGCCAAACGAATTGAATATGTAATTGTAAGGAGCTTTTTCTTTTTATAGGGATAATTATATTTTTTCACAAAATAACATTTTGAATTTTGCAAAAATGCAAACTCAAATAGTGTTGTTTTGTGAGGTTATCCTTTCAATTACACTTCGATTCGTTTGGCGACTAATCGGAGTTTGCGTTTTTCGTGCGTAGCTTCGGTTACGCACTTTTTTAATTTTAGGGGCTAATTATGGAAAGCATAAACAAACGGATTACCTATTACCGAGAAAAAGCGGGATATACCAAACGCCAAATGGCAGAAAAAATGGGACTCAAATATACTACCTATTGCCGATTGGAAGATAATAGTAAAATCTCTGACCAAAGGTTAAAAATGCTTTCAAAAGTATTGGAAATTGATGAAAAACAATTGCTTTATGAAGATTATATGCAAGATAACTCAAGAAATATAAAACAGCTTGAAGAAATTTATAACGGATTTTCTTCTGAAAACGCAATTATTGTGACCGACCAAAACGAAAAAAGGCTTGTAAATTTATTTAGAAAATGCACTCAAAATAAAAAATACGCGATAATGGAATGTATTTATTATATGTACACATCAGAATTTACTTTTACCGAATAATAAGCTATGAAATTTAAGATGAAATTTTTATAGAAAAGCAGGGGATACGCCCTGCTTTTTTTGTTTTTTTGGGTGTTTTTAATAAAATGTTTCAAAATTGTAATACTTTTTTTGAAAAAATACTTGATTTTTTATAAAAGTGCCATTATAATACAATTATGTGGTGCAAAGTGGTGTCAAAAACCATTAAAGTGCACTAAAGTGGTGAAAAAAGAGGTGAAAATCTTGTTTTTAGGTAATTACCAACATAATATCGATAAAAAGGGCAGGGTTTTCATCCCGTCTAAATTCAGGGAAGAACTCGGCGAAGAGTTTATTATCTCGCAGGATATTTCGGGTAAGCGTTGTCTTTGCGTATATTCATTAGCTGAATGGGAAAAGTTTGTTGAGAAACTTGACAGTCTTCCTAATACTAAATCAAGTGCGGTTAAGCGCATCTTATTTGCAAATGCATTCAATGTTGAATTCGATGCGCAGGGAAGAATACTTGTCCCCGCAAATCTTCGCGAGTATGCGCGCTTGGAAGAAAAGGCCGATATTTTAGGTGTTAATAATAAGGTGGAAATTTGGAACACTGCTCTTTGGGCAGAAGAAAATGAAAACACTACGCCTGAATCAATTGCCGATATTATGGCAGAGCTTGAATTTTAGTTATGGAATTTAATCATATTTCTGTTTTACTAAATGAAACTATTGAATCCTTAAATATTAACCCCAACGGTATTTATGTTGACGGTACGGTAGGCGGTGCAGGTCATTCAAGCGAAATTGCCAAACGCCTGACAACAGGACGGCTTATCTGTCTTGACCAAGACCCCGATGCTGTAAAAATTGCAACCGAGCGTCTTAAAGGGCTTCCCGCCACTGTTATACAAACAAATTTTTCAAATATGGACAAGGCTTTAGAAAGCCTTAATATAAATAAGGTAGACGGCATACTTTTAGACCTTGGTGTTTCTTCGTATCAGCTTGATACTGCCGAAAGGGGATTTTCCTATCATAAGGATGCACCCTTGGATATGCGAATGAGCAAAAGCGGAATTAGCGCTGGAGATATAGTAAACGAATTTTCACAAAACGAGCTTTCGGATATTTTTTTTCGTTTCGGCGAAGAGAAGTTTTCAAGAAAAATTGCAGAAGAAATAGTAAAGGTTAGAAGTAGCAAAAAAATCACATCAACCTTACAGTTAGCAGAAATTATTTCTAATGCCGTACCTGCAAAGGCTAAAAGAAACGGACATCCCGCACGAAAATGCTTTCAAGCAATAAGAATAGCGGTAAATGGTGAATTAGACCGCTTGAACGAAGCATTGGACAAGGCTTTCAATTTACTAAACAAAGACGGTGTTTTAGCGATAATAACATTCCATTCGCTTGAAGACAGAATGGTAAAACAGCGTTTTAAGGATTTTACAACAGGTTGTACCTGTCCGCCCGATTTTCCCGTATGTGTATGCGGCAAAACACCTAAAGGACGGTTATTAACCCGTAAACCAATTGAACCGAGTGAGTCAGAACTCGAACTTAACCCCCGTAGCAGAAGTGCAAAGTTAAGGGTAATTATAAGAAACTAAGAATTTAAAGGAGAAGGCACAGTTGAATAATTTAAAATATTATAACGATAGCTTGGCGTATGATTTTGAAATGTTTGCGCCCAAGGAAAAACAAACGCCACGCGATAATATTGTTGTACTGCCAAACCGTAATACTAAAGCGGGCAGAAAAGCTGCAAGACGCCTTTCTCCCACAGTTGCCGCAATAATGTGTGTTGTTTTTATTTTGGCAGGTCTTTGCGGTAATATAGCGTTGCGTATCAAAATAAATGAAGTTAATTCTCAAATTAATGATTATCAAGCTCAAATAACCGAGCTCGATAGCGAAAAAACTGCACTTGAAGTTGAGCTTCAAAGAAAAATATCTTATGTAAACTTAGAAGTTGAAGCAATGAATCTTGGTATGAAAAAGCCAAGCAAGGAAGATGTAACATATATTCGTGTTAACGATACCGATATAGCCAAAAATGCCAATGGCGAAGTTTTGGAATGAAAGTAATAAATCGAAAGGCTGAAATAATATACTAATTAGGGTACGAGAGTCAAAAATGTTGGCTCTCGTATTCGGGTATAAAAGAAGAATGAGGAGAAGGTGGTAAATATATGAAACCCGGTAAAATTATGCTTACTCGAATATGGGTAGTTATGATTATTTTAATACTATGTCTCTCCTTGATTTCTACAGGAAGCCTTGTGAATATTATGGTGCTTAACGGCGAAAAGTATCAAAGCAAGGCATCTGAGCAACAGCTTTACGATAGTTTAATATCTGCTCCGCGTGGCGATATTTATGACCGTAATATGCAAATTTTAGCCACAAGCTCTACCGCATGGACGGTTTATATAACCCCTAACGCGATAAAGAAAATTAAAGACCAATCCGAAAAGGAAAACATACGAAGACTCATAGCAAAAGAATTATCAGAAATTTTGGAGGTAGAATATGAGACAGTCTATGAATACACAAACAAGAATACTTACTATGTTACTGTTAAAAAGAAAATCGACAAACAGACTGCAGATAGGATACGCCAATTTATTTCGGATAATAAGAAACTTGAGATTACAAAATATGTAGGCATAGACGAAACCACAAAGCGCTATTATCCCAACGATAGCTTGGCTTCGGTGGTATTAGGGTTTGTAGGTGCCGACGAGCAGGGGCTTGCCGGTATAGAACAATATTATGATAACGACCTTACAGGTATTGCAGGTCGAGTTGTTGCGGCTAAAAATGCTGCGGGTGCAGATATGCGATTTACCTACGAAAAGGTTGAAAACGCAATAAAAGGCACTTCGCTGGTACTTACTTTAGACTCTTATATTCAGTACACTGCAGAAAAGTACCTTGAAACCGCTATTGAGCAAAACAAAATTGCCGAGCGTGGTGCCGCAGTGGTTATGAATGTTAATACAGGTGCGGTACTTGCTATGGCAGTAAAGGGTGACTTTAACCCTAATGACCCGTTTACACTTTCTAAAGCTAATCAAAAAGAAATTGATGAAATAAAAGACCAAGACGAGAAAAAAGAGCTCCGTACCGAACTTTTAAATAAACAATGGCGTAACAAAGCGGTATCGGATAGTTATGAGCCGGGTTCGGTATTCAAGGTTATTACCACTTCAATAGCGCTTGAAGAAAATCTTGTTAGCGAAAAAAATAGCTTTTTCTGTAATGGTAGAACTACTGTTGCGGGTCAGGGTTATGGTTGTTGGAAACACGGCGGTCATGGTACACAAGACCTTAAAAATGCTATTGCAAACTCTTGTAACCCTGCATTTATTACAATAGGTCAATTAGCGGGAGTATCCACATTCTCAAAATATTTTAAAGCATTCGGTTTCACCGAAAAAACAGGTATAGATTTACCGGGTGAATCGCGCTCTACCTACCATTTACAAGAAAATATGGGCCCTGTAGAGTTGGCTTCATCTTCATTCGGTCAAACCTTTAATGTAACTCCTGTTCAGCTTATGTCAGCGGTATCTGCCGCAGTAAATGGTGGCTACCTTGTAACACCGCATTTACTTGAAAAAAAGCTTGATGCTGACAATAAGGTAATAGAAACTACAAGGCTTGACCACAAAAGGCAGGTAATATCTGAAACAACATCTGACAAAATACGCTCTTTAATGCAGTTTGTGTCTGAAAATGGTGCAAAAAACTCGCTTGTTTCGGGTTATAATATAGGTGCTAAAACAGGTACCTCGCAAAAGGTTTCAAAAATTCAGCAAACAGGTGACAAATACCTTTATATAGGCTCTTGCATTACTGTGGCGCCCATAGAAAATCCCGAAATAGCGGTATTTGTTATGCTTGACGAGCCTAAGGGGAGTAACTATTATGGTGGTGTTATTTCAGCACCTGTAAACTCAAAAATTATGTCGGATGTATTGCCGTATTTAGGCTATGAACCAAGCTATAGTGACGAAGAGCTTAAAAAACTTTCGGTTGAAATTCCCGAAGTGGTAGGGGATTCGGTTGATGATGCACGCGGTAAGATTGCTTCTAAAAAGCTTGAATATAAAGTAGTAGGTGACGGTGATAAGGTTGTACGCCAAATTCCCGAATCCGGTAGTAAGGTGGTAAACGGCGGTACAGTTATTCTTTATACCGATAAAACTACCGAAAAAACCGTTACTGTTCCCGATTTTAAGGGGCTTACCGCTAATGAAGCTAACACCGCTGCGGCAAACGCAGGTGTTAATATTGAATTTTCAGGCAATATGACCACAAGTGGTCTCAAAGCCTATAACCAAAGTATTAAGAAAGGAACAAAAGTTGACGCAGGTACTGTTGTAACTGTGTATTTCAGAGACGAATCTACGGTTGACGGATAACTTTTAAATTTAAAATGAAACTATCGCAATTAACAAGCTGTGAAAAAAAGTTAGCAGAAATAGAAATTAAAGGAATTACTAACGATTCAAGAAAAGTAGTAGATGGTTATTTGTATGTAAATACAAGCGATGTTAAGCAATATGATATCGACGCTATTAAAAACGGTGCAGCGGCAGTATTTACAAGCTGCAAAAGCGATTTAGAAAATGTTGTTTTTACAGAAAATCCGCAAAGAGTTTTTGCCGAAGCGTCTGCTAATTGGTTTTCCTGCCCCGCTAAAAAACTAAAGCTTTTAGGTGTTACAGGCACTAATGGTAAAACAAGCGTTACCTATATGGTAAAGGCCATTTTAGAAAAAGCGGGCAAAAAGGTAGGGCTTATCGGTACTAACCAGAATATGATTTGTGACCGCGTAATTCCTTCAATCAATACAACACCGCACGCATTTTACTTAAACGAGCTTTTTGCTCAGATGGTAGAAAGCGAATGCGAGTATGTTATTATGGAGGTTTCCTCGCACTCTGTTTGCTTTGGTCATATAGAGCTTTTAAACTTTGAGAGTGCAATGTTTACTAATCTCACGCAGGACCATCTGGATTATCACGGTACTATGGAAAATTATTATCTTGCTAAGAAAAAGCTTTTCAGTCAGTGCAATTGTGCCATAATAAATGCTGATGATGACTACGGTAAGCGGTTAATTGCCGAAACCGACTGCAAAAAGCTTACTTACAGCGTACAAGAAACTTCTGATTATATTGGTAAAGCTGTCAATACTTTGCCTAACAAAACAAGCTATGAGCTGCTAACCGATACCCTTATGCATATAGATGTTGCAACAGGCGGCGAGTTTACTGTATATAATTCACTTTGCGCTATAGCTTGTATGAGGTCTATTGGTATATCTTATGATATTATAAAGCAAGCGTTAGACGAGTTCTGCGGTGTTAAGGGTAGGGCAGAGGTTGTACCTAATACCAGGGATTTTACCGTTATTATTGATTATGCTCACTCACCAGACGGACTTAAAAATATACTCAAAACCTTTAAAAAATGCGCTAAGGAAAGACTGATTGTTCTTTTCGGTTGCGGAGGGGATCGTGATAAAACCAAGCGTCCCTTAATGGGTGAAATCGCTTCAATATACGGTGATTATGTAATAGTTACAAGCGATAATCCGCGCACAGAAGACCCCCAAGATATTATTGCAGATATTATGAAAGGCATACCTGATAATGTTTTTACGGGCAAGGTTATTCCGGATAGGCGCGAGGCTATAAAATTCGCTCTTTCAATTGCACAAAAAGATGATATAATAATATTGGCAGGTAAGGGCCACGAAACCTATCAGATATTAGGTAAGGAAAAGGTTGATTTTGACGAAAGAGAGATTGTAAAATCTTTTCTATAAAAATCCTTAGTGGCTTATGGCTTTAAAAATGCAAAAGAGGGTATGAAAAAATGAAAGATTTAACTGTTATAATTGCCGCACTTGTTGCTTTTGCTTTTACTTTGTTTTCAGGGTATTTTGTAATACCCTACCTTAGAAAGCTTAAATTTGGGCAGACTATACTTGAAGATGGCCCAACCTGGCATAAGACAAAGCAGGGTACACCTACAATGGGCGGAATAATGATGATTTTAGGTGTAGTTTTGGCTTTGGCGGTTTGCGTTTTATATTCGGTTATGACTCATAACGGATTTTACGGCGAATTACTTAACAAAAGGCGTCTTGTAACCTTTGTTGCGGGTACTTTGATGGCTCTTTGTATGGCGGCAATCGGTTTTATTGACGACTATATTAAGGTTGTTAAAAAACGCAATTTGGGTCTTACTGCACGCCAAAAAACTTTTTTGCAGCTTCTGGTTGCGGCATTTTATCTTTTAGCATTAAGCTATGGCGGTATGGATACCCTTTACATTCCTTTTTTTAAGGGTGAAATTGATATTACAAGCGGTTTGGGACTTTTGTTTTGGCCAATAGCTTTGTGCTTTATATACGGCTTTACAAATGCGGTAAACTTAACCGACGGTATTGACGGCTTAGCTTCTTCTGTAACCCTTGTTGCTTCTTGTGCTTTTATGTTGGCATCGGGTTATCTTACAATTATTTCAAATAATATACTTTGCTCTGCATTGGCAGGTGCTTGTGTAGGTTTTGTTTGTTGGAATGCTCACCCTGCTAAAGTTTTTATGGGGGATACGGGCTCAATGTTTTTGGGCGGCATGGTAGTTGCTATGTCGTTCGGTATAGGAAAACCGATACTGCTTATTTTGGTTGGCATTATCTATTTAGCAGAAGCTTTATCTGATATTATTCAGGTGGCATATTATAAAAAAACCAAAAAGCGTATATTCAAAATGGCACCCTTACATCACCATTTTGAAATGTGCGGTTGGTCGGAAAACAAGATTGTTTTCGTATTTTCTTTTGTCACTTTAATAGGTAGTGTTTTGGCACTTTTACCAATATTTTTAGGATTCTAATTAGGAGGAAAAGCATGGCTAAGCTCAAGAAAAACGCTTCAAAGCGTGGAAAAATAGATATAACATTTTTTTCATTAGTGCTTATTTTATTAACAATAGGCCTTGTTATGCTATTTTCGGCAAGCTATGCTTATTCTTATGAATATTACGGCAATAGTTATAAATTTATATCCCGTCAGTCTATATTTGCCATTGTGGGCGTTATAGTAATGCTATGGGTATCCACCTGGGATTACCATATTTTCAAGCGCTTTGCTTGGGTAATCTACTTAGGCGTAAATGCAATTTTACTTTTGCTTTTAATTTTGCCGCCTCAGGTTAAGGGAATGGATGTTAAGCGTTGGTTGGCAATTGGCTCTATAACCTTTCAGCCGTCCGAGTTTGCAAAATTTTCTATAGTTTTAATTTTTGCGGCATTGATTTCAGCTAACTATAAACAAATAGGCAGTTTTAAATTTATTGTAATTTTGGTAGGACTCTTAGCTGTTCCTTGTATCTTTATTGTGGCTGAACCGCATCTTTCGGCTACAATACTTGTGTTTATGTTAGGTATTGTTTTGTTGATTGTGGGCGGACTTCCCAAAAGATATATTTTTGGCGGCTTAGGTATTGGCGCTGCGGGTGTTTTGGGGCTTGTGATGACGGGTGCCATAAGCTATGCGTCTGACCGTTTTAAATATTGGCTTGACCCGTGGCTTGCGCCTACAGGTGAAGGGTTTCAAACAATACAGTCACTCTTAGCAATTGGCTCAGGCGGAATATTAGGCAGGGGGATAGGTCAGTCACGACAAAAATATCTTTGGGTGCCCGAACCCCATAACGATTTTATTTTCTCAATCGTATGTGAGGAAGTAGGTTTAATAGGTGCAGTTGTTATAATTATTCTATTTTGTTTACTCGTTTGGCGCGGCTTTGTAATTGCAATGCGTTCTCCCGATAAGTTCGGCTCTTTAATGGCAATAGGTCTTACATTTCAGGTAGGATTACAGACGATGCTTAATATTTGGGTTGTTACCAATACAATTCCAAATACCGGCATCAGTCTTCCGTTCTTTAGTTACGGCGGAACTTCACTTTTAATATTGCTTGCACAAATGGGAGTTGTTTTATCAATTTCGCGAAGTGCAAACATTGAGAAAACATAAAGGGTGATTTTATGAAAGTTTTATTTGCCGGCGGCGGTACTGCGGGACATATAAATCCTGCTTTGGCTATTGCAGATTATATTAAGGCACAAAATCCAGAAGCAAAGATTAGCTATATAGGCACTGCTGAAAAGCTTGAAGCAAAGTTAGTGCCTCAAAAAGGCTATGATTTTTATACAATAAAAGTTGCAGGTTTTAGAAGAAGTTTAACTCCTAAAGCAATCATTCATAATATATCTGCTGTAAAAATGGCTGCAACTTCTACATTAAATGCTAAAAAAATTATCAAAAAAATTAATCCTGATATAGTTATAGGCACAGGCGGATATGTTAGTGGTCCAGTACTTAAAGCAGCGCAGAGTTTAGGTTATAAAACCGCTATTCATGAGCAAAATGCTTTTCCGGGTGTTACTACAAAAATGTTAGCTCCTAAAGCTGATGCTGTAATGCTTGCTATGAAGGAAGCGGAAAAACACCTTAAAATCAATAACAAAATGTATATTACGGGCAATCCTATCAGACAAGAGCTTTTGAATATAGAACGTCTGACCGCCCGTGAAAAGTTGAATATAGGCAACAAGCCGTTAATACTTTCGTTTGGCGGGTCGTTGGGTGCGAGACGTGTTAATGAAGCGGTTAGTGAGCTTATAAAATGGCATAACGGTTCAAATAAATATTATCATATCCACGGTACAGGTAAAATTGGGTATGAAGCAATGCTTGAAAGCCTTAAAGATACAAATCTTTCAAGTGATATAACTGTTAGAGAATACATAGATGATATGGATGTATGCATGGCGGCGGCAGATTTGGTTATTTGCCGTGCAGGCGCTATAACCTTGGGTGAGTTACAGGCTTGCGGTAAACCCTCTATACTTATTCCATCACCCTATGTTGCGGAAAATCATCAGTACTATAATGCTTTAACACTTAAAAACGACGGTGCGGCAGAGCTTATAGAAGAAAAAGACCTTTCGGGCGAGAGCCTTATAAATATGGTGGAAAGGCTTCTTGGTGATAACGATAAATTAAAAGAGATGTCGCTTAATGCACGCAAAAATGCCATAATTGATTCAAATAAACGAATATATGATATTGTAATGGGTATTTTATCTGATTCGTGACAAAAAAAGCATTTTCGCATAGTATGAACTGTAGTTACAAGTTTATGCGAGGTGCTTTTTATGGCAGAAATTGTGATATCGGGAGGCAAAAAACTTTCGGGTGAAATTACAGTTCAGGGTGCAAAAAATAGTGTGTTGCCTGTATTGGCGGGGACTTTGCTTTGCGAAGGCGAAAGTATAATACATAATTGTCCTAATATTTCGGATGTAGATACATCGTTTCTCATATTAGAAGGCTTGGGCTGTGTATGCAAAAAGCAGAGCAACGCTGTAATTGTTAATGCAAAAGGTGTAAGCGGATACACAATACCTGATAACCTTATGCGACAAATGCGTTCTTCGGTAATGTTTTTAGGTGCCATTATAGGCAGAACGGGTAAGGCAGTTATAAGCAGTCCAGGTGGTTGCGAGTTAGGACCACGTCCAATTGATTTGCATCTTTCCGCTTTGGAAAAAATGGGTGTTACTATAACCGAAGAGCATGGTCTTTTGTGCTGTGAAGCGAAAGACGGTCTAAGGGGTGCAGATATTCACCTCAATTTTCCAAGCGTTGGCGCTACCGAAAATATAATTTTAGCGGCGGCAACAGCTAAGGGTGAAACCTTTATTCATAATGCCGCACGCGAACCTGAAATCAGTGACCTTGCTGATTTTTTAAACAGTATGGGTGCTAAAATTTTCGGTTGCGGTTCTGATACTATTTATATTAGTGGTGTTAATAAGCTTTATCCTACCGCGCATACAATAATTCCTGACCGTATTGTTGCGGCTACATATATTGCTTCGGCGGCGGTTACGGGCAGCGAAATTACTCTAAAGAATATAATGCCTTCGCATATGGTTTCTTGTCTTTCGCTTTTTAGAGAAAGCGGATGTGAAATTTCGGCTTCGGGCAGAACACTTACTGTAAGCGCGCCTAAAAGATTAAGGCGAGTACCAACAGTGAGAAGTTTGGTTTATCCTGGTTTTCCAACCGATGCAGGACCCTTGGCTGTGGCAATGCTATCCCTTTCAAGCGGAACCTGTGTTTTTGTAGAAAATATATTTGAAAATCGGTTTCGTTATGTAGGGGAGCTTAATAGACTTGGCACAAAAATTAAAACCGAAGGTAAAATTGCGGTTATAGAAGGCGTGCAGTCTCTTTCAGGCGCTAACTGTAAATGTACTGACCTTCGCGGCGGTGCGGCTTTAGTTATTGCGGCATTGTCGGCAAACGGCGAAACTCAAATAAGTGATATATTTCATATTCTTCGCGGATATGAAGATATAGTTTCAAATTTAAGTTCTCTTGGTGCGGATATTAAAATAGTATAAGGAATGATATTTTGAAAAAGAATTTCCAAAATGATGAATTTTTACGCAAACGGCATGAGCGTCAACGCCAAATACGAAAAAGGCGCACTAAAATTCTTCTCATTTTTTTCTTGATACTTTTATTGGTGGTAGGTGCAGTATTATCTGTCACGGTGCTTTTCCCAATAGAAAATATAATTTCAAAGGGCAGTAATGTTTATACTGAAACTCAAATCATTGAAAATTGTGGTATAGAGATTGGTGATAATTTAATTGCAGTATCAGAAAGCCAGTCTTTAAAGAAACTAAAGTCAAAATTACCTTTCGTGGAGAATGTTGAAATTAACCGTTCTTTTCCCGATACTCTAACGCTTAAAATTACCGATGCTAAAGAATTCGTATGCTATCAGGTGGGTGAGAAGTACTATTCGGTAAGCAAAAGCGGATGGGTGCTCAAAGCCTATGCAAAAAAGCCTAAGGATATATTGCTTGTTATAACTGATAAGGCTAAATGCGATGTAGGAAGTGCGATTGAATTTTCTGATAATTCGGTCAAGGATACATGTTTAACACTTATTGATACATTAAATACTAATAAACTTTTGGTTGATTATGTTGATGTAACCCAAAAAAATGCAATCAAAGCTAAGGTGGACGGCAGATTTATTGTTGATTTTGGATATTCTAAGGATTTAGAGCCTAAAACCAAACATTTGAAAGCTATGATAAAAGAGATTGGTGAAACCTCTACCGGAAGGATAGATTTAAGCATGTGGAGCAGGGAAAATACACAGGGTGCATTTACAGAAATAGAAATAAAATAAAAAAAGTAACAAAATTGTAATAAAACTATTGAAATTTGAAATAATGTATGTTATTATATTGTTGTATGATTGAATAATAGCGTACCATATCTTAAATTTACATAAAGACGGAGGAATTTAAAATGCCATTTGAAGTTGCAGAAGAGTTTGCAAATGTAGTGAAAATTAAGGTTGTAGGTGTCGGCGGTGGCGGCGGAAATGCTGTAAACCGTATGGTTGATGCTGGTGTAAAGGGTGTAGAATTTCTTGCTATTAACACCGATAAAGCAGCTTTATTTAAGTCTAAGGCAGATGTAAAATTACAAATTGGCGATAAAACAACTGCAGGTATGGGTGCAGGCGGCAACCCCAATAATGGTAATGCTGCTGCAGAAGAATCACGCGACGAAATCGCTGCTTCAATTCGCGAAGCAGATATGATTTTCATCACTGCAGGTATGGGTGGCGGAACTGGTACTGGTGCTGCTCCTGTTGTAGCTTCTATTGCTAAGGAGCTTGGTATACTTACTGTTGGTATCGTTACTAAGCCTTTTGCTTTTGAAGGTAAAAAACGTATGACTCAAGCTGAAGCAGGTATCGCAGCTTTGCGCGAACATGTTGACAGTCTTGTTGTTATCCCCAACGAACGCTTAAAGTTCGTTTCGGAAGAAAAAATTACATTCAAAAATGCGTTCGATATTGCTGATGACGTTCTTCGTCAAGGTGTACAAAGCATTTCTGAACTTATCAATGTTACAGCGCTCGTTAACCTCGACTTTGCTGACGTTAAGTCTATTATGTCTGATGCAGGCTACGCTCACATGGGTGTAGGTGTTGCAACAGGTCGCGATAAGGCAGAATTAGCTGCTCGTATGGCTATTAACAGTCCTCTTATCGAGACCTCTATGGATAATGCACGCGGCGTAATCATCAGCATTACAGGTTCTGTTGATATCGGTCTTGAAGAAGTAGAACTCGCTTCTTCTATTATCTCTGATATGGCTCATCCTGATGCAACTATCATTTGGGGTGCTCAGCTTGACGAGTCTATTGAAGATACAATCCGTGTAACTGTTGTAGCTACAGGTCTTGGTGACGATAAGAAGGATTCAAAGGATCCTATTGAAACTATCTTCAATTCTGTTGCAGATAAGGACGAAACTTATGACGATGTTATGAGTTTCTTCAAAAACGACTAATATATAAGGTTATATTTTAAACCTTTGATTAAGAGTAGTAACTTTACTGCAAATTTTTAGAGAGCAGCTGTTGGTGGAAATGCTGTAAGGCGCAGTTTAGTGAATGGACTTATGAGGGCGACCGAAAGCGAATTTTCGTTAGTAGTAGTCGACGGGGAACCGTACCCCGTTACCAAATCGGCTTACATACTATGTGTAAGGCAGAGAGGCTGTTTTCAGCAACTCGGGTGGTACCGCAGGATTTATTAAAGTCTTGTCCCGAATGGGGCAAGACTTTTTATATTGAGGTGCAATTTAAATGTTTTTATTACTAAAACGATGGTGAATTTCAAGAATTTTTAAATTATTTTATAAATTATTGAAAGGAAAATTATTATGAATTTTAAAAATATAAATTTCGATACATATTTCAAAAACTATCCCGACGATAAGGGCTATTTTGGCAACTACGGGGGATGCTATATTGAGCCTAAGCTTAAAGAGGCTATGGAGGAAATTACTCAGGCTTATTTTTCAATATGTCAGTCGCGTAAGTTTATTAACGAACTTCGCCGTGTTCGTAAGGAGTTTCAAGGCAGACCTACTCCCGTTACTCATTTAGAGCGCCTTAGCAATTCGCTTGGTAATGTTCAGCTTTATGCTAAGCGTGAAGATTTAAACCATAGTGGCGCGCATAAGCTTAATCACTGTATGGGTGAGGCCTTGCTTGCAAAATATATGGGTAAGAAAAAGGTAATTGCCGAAACAGGTGCGGGTCAGCACGGTGTTGCTCTTGCTACTGCAGCGGCTTATTTCGGTTTAGAGTGCGATATTTATATGGGCTCGGTTGATATTAAAAAACAAGCTCCAAACGTTGCTCGCATGAAGATTTTAGGGGCCAATGTAATAGAAGTGACACATGGTCTTAAAACTTTAAAAGAAGCCGTAGATGCCGCTTTTGAAGCATATAGTAGAGAATATAAAGACTGTATTTACTGTATTGGTTCGGTTTTAGGTCCGCATCCTTTTCCAATGATGGTGCGTGATTTCCAACAGGTTGTAGGTATTGAAGCGCGCGAACAATTTTTAGATATGACAGGTCATTTGCCGGATGTTATTACTGCTTGTGTTGGAGGCGGTTCTAATGCTGCAGGATTTTTCTCAGGTTTCCTTAATGACCCTGTTGAAATATATGGTGTTGAACCATTGGGCAAAGGTCCAAAGCTTGGCGACCATGCCGCAAGTCTTCAATATGGTGAAGAAGGCGTAATGCACGGCTTTAACAGTATTATGCTCAAAGATGAAAATGGTGAACCTGCGCCGGTATATTCGGTGGCAAGCGGTCTTGACTATCCGTCTTCCGGTCCTGAACATGCATTTTTGCGTGATTTAGGAAGAGTAAAGTACGATGTTGTAGACGATGAAGATGCAGTTGATGCTTTCTTCAAGCTTGCAAAATTAGAGGGTATTATCCCTGCTATCGAAAGCTCACACGCAGTGGCCCACGCAATAAGACTTGCTAAAGAAATGAAGCATGGTTCTATTCTTATCAACCTTTCGGGTCGTGGCGATAAGGATATGGACTATATTATTGAAAAATACGGCATTAGATAATTTTAAAAAGGAAGTAATATTATGTCTGAATACTATAATATAAAAATTGCAGGGGTTGAGAGGAATCTTGAAAAATTTCCTGTAAGCGATTCTCTTGATATCGCCGCTTTTATTCTTTTTGGTGATGTTGAAATTACGGTTAAAGCAAGCGAGGAACTACTTAAATTGGCTCCCGAGTTTGACTACATTATTACCCCTGAGGCAAAAAGCATTCCTTTGGCTTACGAAATGGCTCGCCAAAGCGGAAAACCTTATATAGTTATCCGTAAAGGTGTAAAGGTTTATATGCGTAATTCTTTATCTGTTACGGTTAGAAGTATTACAACCGATAAGCAACAAAGCTTATATTTGGGTGAAACCGAAGTCAATATGATTAAGGGTAAAAAGGTACTTATTGTAGACGATGTTATAAGCACAGGTGAATCCTTGGCAGCTGTAAGAGAACTTATTAACAAAGCAGGCGCTATTGAAACCGCTACTTGTGCTGTTTTGGCGGAGGGCGATGCTGCTGACCGTAAAGATATTATTTATCTTGAAAAACTTCCACTTTTTTTAAAATAGGGTGCGTGGTTTTGGATGTAGTTGTTGGTATAAGCTTTGGTGTTATCAGTGACTTTTTAAATATGTTTCTCTCTATAATAGTCTGTCTTATATTATTTAATCTAATAAAAAATAAAGGTGCGTCTTTTGACACACCTTGATTTTATTTTCTTGAAATAAAATCTTATTTCATGCTGTTTTCGTAAGATTCGATCATTTTCTTAAAAGTGTGTCCCGTACTGCCAATATCTACAATACCGTTATCATAGGACTCGTTTTCATCGGTTTTTTCGGCATTTTTAATAGATTTATGGCGTTTTCGTAGGGTTGACAAATGTTTATCAACCGTCTCTCCCGAGAAAATCTTAACCGAAATTTCAACCGTGCCTTCTTCAATAGGGGTTACATAAATCTTGTCAATATACCTGTTTATGAACGCAGAGTCTATCATATTCTGACTTGCTTCATTTTCGGCTTTAAGCAATATATTACGTATCTCTTCAATCTTTTGCTTATATTCGGCTCGTGAATTGATTTCATATTCAATTTCTTGAATAGCCGAGTAAACTTCTGCAGATTCGTCAGTAATCTGTTTGTTCATCTCTATAAAATCTCGGTCGTTTATTTGACCAGCAATATTGTACTCAAGCAATTTTGATTTTTTCTTTGAAAGAAAATCAAGTCTGTCTTTTAGTTTTTGCAGTTCACCCGATGAAGTGTCTTTTTCTAATATTTCAGAATACATATTGGTATATTCTTCTATAATCAGCCTTGCATCTTCAGCAGTGTCTTTAAATACCTCGTAAAGAACTTCTTTGATTTCTTCTTCGTAAATAGTGAAAGAGGGGCAAGAGTCAGTACCGTTATTGATTTTACCACTGCATATCCAACGGGATAACACATTGCCTTTGCGGTCTTTACTGTCCTTGCGGTAATAGAGCTTTCCACAATGGGTGCAGTACATTTTCCCGGTTAAAAGATTTGGGTGATTGCATAGATTCTGTCTGTTCTTAACATCACGGCTACGCCTTCTAAGAACAGCGTTGGCTTTTTCCCATAATTCTTCATCTACAATAGCAGGAACAATTTCACCTGTTTCGTCTTTGAACATAACCCATTCCTCAGGCGGTAAAAACTTTTGCTTTTTGGTGAACATATCAATAATCTTTACCTTGTTGCCAACATAATAGCCCTTGTATTTTGGGTTGGAAATGGTATTAGACATTGTACTGTGGCAGATGCGTTTGCCGTTGAATTTGCCGATTTTTGCGCTAATCTTGTCAATAATAAACCTAACGGTCGCACAGGAGTTTTCAAGGCGGCTTTGTTCTCGATAGACCATTGCTTTTACATAGGTAAGAATACCATGGCTACTCCCGATGGACGATTTTATGGCGACCCGCTCTCCAAAAATCTCTGCGCAACGGTCGGAATGGACAAAAAGGGAATTACCGCGCTTATAAATTCGGTAACAAAAATAGATCACGCCGCTTTTCCGACGGGGTCCGTGCTTGATATAGTAGTCCACACCTCTGCCGTTTCGGGCGATGACGGGCTTGATGCCTTTTACGGCATCCTTATGACCTATTTCAAAAAAGGCGGCTTTGCAATGCACGGTAACGTCTTTGACGCGGAGACCTTGAAGGATGCACAATCCAATCCGGAAAAATATGGGAATCTGCAGGTTCGCGTCTGCGGCTGGAACGCATATTTCGTCAATCTCTCAAAGGCAGAGCAGGACGCGTTCATAAAGCAGGCGGAGGGCAACGTATGAAGGGAAGTATATTTGAGATAAAGCGATTTTCCGTTCACGACGGAAGCGGAATAAGAACCACGGTGTTCTTCAAGGGCTGTAATCTCCGCTGCGCGTGGTGTCATAACCCCGAGGGGCTTTCCTCTGACATACAAGAGGCGATTTATAA
>JAZQYX010000013.1:0-52817 GCA_045633725.1 Acutalibacteraceae bacterium | reverse complement strand
ATGAACCGGTATCTATTGAAACCCTCGAAAAAATTTGCTACACCTTAGATTGCAACATTGAAGATATTGTCGAAGTTATTCCCGAAAAATAACTTCAGTATCTGTATTATACACCACTTACTGTCCGTTATATGGGACTTTGGTTGTGTTAGAATTATATTGTAACAAAATAATTTTAACGTTAGGAGAGTTGAAAATGGGAGTTTTATTGAATCAAGCAATCGCATTTGCGACCAAAGCTCACGAAGGTCAGTTTCGCAAGGGAACACAGATTTCCTATATTTTGCATCCGCTAGAAGCAGCGGCTATCGTTGGCACAATGACGACAGATGATGAGATTATTGCAGGAGCCGTACTTCACGATGTTGTCGAAGATACCGACGCCACAGTCGAACAGATCGAAGAGCAGTTTGGCAAGCGTGTTGCTGCGCTAGTGGCTTCTGAAAGCGAAAACAAACGTGAAGATAAACCTGCCGAATCTACTTGGAAGATTCGAAAACAAGAAACCCTTGACCATCTTAAAAATGCGCTGATTGACGTAAAGATGATAACGCTTGGAGATAAGCTCTCCAATATTCGTGCTATTTATCGTGATTACAATACTATCGGTGATGAACTGTGGCAGAGATTTAATCAAAAAGATAAGAATCAACATTATTGGTACTACAAAAGTATTGCTGAATGTCTTTCTGATTTGGAAGAGCATCAGGCATATAAAGAGTATGTTGATTTGGTAGAAAAGACTTTTAACTGACGGAGATAGATTATGCAATTAGGTTGGATTGATTTTTCAAAATCAGAACGAAACAAAGTATTGAATGTTTTGGATATGTTATCCGAGGCGGGTACATTAGACGAATTAGGTATTGCACCAATTCGTGATGGCTTTGCCAATCGCTTTTTCCCCGGAACCTCTACCATCCAGACCAGAGCTAAATATTTTTTATGCGTTCCGTATGCCTTTAAGGAAATAGAACGTAGCGGTGAGACAAGCCCCAACCGTATGTTTAATGCGCTTAGTGCAATCGAAAAATTTTGTGGAGAATATTTTGTTGCAAGAGATCCTAAAGCCGATGGCATCATCGGACGCCGTGCATTAAGTCTTGGACACTGGGTAAAACGTGCTCCTACTGATTTGTATTGGGCAGGTTTGCGCCGTCTTGGAATTTTCGTAGGCGGTGAACTTTCCGTTGCTGAATATATCCGCTTTATGTGCGCTAACAACAATCAAAAAGGTACGCTTAAAAATCTCGGCAATCGAAATGATGCTGCCGATGAAAACGAGTGTGATGATAACGATGCCGGAAAGTCTTTGTATAAGCGTTTTTGGAATATTCCCACTTATACGAGAAACTGGCAAGAAGGACTAACCCTTGAATTAACTTCGGCTGAAGCCGAGTTCTTAAAAGAACAGGTAATAAAAACTTGTGGTGACACAATGTTTGCTTACATATTGCAAAATTCTTTTACTGATATTACCGAATTGAATGGTATTGAAGAATTGGAACACGGATTTATTGAGCAGTTCCCTGAAAGTATTCAGGAGGACTATGCTGTTGCGCGCTCTTTTTCAGATTTTGTATATGTAATGCGCGTGCTGTTTAACATCATTGTTTCGGATGGGCAAAACACCGATGCCAACGATGAATGGAAAATCTTAGAACCCCATCTTGAAGAATATGCCGACATTGATATTGACGATATTTTTGAAAGATTATCACTTGCAGGTCACGCGGCTCTTCGACACTTTTTAAAGCAAGCGCAAGAGTATATGCGCAATCGTGATATTGAAGCATTGAAGGAATGTATCATCAAACGCGAGGTGCATCTTAAAGGTGTGAATCGTGCTAAGACAAAGCACCCCGGTGAATTTGATACTACTGTATGGTTTGGCGGCAAACAATTGGACTATCGTTTTAACAACGCCAAGATCATCATTAAAGATATTTTTGAAGGAGTGAACAATCATGCTGAATCCGAATAACGACAGATTAGATTACGGTCAGCTTTTGACTGCTCCCGATAAATATAAGTTGGATTTTGCGATCGGTACAACCTATTCGCTTGACTTAGACGCTTTGGTTGGTGCCAGTCTTGCGCTCGGTCTTTCAGAAGATACTGACAGTAAAATTGCGCAAAATCCCATTGCTCTTTTGGAAGCATTGCGTGTAACGGGCGATAAAATCGCTTTGTTTTGCGAGGCGGGTCAAATTCATTTGCCGAACAAGGTAACATCCTTGTATATGCTTTTAGAGCAGATGGTATATCAAGTGAAAACTCCCAAGAAAAAAGGAATTGCCGCATATCCCTCGTTTCATCCGAAGTTTTGGCTTATTCGCTATGTAAATGAACAGGGTGAGCCATTATATCGTGTGGTTATTCTCAGCCGTAATCTCACATTTGATAGAAGCTGGGACGTCACCTTCTGTATGGACGGTAAAAAGAGCAATAAAGCGACTAAGAAAAATCAGCCCGTTAATGATTTCATCGAATATTTGCTTAAATTTATGCCTGTTGAAAGTCAACCGGGCAAAAGAACTAAAATCAGACGAATTCTCAAAGAATTATCTTATATCCATTTTGAAACTGATTCGAGAGAATTTTATGATTATGACTTTATTCCCGTTGGCGTTAAAAAGGCTGAAGGTGGATTTCACAGCATAAAAGAGTATCCGTTATTTACCGATACCTTCCACGAGATTCTTGTGATGTCGCCCTTTTTGAGTGACGGCATTATCAAAGATTTCAATGACAGAAATAAGTACATAGAGCATACCGATTACACTTTAATAACAAGAGCAATGTCTTTGCCAAGATTAAAGCCGGAAAGCTGCGCCAACTTTAAGATTTATACTGTAAAAGACAATGTTATTGACGGTGAATCTATCGTTTCGGAAGAAAACAATAACATTCAGAAGCAGGATATTCATGCCAAGGTTTATATGGTTAGAAAGAACTCTGATGCAGACTTGTATCTGGGCTCTCTTAACGCGTCCCATAATGCCGTAAGCGGTAATATTGAGTTTATGATTCGTTTGCATAGTAAAAACCGCTATTTGAATCTTACAAAGCTCAGTGAAGCATTATTCTGCGGTAATGAAGATAATCCAAATAATCCGTTCCAGTTGGTGGATATCAATTCGGTGAAGAATGAAGAAGTTGTAGATGCGGATAGTGTTTTGGATTCCGTTATTAAAACAATTATTCGCTTGAATCCTTCTGCCGAAGTGGTAGAGAACGGAGAAAATTATAATATTAATGTTTTCTTTGATAATAAAGTTGAGGGTTATGCCGTTTCGGTATCTCCGCTCTTTTCGAATAAAACTGCACCGCTGAGTGAAAAGGTTTGTTTTGAAAATTTAAGCCTGTTACAGCTTTCTGAGTTTTACAAGATTACTGTTGCAGATGGAGAAAACATAGTATCTCGTGTCATTATTATCCCTACTGCAAATCTGCCAGAAGATAGAGATAAGGCAGTCGTATCCAGCGTTGTAAAGGATAAAAATTGCTTCTATCAATATATTTCGTTCCTCTTGGGTGAAAACTTTACCGTTGGAGCATCTGAGTTGTTTGTTGCTCAAAACGAAACCGCAGGTGCAGTACATACAACCCAAACTATAATGCCTGCACTTTATGAAAAGATGCTTCAAACCGCCGCCAATGATCCGCAAAAATTTGATGAAATCGAGTATCTTATGAAAGCAGTATCCAAGGATGGCGTTGTCCCCGAAAAGTTTGAAGAAACCTATAAAATGTTCAGAAAGGCGGTGGGACTCCGTGGCTAATGTATCAAACAAGCTCTATGATATTGAGCAAAATATCATGTCCGGCTTAAAGGATTTCCAAAAGGCTACTGTCAACCGCATCGACCATCTTTTTAGAAACGGTCAACGTCGTGTTTTGGTTTCTGATGAGGTGGGTTTAGGTAAAACCTTGATTGCTCGTGGCACCGTCGCAAAACTTGCCGTTATGCAAAAAGAAACCGGTGATAACCTTGTTAAAGTGGTTTATATCTGTTCCAATGCCGCTATTGCTGAGCAGAACTTAAATAAACTTCGCATCACAAGTGAATTGCGTACTGAAAGTATGAATTCTTCTCGTCTTTCAATGCAGCACTTAAACATTTTCAACCAAGAAAACGACAAGGATTTATTAAGCCGTTATATTCAGCTTATTCCGTTAACTCCCGATACTTCTTTTAGAATTACTGCGGGTGCCGGTACAGTTAACGAAAGAGCTTTGATGTTCGCTATCCTTCGCAGAATTCCTGCACTTCACGACTATCTTGCCGAGCTTGAAATTGCAATGATTGACTGGGCAACGGCAGCTTGGGATTGGTATCGTGACTTTTACGAAAAAGAAGTCTTAAAATGCGACGAAAACTCAAATGGTCAATATGTCCAATATATGCTTGAAAAGAGTGAGGAGTTCTTGACCGAAATCCAACCGGACGGCACAAGATATCTTGATGTCGTTGTCGAGTTGTGCCTTGCAATTCGTGAGAATGGTATGAAGCGCGTAAACAACAACGCCGCTATTGGCAAATTGCGCGTTATGTTCTCAAAAATAAGTCTTGACAAGTTGGAACCCGACCTTGTGGTAATGGATGAGTTCCAGCGATTCAAATATCTTATTAACTCTGACCCCGAATCCGAGACAGGAATGCTCGCAAATAAGTTTTTCAGTTCCAATAATGTTCGTATGCTTCTGCTTTCAGCAACTCCTTACAAGATGTATTCCACATTAGAGGAAATTGATGATTCTCAGATGGATGAGCATTATTCTGAGTTCTTGGATGTAATGAACTTCCTCAATATAGGTCAAGGAGAGCAGGATTCCTTTAAAACCGTATGGAATGAGTATTCGGTAAAACTTAAAGAGCTCACCGTTGGCGATACAACAGTTTTGGCTGCAAAGGCGGCGGCAGAGGATGCAATGTATAGCAAGGTGTGTCGTACTGAGCGAATTTCTGCTACCGAAAATGCCGATATCATTGACGATAATTCCGTTAAAACTCCTGTTGACGTGTTGGAGCAGGATATCAAATCTTATATCTCTGCTCAAAAGTTGTTGGATGAAATCGGTGCGCCTTTCCGAGTGCCGGTTGACTACATAAAATCCACTCCTTATTTGATGTCCTTTATGCGTGACTATCAGTTAAAGAGGTATATTGAAAACTATTTCAAAAAGAATCCAAACGAAGCCAATAAGGTTAATAAAGACGGTTTATGGATTAACCGCACCAAGATCGATAACTACGAAAACATCCCAAGCGGCAATGCTCGTCTTGAGGTGTTGAAGCAACACGCTCTTGCCAACAATGCTGAACTCTTGTTGTGGGTTCCACCATCAAAACCGTATTATACTCCCGGTGCGAAGAGTCCGTATAAAAATGTGGAGAATTTCTCAAAGGTTTTGGTATTTTCTGCGTGGGAAATGGTTCCGCGTATGATTGCTTCTATGGTTTCGTATGAAGCAGAGCGTAAGACGGTTGGCAAGCTTGCAAAGAACACCGCAGAAAAGGACGTTCACTATTTCTATTCGGGTGAAAAACGTTTTCCTAGTGCAAGACTTAATTTTGCCGTTAAAGAAGGGCAGCCTAATGCAATGACCTTGTTTTGTCTGTTGTATCCTTCTGAATTTTTGACCAAGAGTTATAATCCCATCGAGTGCTTAAATGCAAATCTTTCTTTAAGGGAAATTGAAAAGTCTATCAAAGAAAAAATTAAAGATGCTTTACAGGGCTTCGAGAGCAAAAAGGGCGGTCAACCTGATAAGCGTTGGTATTATATTGCACCGATGCTGCTTGATTCTAAAACATACGTTACCGAGTGGTTAGGGCACGGGGAATCTTTGGCATCTATCGAGGATGATGAGGATATCAATAAGCGTCAATCCGGTTTTAATGCACACTTGAACTTGCTCAAAGAATTGTATGCGCAGTTCGCTGAAAGCACCGAAGAACTCGGCAGAATGCCTGCTGATCTTGTTGATGTACTTGTTGATATGGCAATCGCATCGCCTGCAGTCTGCATTAACAGAACTTACCGCAGATATAATTACGGCTTCGGTTATGATTCCTCACTACCAAGTCAAATTGCTAAGATTTTCATCAATCGTATGAATACACCCGAATCCATTGCCGTTGTCGAGCTGTGCTATGGCAAATCCGAAGAAGCGCATTGGATGAATCTTCTTTCCTACGGAAAAGACGGTAATATTCAGGCAATGTTTGATGAGTATGCACACGTTATTTCTAACGGTATTGACAAAGATGAAAATGCGGTTAAACGATTGCATTATGCTATTGCTGACTCAATGAGTATCAGAACAACTCCGTATGGTATTGATACTAAAAACACTTTTATTACAAGAGTGCGTGGTGGCAAGGCAAGACCTGTAAATATCCGCACGCATTTTGCTGTTGCCTTTACAAAGGGTGATGGTAGTTCGGATAAATCCACCGACCGTAAAAAGATTGTGCGTAATGCTTTTAATTCTCCGTTCCGTCCCTTTGTGTTAGCATCTACGTCTATCGGTCAAGAGGGTTTGGATTTCCATAACTATTGCCGTAAAATCGTGCATTGGAATTTGCCTTCTAACCCTATTGATTTGGAACAACGTGAAGGACGTATCAATCGCTTTGAGTGCCTCGCTATTCGTCAGAATATTGCTAAGCGTTACGGTAATGCCGAGTTTGAAAACGATGTATGGGCAGAGATGTTTAATAATGCTGTTGAAGATACTAAGGAGCATAATCAACACTCTTCTGACCTTATTCCGTTCTGGGGTCTTCCCGAAACAGAAGATATGGTTAAGATTGAGCGCATCGTGCCGATGTATCCGTTCAGTAAAGATTGTGCTGCGTATGAGCGTATGATTAAGATCCTCTCGCTTTACCGCCTCACGCTCGGACAAGCACGTCAAGAAGAACTGCTTGAATATATCTTCCAAAACTGCGAAGCCGGTGAAGATTTCAAGAGTTTGTTTATTAACCTTAGCCCTCACTATAAGAAAAAACGGGAGGAATTTTAATGAAGTTTCTTGAGTGGAATAATAAACGTGTTGGTAATTACGATGTCTTTATGATCACCAACAAGGATGAGGCTCAAAAAATTGTCCTGTATTTCGATTCAATTTTAGCGTTAAGCTGCACCTATCCTCCCAATTTAGGCGAGGAAGAATATTACTATTTTCTTAATACCGAGCTCAAAACAATAACACCTATGCCGGATTTAACTCTGGCTTTTGGAGGAATGTATAACGGATATCCACCTTATGGTGAAGAAATAAAAGATATCGAGTTTGTTGTTGAAGAATACAGTTTAACTTTTAATGACTTTGATGAACGCATAAAATGCCCGAAATGCGGTAGAAGTGAAGTCGCAAAAATTCTTTACGGAATGCCAGTATTTCATTTAATCGAAGAAGATTTGGAAAAAGGGAGAATTGAACTCGGCGGATGTTGCATTACTGATAATGATCCGGCATACAAATGTAGTTCCTGTAATCACAAATTTGGACATCCTTATGATTATAAAAATGTTGTTGAAATCTCATTTAGTGATGGCGGTTATTTCGGCGGTTACAAAACCATCAATTTTGCAAAGGATAATAACACGTATTTTCTTTGCACCGATCATAGTTTAGAGTGCAATCCCAAAAAGAAGGAAATAAGTGCTTTCGATTGGTATAAAGTTGTATCCACGTTGTATGATCAATTCTTTATTGCTGAATGGGATAAAGAATATAACAATCCCGATGTTCTTGATGGAGAACAGTGGGAACTTACAATAAAATTCAATAACGGCAATATTGTTGAATATTGGGGCAGCAATGCGTACCCAAAATTATTTGAAGAGTTAACATTCTTCTTCGAGAAGTTTTGTAGAACGCTGGAGAATTACAAATGAAAAAGTATGAATTATTAACCAAACATTTATCCACATTTGAAAGCAATGATTTTGGAGAATGGTTTGTAGATAAAGAGAACGATGGTTCAATGGAACATCCCATCCATTTTCCGTATGTTATCTACTCTGATAAAATCAATTACTTTGAGGCAGATGTTTATAAGTTCATTGATGCACATCCCGAAATGGAATTGACTCAATACGGTAAAATTATTGAAGATAACGGTATTGATATGGGCGAAATCAAGCAAGCAGATGTATCTAATTTAGATGCGGTTTGTGTTTGCGCAATGATAGTTGCCAATATCCGCGCCGAGCGTTTTTGTGATGGAGCAATTTTATCGTCTTGTGAAGACGGAACTTTTAAAAGATGGCTTGCTCGACTAAAAGAAATAGACGCTTAAAATAAGCGTCATCGTCTTCGCAAGCATCGCGAACGGATATCCACACGCAGTCTTCGCAAGCATCGCGTTTTTATATAACGCGGCTTGCTACGCCCTTGTTAGGGATGAGTCCCTAATACCCTCAAAGATTGGAGTTTGTTATGAACAATACTTTTTTGAAAAATTTAGCTACCTTTCAATTTCGCGCAATGATTTATAGCACCACAGATTTCAATGAAATACTGACCGAAATTCAATCCGGTAATAAAATGGCTAAGGTAATTGCTCGTGAAATTCAGCCTATGGTAAATGAATATAAGAAAACCAATGCCTTTAAAAAGTTTTTCCTGCTTTTGAAATATATTATATTAGGCAACAAAAGAGCCAAATGTACCATCCCTGACGAGGCACTAGAGTCTTTTGCCAGAGTAATCCTTCCAGATATATATGCATTCTTTGAAACTGAAGAAGGTCAGAGGGAGTATGAAGAATGGCTTAAAGAGGAAGAAGCGAAAGAAGCAGAAAACAAAAAATAATTGCAAAAACTTAAAAAATGGTATTGCTATTATTCGCGTTTTGGAATATAATGATTTCAAAAGGAGTGATTGATAATGTTGGCATATATGACTGCAAATGAGGCCGCTGAAAAATGGAATATTTCTCATAGACGTGTTTTAACCTTATGTAAAGAAAATCGTATAACAGACGTTGCAATGTTAGGTAATATGTGGATTATTCCTATCGATGCCCAAAAGCCGGAAGATGCACGTAGCCGCAGATATATTGACAGCGAGGACAAAGTGGTTAAGCCTTTCTTGAAATGGGCAGGTGGCAAAGGTCAACTTCTTAAAGAAATTGAGCGTTATTATCCTTTCGCTAAAGAAAACATTACTAAGTATGCAGAACCCTTTGTTGGTGGCGGTGCAGTTTTGTTTGATATTCTTAGCAAATATGATTTAAAAGAAATTTATATCAGTGATATTAATGCTGAACTTATCAACACTTATCGTATCATTCGGGATGATGTTGATGCATTGATAAAAATGCTTTACACGATGCAAAGCGAATTTATTCCGTTGGATACTGACAGTCGAAAGATTTACTATAATGAAAAGCGTGAGCATTTCAACGATTTAAAGGTTAACGGAAACGAAAATATAAATATTGAAAAAGCCGCTTTAATGATTTTCTTAAACAAAACTTGCTTTAATGGGTTGTTTAGAGTAAATAAAAAAGGACTCTTCAATGTTCCAATGGGAGCGTATAAGAATCCAATGATTTGCGATGAAAACAACCTTCGTGCAGTATCGGAAAAATTGCAAAAAGTTACTATTGTTTGTGGCGATTATAGGGAGTCTGCAAACTTTATAGATGGAAATACTTTTGTATATTTTGATCCGCCCTACAGACCGATTACAGATACTGCAAGCTTTACCGCATATACTGAGAATTTGTTTAACGATGAAGAACAAATTGAACTTGCACGTTTCGTAGATGATATGCATAAAAAAGGTGCTAAAGTTGTAATTAGCAACTCAGATCCCAAGAACTCAAACACCGAAGATGATTTCTTTGATAATATCTATTCTGCTCACAAAATCAAACGAGTGGAAGCAACTAGAATGATTAACTGCAATAGTGAAGCAAGAGGAAAAATCAAAGAATTGCTTATTAGCAATTTTTAAGGAGAATTGATATTTATGATAAAGAATGGAAAAGGCGGAGGGAATACCAAAACAGGACTTATTTTTGAAGGAAAAACTGATTTGGCTACTTTCTTAAACAGTCAAAGCGGATATCGTGTAACAAATGATATTGTATTTTATAATGACGAAAAGGTCGCAAGGATATTTAAAAAGCATAAATTTTACAAATACTTAAAAGAAGTTGGCATTGATTGGACAAAGATAATTTCGAAACAGCTTCTTCCAGACGACAGTATTTATGTAATCGTTAATAACACACTTTTTATAATCGAATGTAAATATCAGCAGACCAGTGGTTCAGTTGACGAAAAATTGCAAACTTGTGATTTTAAACGTAAGCAGTACCAAAAACTTATGGCACCATTAAATATTGATGTGGAGTTTATTTATTTGCTTGCTGATTGGTTTAAAAATCCCAAATATAAAGATGTTTTAGATTATATTATTAGCATGCATTGTTATTACTATTTCGAGTATATACCGCTCACAAGATTGGGGTTGCCTGTGCCGCCTAATAGTAAGGAGAAATAAGATATGCCAAGAGAATTTAATAAGTGGTTATCTGGCTTTCGCGATAGCATAGCTGACTATGGTTATTACATAGATTTTGAAAAAGTTCATAGAAATGTAGAGAACATTAAAGTTGAGCTTAATATTTTAAATTCTCTCATTGGTTCTAAAGACATTGAGAGTGATTTTGAGAGCTTGATGAGAAAATATCCCGAAGTATTAAAGTGTCTCCCTCTGCTCTTAGCAGTTCGAGCGAATGAAATATATTGTCAAGATGAAAATGGTGGATATTTATTCCAATTTGATTTTGGGAAGTATCCGCCTAATAGTCATGCCCATTATGAAAAATATAAATATTTTATGCGCGAAACTGGATTGTTTGATTTGTTGGAAAACCATATAGTAAACAACTTGGTGGACTATGCTACTGGTGTGGAAACAGGGCTTGATTCTAATGGCCGTAAAAATCGTGGCGGACACTTGATGGAAGATTTGGTTGAAAGCTTTATTCAGAAAGCTGGCTTTGTTAAAGATGTAAACTACTTTAAAGAAATGTATATTCACCAAATCACAAACAAATGGAATATCGACTTATCTGCCATTTCAAACCAAGGCAAGATGGAAAAGCGTTTCGACTTTGTAATTAAGACACCTAATATGATTTATGGCATTGAAACTAATTTCTACGGAAGTGGCGGCAGCAAATTAAACGAAACTGCACGTAGTTATAAAACTCTTGCCTGGGAAACCGAAGAAATTGATGGTTTTACATTTGTTTGGTTTACAGATGGCAAGGGCTGGACAAGTGCACGAAACAATCTTGAAGAAACTTTTGATGTTATGGAACACATCTATAACATTAAGGATTTGGAAGATGGAATAATTAGTGAGGTTTTTAAGTGATGGCAAATAAAATCACTAAATGGGAACCTGATGATTTCGAATTAGAAATGACTACACATTGGTCGTTTCCAAAACGTGGAGATTGGGCAACACATGATGCAAAATGGCGTGGTAATTGGTCTCCGTATATTCCGAGAAATATTTTACTCAGATATTCTAACGAAAAAGATTTAGTGCTTGATCAATTTGCAGGTGGCGGCACAACATTAGTAGAAGCAAAGCTGCTTAATCGGAATATCATCGGCGTTGATGTGAATGATGTTGCACTTGCTCGTTGCAAAGAAAAAACTGATTTTGAGCATGAAGGGGCAGACGGCAAGGTGTATCTTCATAAAGGTGATGCACGAAACCTTGACTTTATCCCGAATGACAGCATTGATCTTATTTGCACACATCCGCCGTATGCGGATATTATCCAATACAGCGAAGATATACCCGAAGATTTGTCTTTGCTTAAAGTTAAGGATTTCCTTGAGGAAATGAAAAAGGTTGCTTTAGAGAGTCATCGTGTTTTGAAAAAGGATAAGTTCTGCGCGGTTCTAATGGGTGACACTCGCCAAAAAGGACACATGATACCAATGTCTTTTGATGTTATGAGAATCTTTGAAGACGCAGGATTTAAACTTAAAGAACTAATTATTAAAGAGCAACACAACTGTAAAGCAACAGGATATTGGAAAACAAATAGTGTAAAATACAACTTTTTATTAATTGCACACGAATATTTATTTGTATTTAAAAAATAAGACGATTGGAGCATAAAATATGGCTGAGAACTATCCAAATGCTTATTATGAGCAGTTAGCGCAAATGATTATTAATAATCCATCAATTTCGTTGAAAAATGGAGAGGTTTGTTTTTATCAAGGTAAAGCAAAATCCTATAAGGTTATGACACAAATCAAAGAAACACCTAAAAAGAAAACTTCATTACTGCTTACCCCATGGCTTGTTGGCATTAAAAGGAAAACCAATATAGAGGTAAAACAAGAAACTACAAAGGAATACTATAAGGGACAATTATACATAACCAATATGCGATTGGTGTTTAAATGCCAAGTAGATGCATTTGATTTAATGATTCCTTCTATCACTAAAATCAGCCAATACAAGGATGGTATAAGAGTAATATCCGGAACAAGTTCTTATGATGTGATGACCTCTGATGTTAAGCAAGTATTACATATTATCGATTTAATGAATAAAGCTCAAACCGCTCCAAATGAAGCAAATTCCGCCTCAACGGAAAGTTCCGCGACAAAAAACTCTTTGTCGCGAAATGATAACTATGCTATCGCAGCATTTGTTCACTATTGCGAGTTCGGTGGTAAACCTATCGCAAAGAAAAATGATGTCTATCCAAGTTATTTTACATATGATTTTAATATAAATAACCCTATGAAATATCATCAAAAAGTTGTAGATGAAGGTTACTTGGAGGAAGCTTCGATTTCAAACTCTTTACAAAAACTTAAAGTGGAACAATTAAAACAAATCTTGGTAGCTAATGGTTTATCAGACAAAGGTAAGAAGGACGCACTTATTCAACGTATTGTTGATGAGGTGGATACCAATTCATTAAATTTAGATAAAGTATATGTTCCAAGTGAAAAAGGATGGGAACATTTAAAGAGTTACGACTATTTATTCAAGATTAAAAAATATGGCATTAAATTTGAAGAGTACGAAGCACAACAAAAGAAAACGCAATCTTCTCGCTCAAATGATGTGATTTGGCAGATCCTTAATGCGAAATTTAATGAATATAATATGGCGCGTGACTTCGGATTGGCGCGCAACGAATTATACAACAAAGCTTTGCTGCTTTCTGAGGAAGAAAAACAAGCAGATGCTTTACTGCACTATATTTTGGTGCTTTATTATGATATGAGTGGTTGTGCAAATAGTGGTCGCATAGAAGAAAAAGCCGATTTATTCATAGCTCCTGCAATTACAAAAGCAATCTACGAGCGCAAGGAATATTATTCAGCCGAAATATTAGACAGATGTTATGACCGATACAATTTGCCGCATCATTACTTCAGCAAATCAGCGTTCGCTAAGATGTTAGCTATGATTTTTGAAGATGAAACAATAGATATTTTCGCTATATAATTTATTTTAAAATATCAAAGGCGGAGAGGGTGACCTCTCCGCCTTAACTTTTACCACAAAGCTGAATCTTGGCTTATTTATAAATTAGTTCGTTGTTGATGATTTCGGTTACGCACTGTTTGATGTTGTTCATTCGGCGCACCCACTCCATTTGGTCTATGTCTTTCAATTTCTCGGAAATGCCTTCTACTTTCTTATACTGCACTATAAGATTGTCGAACATTTCCTGTGCCTGAGCGTTTATCTCGTAAAGATAGGAATTGAGTTTACCTTCTGTTTGCAATCGGTTATAGGTGGCTTTTCGGCGGGATTTAAGATAATCTAAATGCCGCATACCCCACACACCGATTTCTTTTGTTTCGACTTCCGGCAAAGTGAAGCAGGGGATGTAATAATCACCTTGGAGTTCATACCACAAGCCGTTGGATTCATCGTAAATATACTTTTCCATATCAGTTATCCTCCCATAAGAAATCGCTAAAGGGAGCGCTGTCGCTGATAAAGGTATCGTATGTGAACTTTGCACCAAGTCTGAAACCGACAATGAAACTGTCGAGGTTTGATTCGCCGTTCACCACGCTCCAAGCGTTGACGTGGTCGAGGAACTTTCTCTTTTCTTCGCCTTTGAGTTTGGCGGTCAAGTATTCTTCGGTTTCATTGAGGGTTTGCATTTCTTTCATTACCGCCTTGCTCTGCTTGATACTGCGAGCCTGCGGGTCGATATTGCCATAGTAAAATTCTTTAATAAAGTCTTTCATTAAACTAACCTCCGTTTTTCTTCGGATTAGAATAACGAATATAAAGAGAAAATCCGAACTTTTCGCCTATTAGACGTAAGTTCGGATTTCTTTCATTTGGCTGGGGTGGCAGGATTCGAACCTACGAATGCAGCAGTCAAAGTGCTGTGTCTTACCGCTTGACGACACCCCAATATTAAGTTTTATTAGATTTTACGGTACGCTATTGCGTACCGTAAAATATGGGGTGGAAGATGGGACTCGAACCCACGGTCTCCAGTGCCACAAACTGGCGCTTTAACCAACTAAGCTACATCCACCATAGAACAAGAATTATTATACCATAATAATTTATTTTGTCAACAAAAATTTTAAAAAATAGCAGAAAAGTTTTAACGGGCGGTAAATACCGCCCGCAAAGTATTTTAAATTTCTTTTAAAAACTCTTCAATTTTTTTAAGAGCTTCATTAATATGCTCTACCGAATAGCAATATGATGCGCGAATAAAACCTTCTCCACTCTCGCCAAAGGCGGTACCGGGAACTACAGCCACTTTCTTTGAGTGCAATAGCTTTTCGCAAAATTCATCACTGCTCATTCCTGTTGATTTAATTGATGGAAAAGCATAAAACGCACCCTTAGGCTCGCGACAGGTAAGCCCTAACTTATTAAAGCCTGAAACTATCATACGCCTACGCATATCATACTGCTTTAACATATACTGTACATCCTCATCACAGTTTTTTAAAGCTTCAATAGCAGCGTACTGGCTTGTTGTTGGCGAAGACATTATCGCATACTGGTGTATTTTAATAATCTCGTCCATAACAGGTTTTGGTCCGCAAGAATAACCTAAGCGCCATCCCGTCATAGAAAAAGCCTTAGAAAAGCCGTTTACTGTGATTGTACGTTCCCACATTCCATCAAGTGAAGCGGGTGAAATATGTGGTTTGCCCGAAAAAGTGAGCTCGGCATATATTTCATCCGAAATTACCATTATATTTGTGTCTTTTAGAACCTCTGCTATAGCTTCAAGGTCGTGCGCTTCCATTATGGCGCCTGTAGGATTAGAAGGATACGGCAAAATAACAATCTTGGTTTTATCGGTAATAGCAGACCTTAATTCCTCTGCCGTAAGCTTAAAATCGTTTTCTGCCTTAGTGTTAATTATTACCGGAACACCGCCTGTAATAGCGGTTATAGGCTCATAACAAACATAACTGGGTTGTGGGATAATAACCTCATCCCCCGGACTAATTAAAGCACGCAAAGCTAAATCTATAGCTTCACTTCCACCTACCGTTACTAAAATTTCATTTTGGGGGTTGTAGTTAATGTTAAACTTTCGAGTTAAATAGTTAGAAATTTCCCGTCTTAGTTCAACTAAACCCCAGTTAGAAGTATACTTTGTTTTTCCGCGTTGTAATGATTCAATACCTGCTTTTCTTATTACCCAAGGAGTTTGAAAATCAGGCTCGCCAACGCCCAAAGAAATTACATCCTTCATAGTAGCGGCAACATCAAAAAACTTACGTATACCCGATGGCTTAATATCGGTTACGGTTTTATTTAATACCTTGCCGTAATCTATCATAGGAAGAGTTGCCCCCTATCATCTTCATCGCCCGAAACAAGTTCAACATCCATTTCTTTATAACGACGCATTACAAAATGTGTTGCAGTAGAATTTACTGAATCAATAGTTGCAAGCTCCTTAGCAACAAACCACGCAATATCCTTTAAGGTTTTGCCCTTAACAATAACATTAAGGTCATAGTCACCCGACATTAAATAAACAGCCTCAACTTCGCGATAGCTCATAACCTTTTCGGCAACCTCTTCAAAACCTAATCCTGCCTTTGGAACAACATTAAGCTCAACAATAGCCGAAACATAAGTTCCATCAATCTTTTCCCAGTCTACAACTGCTTTATATCCACGGATAATATTTTCCTTTTCAAGCTCTTCAATATATTGTTTTACTTCGCTTTGTGGTATGCCAAGCATTATTGCGATATCTTCAGCAGTATATTTTGCATTTTTTGATAAAAGTTTTAATACTTCATATTTCATAAATAATCACCTTACCTTATTTGAATTATATTTTAATATAAACTATATGTCAAGCAATAGTTTGGTCATAGCATGCTCGCTGACCGCCAATATATTTAGGTCGGCTTCGTGCTGCTAAAACAGTAGCGTTACCAATTTTGTTATTTTCAAGCCTTACAGGAACTACAACTTTCTTTATATGCATACCAATCATAGTGAAGCCTATATCTATTCCCGCATCTGCTTTAATTTCTTCAACTGCTACAGGATTTTCAAAAGCCATATATGCCGCAGTTGCAAACGAACCACCGGCTTTGGGCTTGGGTACAACATTTACAATATCCGCAGTCGACACAGCGCTTTTTTCAATAATAATGGCGCGGTTTAAATGCTCACAGCATTGTGCCGCTATAAATACACCGTGTTGCTTTGCTGCAGTGTTTATACCATTAAATACCGCTTTTGCGGCATCGGGTGAAGATGCGGTACCTATCTTTTCACCCAAAACTTCACTGGTAGAGCAACCTACAACTAAAATATCACCATTGTCAAGCTTTGCTGTTTTTATAATTTCTAAGGTGGAATTATAGCCTTGTCTTTCTAATTCTTCTAACATTTTTATCCCTTTTTACATATTTTTACTATATTGTACCACATTTTTACCGAAAATAAAAGAAAAAATGCTTGCAAAAGATAAAAAAAGGTGTTATTATATTGCTTGTAAATGCATTGACGAAGGAAAGTAGGGTTCTACCGCCTTTCAGAGAGTGTCCGCCTTGGCTGAAAACGGGCATATGTGTTTTGGTTTTATCTGAAGTTCCCTTCCGAGCAGCAGTGCTGAAAACTGTAGTAGGTACTGACGGAAAACTCCGTTATCGGTTACAAGAGTGTTTGCTTTTGCAAAAATACGGGTGGTACCGCGGAGATTTTTATGCTTCGTCCTGTGATAGCAGGACGGAGTTTATTTTATTTTTTGGAGGATTTTTATGAAAACACAGCTTGAAGCAATTAAAACTCAAGCAATAACCGAGCTTGAAAACGCGCAAAACGGCGCAGAGATTGATGCGTTGCGTGTAAAATATTTGGGTAAAAAGGGTGAACTTACTGCGATTTTAAAGCAGATGGGCGGTTTATCCCCCGAAGAGCGACCTATAATGGGACAGCTTGTAAACCAAGCAAAAGCCGAACTTGAAAACCTTATTACAGAAAAGACCGAGCTTATGAAAAAAGCCGCTTTGGAACAAAAGTTAAAGGACGAAACCATTGATATCACCTTGCCGGCAAAGGAAATCAGCAAGGGTAAATTACATCCTTTAAATACCGTTTTAGACGATATGATTAATATTTTCACATCTATGGGATTCGATGTTGTAGACGGTCCCGAGGTTGAAACCGACCATTATAACTTTGAATGTCTTAATGTACCGCAAGACCACCCTGCACGCGATATGCAGGATACCTTCTATTTAGCAGAGAATTTACTTCTTCGTACCCAAACCTCTGCTGCACAAATCAGAACAATGGAAAACCGCCAACCCCCTATTCGCGTTATTTGCCCGGGTCGTGTTTTCCGTGCTGACGAGGTTGACGCTACGCACTCGCCCGTCTTCCATCAGATTGAAGGTCTTGTTGTTGACAAGGGTGTTACTATGTGCGACCTTAAAGGTATTTTAGAAGAATTTGCACACGAAATTTACGGCAAGGATACTGCCGTTAAATTCCGTCCCTCCTTCTTCCCCTTTACCGAGCCTTCGGTTGAGGTTGATGTTACCTGTTCTGAATGCGGTGGTAAAGGCTGCCGAGTATGTAAAGGTAGCGGTTGGATTGAAATTCTGGGCGCAGGTATGGTACACCCAAATGTACTTCGCAGCTGCGGTATCGACCCTGAAGAGTATTCAGGATTTGCTTTTGGTATCGGTCTTGACCGTTTAACCACAACACGCTACAAAATAAGCGATATTCGTCTTTTGTTCGAAAATGACAAACGCTTCTTAGAGCAGTTTTAAGGAGGTTTAAATAAATGAAAATTTCACTTAACACTTTAAAATATTATGTAGATATTAATGTTCCTGTAGAAGAGCTTTGCGATAAAATGGTTATGGCAGGCTTCGAGGTTGAAAGCATTGAAAAAGAGGGCGAAAACCTACAAAATGTTGTTGTTGCCCGTATTGAGAAAATCACTCCCCATGAAAATAGTGACCATTTACAAATTTGCCAAATGAATATTGGCAAAGAGGAGCTTGTGCAAATTGTTACAGGTGCGCAGAACATTAAAGAAGGCGATTTAGTACCCGCCGCTTTGGATGATAGCCACCTACCTAACGGTATGCACATTGTTAAGGGTAAGCTTCGCGGTGTAGAATCTAACGGTATGCTTTGCTCAGGTGAAGAGCTTTGCCTTACCGAAAGTGATTATGAGGGCGCTAGCGTTAACGGTATTTTAATACTCAAAGAAACCGAAGTTATCGGCACCGATATGCGTGATGTTTTAGGTCTTAACGATTATATTATCGACTTTAAGATTACCGCAAACCGTCCCGACTGCAACTGCTTTATAGGTGTTGCAAAGGAAATTGGCGTAGTTTTAGGAACTAAATTTAAAGCACCCGTTCCCGAATATAAAACTGTTGGCGGAGATATTAAGGATTATATCGATATAGCGGTTGAAAATTACGACCTTTGCCCCCGTTATATTGGTCGTGTAGTTAAAAATCTTCGCATAAAAGAAAGCCCCTCCTGGATGCAGAAGGCAATTACTGCATCAGGTATGCGCCCTATTAACAATATTGTAGATATTACAAACTTTGTTATGCTTGAAACAGGTCAGCCTATGCACGCTTTTAACTATAACGATTTAAGCGATAAAAAGATTATAGTAAGAACCGCTAAGGAGGGCGAAACCATCACCACCTTAGACGGCAAGGATTACAACCTTAATCCCGATATGCTTGTTATTGCCGACGGCAAAAAGCCCTCTTGCCTTGCGGGTATTATGGGTGGTAAGGAAAGCGAAATTGAAGAAGATACTAAGGATTTATTCTTAGAATCGGCTAAATTCCGCCGTGATAATGTTCGTCACACAGCCCGTGCTTTAGGCATTCGTACCGAATCAAGCGGACGCTTTGAAAAAGGTATTGATATTGTTAATGTAGAATACGCTATGGAGCGTGCATTACAGTTAATTTCAGACTTAGATGCCGGCGATATTATTGAAGGTGTTATTGACCGCAATAACGGGCTCCCCGAAGAACGCATTTTAAATGTCACTACCGACAGTATACTTGAGCTTTTAGGTGTAGAAATACCTACTGAAAAGATTGTTGAAATATTAAACCTTTTACAGTTGCCCACCACTATTGACGGCATTATGCTTACAACCAAGGTTCCGTCTATTCGTGATGATATTGAGGGCAGAGCCGATTTAGCCGAAGAAGTAATGCGTATTTACGGCTACGACCATATTGTAGGCACCAAAATGAAGGGTGCAGTTGTTCGCGGTACTAAATTACCCGAAAGAATTAAAACCGATAAAATTAAGGCTTTAATGTTAGGTGCAGGCGCTTATGAAATTGCAACCTACTCATTTATTGCAAGCAAGGCTATTGACACTCTTTTACTTGATGAAAATGACGAAAGAAGAAATCAAGTTAAGATTATCAATCCATTAGGTGACGAATACTCCACAATGCGTACTCAGCTCACAACCAGCTTGCTTACAGTACTTGCAACCAATATAAATAAAAAGATTACAAACGGCAGATTCTTTGAAATAAGCAAGCGCTTTATTCCAAAAGCACTCCCCCTTACCGAGCAACCGCTTGAAATACCTACAATGTCAATCGGTATTTATGGTGAAAACGAAGATTTCTTCACCTTAAAGGGTATTATTGAAGCTGTTTGCAACACCTTAGGCGGTCATACACAGTATGAAAGAAGCGCCGAGCCTTATCTCCACCCAGGCAGACAAGCTCTTGTAAAAGCCAATAATAAGGAATGTGCTGTTTTCGGTCAGGTACACCCCGCCGTTGCCGAAAGCTACGGTATCGACTGTCCTGTTTTCGTAGCAGAAATTAAGCTTGATGTACTTCTTGCTATTGAAAAGCGTAAAACTGTTTACAAGCCGTTACCTAAGTTCCCCGCTGTTGAGCGTGACTTTGCAGTTTTGGTTGATAAGGAAATCCCTGTAGGCACACTTGAAAGAGCAATTTCTTCAGGTGCCGGTAGACTGCTTGAAAAGATTGAATTATTTGATATTTATGAGGGTGCACAAATTCCCGAAGGTAAGAAGAGCGTTGCATTTAGTGTGTATCTACGCTCTGCCGAAAGCACCCTTACGGATAAGGAAATTGAAGACATAAGCGGTAAGATTATTAAAAAGCTTGAAGCCACAGGTGCCGAGCTTAGAAAATAATGCTTGAATTTTTTTAAAATTTGTTATAATATAATCATAGAAAGAGGTGTTATTTATGAATGATAAGACTATGACCTTTTCGGTAGGCGACCAAACCGAGCAGCAAATCCGTATGATTTTAGTAAGCGTATATGACGCTTTAAAGGAAAAGGGCTACAACCCTATAAATCAACTTGTAGGATATATACTGTCCGAAGACCCGACATATATTACCACACATAATAATGCCCGAAACCTGATAAGAAAAATCGACCGCGATACTCTTTTGCAGTCGCTTGTAAAGTATTATATTTCTAACTAACCATCAAAAAAACACCCGAAAATTTCGGGTGTTTTTTTGTAATTATTCGCACAAAGTTAGCTTTATTTCAACACTTTTTTAAGAAACTGACCCGTATATGATTTTTCGCAATCTGCCACCTTTTCAGGTGTACCGCTACACACAACGGTACCGCCCTTATCGCCACCTTCGGGACCTAAATCAACAATATAGTCGGCAGTTTTAATTACATCAAGGTTATGCTCAATAACAAGCACTGTATTACCTGCATCAACAAATCTTTGAAGCACATCAATAAGCTTGTGAACATCGGCGGTGTGAAGTCCTGTAGTTGGCTCATCTAAAATATAAATTGTCTTTCCCGTACTGCGTTTAGAAAGCTCTGTCGCAAGCTTTACGCGTTGTGCTTCACCGCCCGAAAGCGTCGTTGCAGGCTGACCGATTTTAATATAGCCAAGTCCTACATCGTAAAGTGTTTTTAGCTTACGGTGAATTTTAGGTATGCTTTCGAAGAAATTCATACCTTCTTCAACCGTCATTTCAAGCACATCATAAATACTCTTGCCCTTATATTTGACACTTAAGGTTTCTCGATTATAACGCTTGCCTTCGCAAACTTCACAAGGCACATAAATATCAGGTAAAAAGTGCATTTCTATCTTTAAAATACCGTCACCCTGACAGGCTTCACAACGGCCACCCTTAACATTAAAGGAAAAACGACCTGCGTTGTATCCGTGCATTTTAGCATCCTTGGTTGCAGCAAACAATTCACGAATATCACCAAAAACGCCTGTATAGGTTGCCGGGTTAGAACGCGGTGTTCTGCCTATAGGTGCTTGGTCGATATTTATAACCTTATCTAAGTTTTCAATGCCCTCAAGTGACTTATATTTGCCCGCAAAGGTTTTCGCCTTGTTTAACTTATTAGCCAAAACATTATACAAAATATCATTTACAAGTGAGGATTTACCGCTTCCCGAAACACCCGTAATGCATGTAAAAGTACCAAGCGGAATTTTTACATTTATATTTTTAAGGTTGTTTTCCGCCGCACCTTTAACTGTAAGAAAATTACCATTACCTTTTCTGCGATTTTTAGGAATTGGTATTTGCTTTCTGCCGTATAAATAATCGGAAGTAATAGACTCTTTACAGTTTTCAAGGCTATTCAAGTTTCCCGAAAATACAACTTCACCGCCATGAATACCTGCGCCCGGTCCAATATCCAAAATATAATCAGCCGCGCGCATTGTGTCTTCATCGTGTTCTACTACAATTACAGTATTTCCAAGGTCACGAAGTCTTTTTAAGGTTGCAATAAGGCGGTCATTATCTCTTTGGTGCAGACCGATACTCGGCTCGTCGAGAATATATAAAACGCCCATTAAAGAAGAGCCTATTTGGGTTGCAAGGCGTATACGCTGACTCTCGCCACCCGACAAAGTACCCGAAGAACGCGAAAGGTTAAGGTAATCAAGTCCCACACTTTGCAAAAAGGTTAATCTTTCTTTAATTTCTTTTATAATCGGCTTTGCTATCATACTGTCACGACTTGAAAATTTGAGCGAATTTATAAACTCTAATTCAGCACTAACCGACATATCACAAAATTCTATTATATTTTTACCGCCCAAAGTCACCGCCAAGTATTCGGGCTTTAGTCGGTTGCCGTCACAGTCAGGACAGGGCGACTCAGTCATGTAGCTTTCAATCTCATTGCGTGCATAATCACTTGATGTGTTTTTATACCGTCTTTCAAGGTTATTTATAACACCCTCAAACTCGCTGTAGTAGGTACCGCCACCAAAATCATTATTGCGTGTAAGCTTAATTTTTTGACCGTTTGTACCGTACAAAATAATATTCCTTTGTTTGTCGGTTAAATCCTTAAAAGGTGTGTTTATATCAAATCCGTAAAAATCCGCAATACCTCGGTAGTACATTTCGGCAATCGAAGATGCATCAGGGTTAAACCAAGAGTTTACACCCCAACCCGATGCCTTAATAGCACCGTCAAGCAAGGATTTTTCTTCATCGTAAATTACAAGCTCTGGGTTTACTTTCATAAACATACCGAGTCCTGTACAGGTAGGACAAGCACCAAAAGGACTGTTAAATGAGAACATTGTAGGGGTAAGTTCAGGTATACTTATACCATGCTCATCGCAGGCATAGGTCTGAGAAAACTGCATTTCCTCCCCACCTATAACATCCACAGCAATAAGACCGCCTGAAAGGTTTACGGCGGTTTCAATACTGTCGGTAAGTCGCGACAGAATATCCGGCTTAATAACAAGACGGTCTACAATAACTTCTATCCAATGCTTTTTATTCTTCTCAAGGCCTATTTCTTCAGATAAATCATAGATATTACCGTCAATACGAGCCCTTACATAGCCTTGCTTTTTAATATTTTCAAGTTCTTTTTTGTACTCGCCCTTTCTCCCTTTTACTATGGGAGATAAAATCTGAATTTTACTGCCTTCTTGTAGTTTCATAACCGCATCAACAATTTGGTCGGTAGTTTGCTGACTGATTTCCTTACCGCAAACAGGACAGTGCGGAATACCCACACGCGCATATAAAAGACGTAGATAGTCGTAAATCTCGGTAACGGTACCTACCGTAGAACGCGGGTTTTTGGAGGTTGTCTTTTGGTCAATAGATATTGCGGGCGAAAGACCTTCAATAACTTCAACATTAGGCTTTTCCATTTGTCCTAAAAACTGTCGAGCGTAAGAAGATAACGACTCAACATACCGCCTTTGACCTTCGGCATAGATAGTATCAAACGCTAATGAAGATTTACCGCTACCAGAAAGACCTGTAAAAACCACAAGTTTATCACGAGGAATTTCTACATCTATATTTTTTAAATTGTGCTCATTTGCACCCTTTATAATGATTTTTTCGCTTGCCAAATGCTAACCCTTCCTTAGTTTGCTAATTTTATCGCGTAAAGTTGCGGCATATTCAAATTCAAGTATCTTAGCTGCCGCTTTCATTTCTGCAGTTAAGCGCTTAATTTCGGCTTCTCGCTCAAGTTTTGACATCTTAGAAACGGCTTTATCTTTAACCTTTGTACCAATTTCAAGTACTTCGTGAACGCCCTTAATAATTGTCTTTGGAACTATACCGTTTTCTTGATTATATTTCATTTGAATACTGCGGCGGCGCTCTGTTTCCCTTATGGCGTTTTCCATTGAGCGTGTAACACTGTCGGCATACATTATAACCTGACCATTAGCGTTACGCGCAGCACGACCTATAGTCTGCACTAAAGATGTTTCACTACGCAAAAAGCCTTCCTTATCAGCATCAAGTATCGCTACTAAAGATACTTCGGGTATATCCAAGCCTTCACGCAAAAGGTTGATACCTACTAAAACATCAAACTCACCAAGGCGCAAATCACGAATAATTTCCATTCGCTCAATGGTATCAATATCGTAATGCATATATTTAACCTTAATATCAAGTTCACAAAGATAATCGGTTAAATCTTCAGCCATTTTCTTGGTTAAGGTTGTAATCAAAACGCGTTCCTTACGCTTAATACGAATATTGATTTCACTTATTAAATCGTCAATTTGTCCATCAGACGGGCGCACTGATACTTCGGGGTCTAAAAGTCCTGTAGGACGGATAACCTGTTCAACAATTTGGCTTGATTTTTCCTTTTCAAAGTCGCCCGGTGTAGCCGATACAAACACAGCTTGATTTATATTGCTGTAAAATTCTTCAAAATTTAGAGGCCGATTATCAAAAGCCGAAGGTAAACGAAAACCATATTCTACAAGATTTTCCTTTCGCGCTCTGTCACCACCGTACATACCGCGAACCTGTGGTAAAGTAACATGCGATTCATCGACAAAAAGCAGAAAATCATCAGAAAAATAGTCTAAAAGCGTAGACGGTGTACTACCCTTCGGTCTGCGGGATAAAACACGTGAATAGTTTTCTATGCCTTTGCAGGTACCGATTTCTTTCAGCATTTCTATATCATACTCTGTGCGCTGACGGATACGCTGAGCTTCCAAAAGTTTTTGATTATCAATAAAAAAGCGTTCGCGCTCTTCCATTTCGGCTTTCAATTCCGCCAAAGCTTCTTCAAGCTTGTCCTGAGGGACAATATAATGCGATGCGGGATAAATCGCAATATGTGAAAGTAAAGCTTTTACTTCACCCGTTACGGTGTTAATTTCGCATATTCGGTCAATTTCATCACCAAAAAATTCAACCCTTACCGCATTTTCCATTGAATAAGCAGGAAAAATTTCTACAGTATCCCCACGAACACGAAACTTATTACGAACAAAGTTTATATCGTTGCGCTCGTACTGTAAATCTACCAATTTTAGTATTAACTCATCGCGTGATTTTACCATACCCTCTCGCAAGGAAATTACCATATTTCTATAATCAATAGGATTTCCAAGCGAATATATACATGAAACCGAAGCTACTATTATAACATCTCGCCTTTCGGACAAAGCACAAGTAGCACTATGACGAAGCTTGTCAATTTCATCATTTATAGAAGAATCTTTTTCAATATAAGTGTCACTTCCGGGGATATAAGCCTCAGGTTGATAATAATCATAATAGGATACAAAATATTCCACCGCATTCTCAGGGAAGAATTCGCGGAACTCACTGCAAAGTTGTGCGGCGAGGGTTTTATTATGAGCGAGAACAAGTGTCGGTCGGTTTACACGCTCTATAATATTAGCCATCGTAAAGGTTTTACCACTACCCGTAACACCAAGCAAAACCTGCTCTTTATTACCGTTATTAATGCCTTCTACAAGCTTTTCTATCGCTTGCGGTTGGTCTCCCGTTGGTTTGTATTTTGAATGTAAAATAAACTTATCCACGCTCTCACCTCACAAAATATATTTTACAAATATATTATACCACAAAAGTTTCTACAAGTAAACAAAAAGCTCTAAACCCGTATTACATAAATTCAGCACAATAAACTCGTTTAAAATATCATAAAACTAAATAATACAATTACCGAGTTGCAAAATCTATGACAAAACGATGCCTTGTGTGAATAATTTTCAAACAAAAAAATCTTCTTTTAACAAATTTAAATGTACTATTTTCATTGGAAATTTTTAAAAGAAAAAATTCGTTGCTTTTCAAGATTTTATATGATATACTTTGTTAAGTACTGTGTTGATATTGAATTTCAAATAATTCTTATTACTCACAATACTCAAAGTTTAAATTGCTAATCAAAATCAGGACGTGACATTATCTATGAATAAAATTGCAATGGTAGTCGGTGGATCTAATGGTCTTGGCGCTGCAGTTGTTAAAAAACTCATATTAGAAAATTATAGCAGGGTTTATATTGTTGATAACTGTGAACCTTCTTTCACCAACGAAAAAACAACCTTTGTTCGTTTTAATTTATTGAGTGACAACCCTATTGATTTATTGCAATACAATGATATTGATACACTCATCATTACAGCAGGTGTAGGAAGATTGGATTATTTCCAAAATTTTGCAGATTGTGAAATTGATAAGTTTTTCCAAATTAATTCAGTTTCTCTAATAAAAATCATTAAAACCTTTTATCATAAAATCAACAATGTAAACGATTTTTACTGCACCGTAATTTCAAGTATTGCCGGCTTGGTTTCCTCTCCGTTATATTCGGTTTATTCCGCTACAAAGGCCGCAGTTTCTATGTTTGTTGAATCCATAAATGCCGAACTTGATGGACAAAACATTAAAAATCGCATTTTGGCGGTAGCTCCCGGGCACATAAAAGGAACAAAATTCCATGGAGAAGCTCAAACTAATTTTGATGCACTTGCACCCTTGGTTGATAACATTTATAACCAAATGTTAAATAGGCAAACTTCCTTTATTCCTAACGAAGAAATCTATAATGACGTTATCGAACGTTATCGCCAAAATCCGCAAAAATTTGGTTTGGAAAGCTATAATTACAAGTTGGAAAAGAACAATCTTGAAACTAATTCCAAAATGAAAATCGGTTATCTTACTGGCTCTTTTGACCTTTTCCACATAGGGCATTTAAATCTTTTAAAAAGAGCAAAACAATATTGTGACTACTTAATAGTCGGTGTTCATGGCGATGGTTCACACAAGGGTAAAAAATTATTTATTCCGCTTGAGCAGCGCATGGAAATTATACGTGGAACAAAATACGCCGATGAAGTTATTGAATGCGGTCAATCCGATTTAGAGGCCTACGACGAAATTAAGTATGATTTCCTTTTTGTAGGTTCAGATTATAAAGGAACTGAACGTTTTAATCATTACGAAGAGGTTCTTAATCCTTTAGGTGTAAAAATTATTTATTTTCCCTATACCAAAGAAACTAACAGCACACAAATACGTGAAAAAATATCAAAGAATTAAAAAGGAAAGATATTGTGAAAATTAACAGAGATTTTAAAGTTACACAAAAGAACGGCAAGGTTATTTTATCTGACGGAACACAGCTTAATATGACCGCGCCAAATTATATGTATTTGCAAATGCTTCAAAATTATGTTCTTGAAATTCTCGAAGTAATTGATGATTTTTGCAAAGAACATAACCTTACATACTATCTTGGCGAGGGAACATTGTTAGGTGCTGTTCGGCATCAAAGCTTCATCCCTTGGGATGACGACATTGATCTACTTATGCCAAGAGAAGACTATGAAAAATTTTTCGAATTAGCAAAAACAGGCTTACCTGAAGGCTATGTTGTAGATACTCCCGAAACTAACCCAAAGCATTGGACTATTCTTTCACACGTTGAAATGACCCGTACCGTGCCTTACATTAAACAACGTCTTAAGGGCATTGCGCTATTCCCCGGCCCGACGGTTGACATTATGCCTATTGACTATGTTCCTGACGATTCTTCAAAAGAATTAATAAAAAGGGGCGACCTTATCCAAACCTTGCGCCGCACTCTTTGGATAAAATCAGGATTGCACAAAATCTCTTGGTATAAAACCTTAAAAAGAAAACTTACCATATATTTTCCATTAAAAATATATGGTGCGTTTCGCTCATACGATTCTTTACATAAACAAATTAAAAAGCTTATGACCGCAACGAACAACCCGCAAAGTCAGTATGCGACTATCTTTTCAAGTTTGTACGAAACAAAAAAAGAGACATTTAAAAGAGAATATTTTGGAGAACCTAAATACGTGCCCTTCGCAGGTGGACAATTTCCAATTCCACAACACTTTGATAAGATTCTTGAGCGTGTTTACGGCGATTATATTGCTTTACCTAAAGTTTCTAATAGAAAAAGCAAGCATTTCTTCAAAATTGATAACGACTTATTGAGCGATGTACAAGAACCTGAAATTTTAAATCTTATTGAGGAAATACAAAACTTACGTCTTTCCGAAAAAAGCAGAATAGCCAAATATAAGGAAGACAAAATTAATCTCAATATACCTAAATCGGAAGATAGCAAATTAATAAATCCGTTTGAGTATATGGAAAATAATCCTCTAATCGATATACCTGAGGTTGTTTCAAAGCCGAACAACCTTATTACTCGTATTGTTTCTAAGATTAAGAAAAAGCTCAGAAAACTTAAAAAGAAATATTTCGAGAATTTTAAAAAGCGACTATTCAAAAAAATTAAATCTTCTATTAAGAAGACACAAACTCACAAGATTCGGGCAGCAATTCACAAATATGTAACTTTACCAGTTAATGATAATTATATTTTCTTTGATTCTTTTAGCGGTCTTGGTATATTAGATAGTCCCAGAGCTATTTTTAAGAACCTACTTAAAAGAGAAGAGTTTAAAAATCATAAATTTATTTGGACTGTAAGTAATGTTAAAATTGCAAAACACAATCTTGATGAGTATGCAAAAAATCCAAATGTTATATTTGTTCAGCGTTACACCAAAAAATATGCAAAATATCTTTCCATATCAAAGTATTTGTTTTCCAATTCTTCCGTTCCGATGTACTATGCAAAACGCCCAGAGCAAATATATATCAACACATGGCACGGCGTACCTCTTAAGGTTATGGGTTATGAAAGAATTGGTCAAAGAGTCAATTCAACTGAAAATATTGTTCGTAACTTCCTTAATGCTACCCATGTAATAGGCGCTAATCATTTTACTGCCGAAAGAATGTTCAAAAAAGCATATATGCTTGATGGTATTTATAAAGGTAAGCTTGTGGACGAGTCACTTCCACGTACCGACACAACACATACCTTTACCCGTGAAGAATCATTGCAAAAATTGGCAAAATTCGGCTTTAAAACCGATAAAAAGATTGTTATTTATGCTCCTACGTGGAAAGGCAAACTTTACAATTCTGTAAATATAGATTTGACCGAACTTAAAGAAGCAGTCAACACTTTAAAAAACAAAATTAATCAGGATGAATATACTGTTTATTTGCGTGTGCACTACTTTATCTATCGCGCAATAAGTATGGATAAGGAACTCAGTAAAATTTGTATCCCATTCACAGTAGATACAAACGAGCTTTTACCTGCTGTTGATATTTTGATTTCGGACTATTCAAGCATTTTCTTTGATTTCTTAAGCACCGGCAAACCTGTACTTTTCTACGTTCCGGATTTGGCCGACTATTCAGAAAATCGTGGATTGTATATTCCGTTAAGTGAATTGCCAGGTCCCGTAAGCGAAAATCTTGAAGATATTGCAGACTATATTAATAACATTGACCAGGTTAAAATCAATTATGCTGATAACTATTCAAAAATGTTTGAATGGTGTTCCTCCAAGGAGGATGGCAAAGTTGCTGACCGCCTTATTGACGATATCTTTTTCAATAAACCTTGCGAAACCGTTTCTTGCGAAAACGGCAAGAAAAAGATTCTCATAATGGCCGATTTTAAAACTAATTTCGCCAACAAATCAAAGCTTATAAAATATTTTGATACAATCGATTACGAAAAATACGATATCACATTATTAAGCGGAAAACCTCACGACGCTTACCAAAAGCAATATCTTGAAAACCTTAATAAAAATGTTCGTATTCTAATTAATAACTATGCACCTAATATTCACCACAAAAAGTTAAAGAAAATTTACTCACTTATCGCTAAAGGTGAAATTTCTTACGAAGAAGCCGGCAATATTATTAATATGCAACACGAATGGCATCGTTTGGTTGGTATATCTGAGTTTGATGAGCTTATTTTTGTACAACCAAATAATCAACCTATTAATTGGTTGTTATTAGCCAATCTTGCACCTATTGATAAAAAAACATTCATTAAGCACAACACCATTGATAAAACTATTTTTGAATCCCCCGCATTCCTTAAAGCTTATGATAAAGTTTATGACGACTTCTCTCAATTATAATTTTATTATTAAGCTATTTGCAGGATGAATAGTTTGTTCTTGATTTATGTTAATATTATTTTAGCGCACAAAAGCCAAGACGATTGATTTCGTCTTGGCTTTTTAAAGTAGTGAATTCACATCTTCCTTTTTAAGAAAATCAATTTATAACTATTTACAACACGAAGAAAAATACTAATTTTTAACTTTTTACTTGCATTTATAAAATTTTGTGATATAATATTCTTTACCCATATTTTAAGGGAATTTACATATTTACCAAAAAAATACCAAAGAAGGAATGTTTATGGAAAAAATTATTGTAAGTTTGACATTTGCAGGTTCAATATTTGCATTACTGTTTGCGCTGTTAATGTCACGCAAAGTTTTACAGTTTTCAGAAGGCACAGACCTTATGAAAAAAATATCCTTGTCAATTAGAAAAGGGGCTAACGCTTATTTAAAACGTCAGTATAAAATTGTTATAGTATTCTTTGCTGTAATGTTTATAATTTTAGCTGTTATGGCCATATTTAACCTTTTAACTCCTTATGTTCCCTTTGCATTTATAACTGGTGGCTTTTTCTCGGCGCTATCGGGTTTCATTGGTATGAAAATCGCCACTCTTGCTAACTCAAGAACTGCTAACGCTTGCCAACAGGGATTAAACAGAGGTCTTCGTATAGCCTTTTCGGCAGGTAGTGTTATGGGCTTTACGGTTGTAGGTTTAGGTCTATTTGATATTTCAATTTGGTTTTTCCTTTTAAAATTTGTTTTTAATTTAAATGCTGAATCTATTTCTAGCTCAATGCTCACATTTGGTATGGGTGCTTCTTCAATGGCATTATTTGCCCGTGTTGGCGGCGGTATCTTTACAAAGGCTGCTGACGTAGGTGCCGACCTTGTTGGCAAGGTTGAAGCAGGCATTCCCGAAGATGACCCGCGTAACCCCGCTGTTATTGCCGACAATGTTGGCGATAATGTTGGCGACGTTGCAGGAATGGGCGCCGATCTTTACGAATCATATGTAGGCTCCATAATTTCGGCCGCCGCTTTAGGTGTTGCGGCACTCGATTCAATTGAAGCATTGGCTCTACCTATGCTTTTGGCAGCTTTGGGTGTTGTATGCTCTATAATTGGCACTTTCTTTGTAAGAACAAAAGAAAGTGCAACTCAAAAGCAGTTACTTTCAGCTCTTTCACGTGGTACAAACTTTTCAGCAATTACTATTGCGATAGTTTCCTTTCCCCTTATTTATTGGGTTTTAGACAAAGCAAACTGGAAAATTTACTTTGCAATTTTAGCCGGTCTTATAGCTGGTGTGCTTATAGGCAAAGCAACCGAATACTTTACATCTGACGGCTTTAAGCCTACACAAAACCTTGCCGGTACAAGTGAAACAGGTACTGCAACAATAATTATCGGTGGCTTATCGGTAGGTATGCTTTCTACCTTAATTCCAATAATCATTATTGCTATTTGTGTTTTAGTAGCCTTTTATGTTTCAGGTGGTTCTACAAATGCTTCGCTTGGTCTTTACGGTATTGCTTTATCGGCAGTTGGTATGCTTTCAACACTTGGTATAACCCTTGCAACCGACGCTTACGGTCCGGTTGCTGACAATGCAGGCGGTATTGCGCAAATGGCAGGATTAGATGAAAAGGTTCGCGAAAGAACTGATGCTCTTGATTCACTCGGCAATACAACCGCTGCAACCGGAAAAGGTTTTGCAATTGGTTCTGCTGCACTTACCGCACTTGCACTTATGGTTTCATATATTGATAAGATTGAATCTATTGACGGTGGTTTGGAAAAAATCGCAAATTTGAACATCACTAACCCCACCGTTTTAACAGGTCTTTTCATTGGTGCCTGCCTTCCCTTTGTATTTGCGGCTATTACAATGAATTCAGTTGGTCGCGCAGCACAAAGCGTTGTAAAGGAAGTTCGCCGTCAGTTCAAAGAAATTACAGGTCTTATGGACGGTAAGGCTGACCCCGATTACGAAAGTTGTGTTGACCTATGCACTAAGGCAAGCCTTCGTGAAATGATATTACCCACCGTTGTTGCAGTGGTTGTTCCCGTTATTGTTGGTTTAACTCTCGGCTGTACAGGTGTTGTTGGTATGCTTGCAGGTGCAACCGCTTCAGGCTTCTTAATGGCTGTATTTATGTCAAACTCGGGCGGTGCTTGGGATAACGCTAAAAAGTATATCGAAAGTGGCGTATACGGCGGTAAGGGTTCTGAAAACCACAAGGCTGCAGTTGTTGGCGATACTGTTGGTGACCCCTTTAAAGATACCTCAGGCCCTGCAATCAATATTCTTATAAAACTGTTATCAATGGTTTCCATTGTATTCGCTGCAGTTGTTGTAAGCTTTTCAATTTTATAATTTATAGTGACTCTATACGGCTTGTATTTTAACAAGCCGTATTTTTTTAGACTTTTTAGATAATTTTTATTGCTTTTTCACGAAAAAAATTGTATAATAATTTAAATGGTGTTTTGTGCTTTAAGCATTGTTTTATGTATAAAAAACACTACTTTCCAAACCATAAAGATAATAAATTCTATAAAGAAAGGAAATTTTTAAAATGGCTTTTTATCTTAAAGGCGTAAAGCTTTCTCACAAGAAAAATACAAATCCTGAGAAAGCAGAAAAAATTTCTGTCAAAAGCGTTACAATTCCTATGTCAATGCACATAGGGCGTCCTGCAAATGCGGTGGTTAAAAAAGGTGACACCGTAGCAGTTGGCACCCTTATAGGCGAAGCGGCTGAGGGTCTTTCCTCCCCCGTTTATTCAAGTGTTTCAGGCACAGTACAAGGTGTGGTTGAAATTTTACTTTCAAATGGTATGACAGGCTCCGCTGTTACTATTGAATCCGACGGCGAGATGACACTTGACAGTAGTATTACCCCACCCACCGTAAATACAAAGGAAGATTTAATAAATACTCTTTCCAAAAGCGGTATTGTTGGTCTTGGCGGCGCAGGCTTCCCTACAGCTATTAAATTTAAAACCGACAAGCCTATAGAGTATCTTATTATAAACAGTGCCGAATGTGAGCCTTATATCACAAGTGATAACTATACTATGCTTACTAAAACCGATATGATGGAATACGCTATCGAAACTTTGGTGAAATTTTTCGGTATAGAGAATGTTATTATCGGCATTGAAAAGAATAAGCCTAAAGCAATCAAAAAAATGCGTGAATTTAGCAGTAAATTCAATAATGTTTCTGTTAAGATATTGCCTACTGTTTATCCGCAGGGCGGTGAAAAGGTTATGGTTTACCATACAACAGGCAGAACTGTACCCGAAGGCGGTCTTCCTATTGATGTTGGCTGTGTGGTTTGCAACTGTACTACCATTGCCGAAATAGGCAAATACCTTAAAACAGGTATTCCGCTTGTAGAAAAGGTTGTAACAGTAGACGGCGATGCTATAGAAAACCCACAAAATGTTATTGCTCCTATTGGTGCACCAATTAAAGATCTTTTTGAATTTTGCGGTATAAAAACCGAAATTGCAAAAGCACTTTACGGCGGACCTATGATGGGTATATCTGTAACCGATTTAGAGAAACCCGTTTTAAAAAATACCAATGCGTTACTTGCTTTTTCTAAAAAGGAAACTTTTGTACCTAAAACCACCGCTTGTATTCGTTGCGGCGCTTGTTTAAATAACTGTCCGTTTGGTATAAGCCCTGTTGCTATTTTAAAATCATATAAAGAAAATGACATTTTAGGAATGAAAAAAGCGGGTGCACTTTTATGTATGGAATGTGGTTGTTGCTCATATGTATGCCCCGCAAAAATACCTAATGTTCAAAACAACAAGCTTGCAAAAGATGCTATTCGTAAGGAGGTAAAATAAATGGAAAAACTGCATATTTCGGTATCTCCTCATATTAGAAGCTCCATTACTACCCAAAGAATAATGCTTGATGTTGTGATTTCGCTTTTACCTGCCACTATTGCAGGTTGCATTATTTTCGGTCTTTCGGCATTATGGGTTATCTTAGCGTGTGTTCTCTCAGCAGTTGTTTTTGAAGCTTTGTTCAATATGATAACCAAAAGAACACAAACCATAAGCGATTTAAGCGCCGTTGTTACCGGTCTTTTATTAGCACTCAACCTACCTGCTAACACTCCCCTTTGGCAAGGTGTAGTTGGCTCTGCTTTTGCTATTATTATTGTTAAATGTATTTTTGGCGGTATTGGTTGTAACCCTGTTAACCCTGCAATTACTGCTCGTGTATTTATGCTTTTATCCTTTGGTAATTTGGTAAAGCCTGCTTTTCCGTTAGATGCTACTTCTTCGGCTACTCCGCTTGTAGAATTAGCCAATGGCGGCGCCCCTTCACTTATTGACCTGTTCTTAGGTAATATAGGCGGTGCTTTGGGTGAAACTTCAGCATTAGCGCTTCTTATAGGCGGTATTTATCTTTTACTTCGCCGCGTTATTACTTGGCATATCCCTGTTGCGACTATTTCAACAGTATTTGTTTTAAGCTTTTTATTAGACGGATTTAGTTTTATTAACGCTTTATCTTGGGTTTTATCAGGCGGTCTTATAATTGGTGCATTCTTTATGGCTACCGATTATGTAACCTCACCGTCTGTTGCAAAAGGTAAAATCGTTTTCGGCATAGGCATTGGTCTTATTACAGTTTTAATACGCTTTTACGGCATCTACCCCGAAGGTGTGTCGTTTGCGATACTTATGCTTAATATTTTAAATCCTTATATTGAAAAATTTGCAAAAAGAAAGTTATTTGGAGGTAAGCAATATGAAGAATAATATTAAAAGTGTTATTTCGCTTACTGTAATTTGTATTGTGACCTCTATTCTTTTAGCTATTACTAATAAACTTACCGGTCCCGTTATAGCAAAACAAGAGGCATCTGCCGTAAACGATGCTTTAACCGTAGTTCTTCCAAATGGTGAAGATTTCCAATCGGTTGATATTACTAAATATAAATTACCGTCCACCATAACCGAAGCCTATAGTGAAAAGAACGGCGGTTATGTTTTCAAAATGCAGACTACGGGATATGATGTAGGATTTGTAATTCTTTGCGGTATCGACAAAGACGGTGTTGTAAATGGTTCTACCACTATTTCAAGCAAAGAAACCTTAGGCTATGAAAAAACCTACGGCGTTGAACTTAAGGATAAAACTCTTGGCAATATTGATTCTGTAGAAACTATAGCCGGTGCTACAAAAACTACTTCCGCTTACAAAAACGCTGTTAAGGACGCGCTAAACTCATTTGTTATACTAAACGGCGGTACTGCTGATTTGAGAAGCGAGGAAGAAATCTTAGCAGACAATCTCAATACCGCTTTACCGCAGGCTAATGGTGAATTTGAAACCGTATTGATGCTTGAAGATAATGATGCTGTTGATACTATATATAAAGCCGTAAATGGTAACGGTTTTGTGTTTGTTATCGGTGAAGAATTTATCGGCACTGATTCTAACGGAAAAATTTTAACCGACACAAGCGAAACAAGCAAAACCATTGTAGAAACCGCAAGACAAAGTCTATTAAAATGGACTGAGAGTCAAATTGATTTAACCAAGCTTTCCGGTATGCCCAATTCAGTTAATGCTGCATATAAAGCAAATAATGGCAATTATATCTTCATTTTACACGCAGCAGGCTATGGTATTAATGGCGGTGATAAGTACCACCCCGCATCAGGTGAGCCTATTGTAATAATGGTAACCGCATCCAAGGACGGTAAAATTATTACCTGTAAAACCATAGAACAAAGTGAAACCGCAAATATCGGTTCCGCTTGCGCCGATGAAAGCTTCTATTCACAGTTTAACGGTAAAACCGAAAGCAATTATACACAAATTGATGCCATAAGCGGTGCTACAATTACTACTGACGGCTATAAAAAAGCAATAGGCGATGTATTTACAGCTATTAAAATTTTGAAAGGAGTATCTTAAATGAAAAATAACAATAGTCTTTCTATTATTCTTAAAGGTATCCTTTTAGAAAACCCTGTATTTGTTTTAATTTTAGGTACTTGCCCCACACTTGCAACTACTAAAACCGTTATTGGTGCTATTGGTATGGGTATTGCTGCTACTGCAGTTTTAATTTGCTCAAACATTGTTATCTCTCTGCTTCGCAAGGTTATCCCCGACAGTGTGAGAATCCCTTGCTATATTGTAGTTATTGCAAGCTTTGTAACAATTGTTGAAATGATAATCCACGCTTATGTTCCTGTTATTTACGATTTATTAGGCGTTTACCTACCGCTTATTACGGTTAACTGTATTATACTTGGCCGTGCAGAAATGTTTGCAAATAAAAACAATGTTGCAAAATCCGCTTTAGACGGCTTAGGTATGGGACTTGGTTTCTGCTTAGCGCTTGTTTTAATGTCAACTATTCGTGAAGTTATCGGTCTTGGTAGTTTTGCAGGCATTTCTATCCCCTTCTTAGAAAACTATACAATTAAGTTCTTCCAAGAAGCTCCCGGCGGTTTCTTGGTATATGGTCTTTTAATCGCATTAGTTTATAAAATCACTCACGGTAAAGCGCCTTTCAAAAAGGAATTTTCGTGTGATAGTTGTCCCTCAGCAGCATTTTGTAATAAAGCTCACTGTCAGGAAGCAAAGGAGGAAATATAAATGGACCCTTTTAAAAGTTTAGTTATAATTATGCTATCGGCAGTCTTTGTTGATAACTATGTATTAACACGCTTTTTAGGTATTTGCCCCTTCTTAGGTGTTTCCAAAAAGTTAGATTCGGCAGTTGGTATGGGTGTTGCCGTAACATTTGTAATGGTAATGGCAACCGCAGTTACTTGGCCTATTCAAACCTATGTTTTAGGTGAAGAACTTGCTTATTTGCAAACCATAATATTTATTCTTATTATCGCTTCTCTTGTACAGTTTACAGAAATAGTATTAAAGAAATTTATACCTTCTTTACACAAGTCACTTGGTGTATATTTACCACTTATTACCACCAACTGTGCAGTATTAGGTGTTGCTATTAACAATATTAATGAAAGCGATTTCAACTTCTTAGAGTCAATAATAAATTCCATTGGTGTTGGACTTGGATTTTTACTCGCAATGGTGATTTTCTCAGGTCTACGCTCAAAAATTCAGGAAAGCGAAATCCCCGAAAGCTTTAAAGGACTCCCCGCAACCTTAATTGCTGCTTCCTTTGTATCACTCGCATTCTTCGGATTTGGCGGTATTATTGAAAATATTTTTAAATAGGTGAAAATATATGACAAGTATTTTAACTGCTTTTGTCACAGTAACAGTTATAGGCTTGATTGCAGGTGTACTGCTGGCATTAGCCTCTCACTTTTTAAGCGTTCCCGAAAACCAAAAGGTAAAAGATGTACGCGAATGTTTACCGAGCATTAATTGCGGTGCTTGCGGATATAATGGTTGTGACGAGTATGCCAAAGCCGTTGCTGAAAACGGAGAAAAAACAAATCTTTGTATCCCCGGTGCCGACTCGGTTGCCGCAAATATTGCCAATGTAATGGGTGTTGAAGCTCAAGATGTTGTTGAAATGATAGCATTTGTAGGTTGTAATGGTAATACCGAAGCTACTACTAAAACCAATAACTACAACGGAGTTAATACCTGTGCTGCCGCTTGTATGATTTACGGCGGTCCTAATTCTTGTAAATACGGTTGTTTAGGTTGCGGAGACTGCGCCGTAGACTGTCCCGTATCCGCAATATGCTTAGAAGACGGTATTGCACATATTAATCCAAGCATTTGTATTGGTTGCGGTCTTTGTGTGAACAAGTGTCCTAAGGGCATTATTAAGCTTATTCCACAAGTTGCTAAGGTTGCTGTTATGTGTAATAGCAAAGAAAAAGGCGGTCCTGCACGTAAAAAATGCCAAAACGCTTGCATAGGTTGCAAAAAGTGCGAGCTTAACTGTCCAAGCGGTGCTATAAAGGTTGAAAACAATCTTGCTTCTATAGATTATTCAAAGTGTACCTATTGTGGTATTTGTGCAGATGTATGCCCCACAAAATGTATTCATAAATTAAGCTAAAATGCAGAAAAACAAAGTTTTAAACGATTTGTTTTTAGTAGTTCTTTTTTTGGTTTTAGCACTTATAATATACATTATATTTAAGTTAAACCTTAAAGAAGGTAATATCGTTAAAGTTGTAGTTGACAACGAGGCAAAATATTGTTATAATATTAACAATGAGACCGAGGTTGTTATTAAAGACGGTGAAAACTCCAATACTCTTGTAATAAATGACGGCACAGCTTTCATAAGTGACGCTAACTGTCCTGACAAGATATGTGTCGCCCATAGAGCAATCTCAAAAACAGGTGAAACTATTGTTTGTCTTCCACACAAGCTTATAGTTGAAATTACGGAAGAGTGACCGGTATGCTTAAACCTAAAAAACTTACACTAATAGGTCTTTTAGCGGCACTCGCTATTGTCCTTTCCTATGTCGAAATGCTGCTACCCCCTATCTATGCGGCAATACCCGGTATAAAGTTAGGGCTTGCGAATGTTGTAAGCGTTATAGTACTTTATACGCTTACCATCAAAGAAGCCGCTTTAGTCACTTTGGTGCGTGTGCTTACCGTTGCGCTGATTTTCGGTAATCTTATGACCATGGCTTACAGTATAGCAGGTGCAGTTTTAAGCATTACAGTAATGGCTCTACTAAAAAAAACTAACCTGTTTTCAACCGTTGGTGTTAGTATAGCAGGCGGTGTTTGCCATAATTTAGGGCAAATACTTATGGCAATACTTATAACATCTACTGCCGAAATCGGCTATTATATGATTTTTCTTTGTATCAGTGGTATTTTATCAGGTGCACTTATAGGAATTGTAGGTGCGCTGATAATAAAAAATATAAAAAATTTTAAAGGATGGAAGTTATGAAAAAACTACTTAGTATTCTCTTAATGGCAATTTTGGTTGCAACTCTATTTTCCTTTGCAGGTTGTAGCAAGCCGGAAACCTTGAAATTTGGCTTAGGCACTTATGCCTATACAGAAAATGTTGCTTCTGCAAAAGGCACCAAAAACGGCGGTTTAGATGTTGTAAGCACAATCGCAGCTGTTTTAGTTGATAAAGACAGCAAAATCGTTAAGGCTGAAATTGACTGTGCAGACTGCACTCTTAATTTTAACGAAAAAGGCGAATTCGTAGAGATTGCAGAATTCAAAACAAAGCTTGAGAAAGGCGCTGACTACGGTATGGTAGCTTACGCTGGCGCTAAAAAAGAATGGTTTGAGCAAGCAGATGCTTTCGAAGGCGTTGTTGCAGGCAAAACTATTGATGAAGTTAAAGCACTTGTTGCTAACGAAGGTAAAGGTACTGACGAAGTTATAAACGCAGGTTGTACTATAGTTATTGCAGATTTTGTTAAAGCTTTAGAAAAGGCTGTTGCTAACGCTAAAGATTCTGCCGCAACCGCAGAAGACGCCTTAAAAATTGGTGTCGAATCTTCTCAAACAGGTAAAAACGCAACTGCTGATAATGCAGGTTCTAACGAAGTTGAAACCACCTTTACTGCTGCCGCTATTGCAGATGGTAAAGTTACCGCTGCTGTAACCGATGCTTATCAAGCTGTTGCTTCATTTGATGCAAAAGGCGTAACTTCTACTAAGGCTGAAGCTATTGCTACCAAGCTTGAAAAAGGCTCTGACTACGGTATGGTAGCTTATGGCGGTGCTAAGAAAGAATGGTTTGAACAAGCTGCTGCTTTTGATGCAGAACTTATCGGCAAGGATGCTTCTGAAATTGCCGCTTTAGCAACTGCTGAAGGCAAGCCTGTTGACGCTCTTGTAACCGCTGGTTGCACTATTTATGTAAACGGAATGGTTAAAGCTGCTGTTAAGGCTGCAAAATAAACTATAAAACAAAATTAAAAAGGGGCTATATGCCCCTTTTATTTTTAATGTTATGAAAAAACTTTTAACTTTATTTTTAATAATATTGCTTTCTCTTCCCCTTGTATCTTGCACTGCTAAAACACAAAAGTTTACTGACTATTCTTTTGATAGTTTTGATACCATCACTACAATAATCGGCTTTGAAACTGAAAAAGCAGTATTCGATGAAAACTGTGTAAAGATTAAAAAATGGCTTTCAGAATATCATAAGCTTTATGATATTTATAAATCATATGATGGCATAATAAACCTTTATACACTTAACCGTTCGCAAGGTAAATCGCTTAAAGTTGATAGTAGGATTATCGACCTGCTACAATATTCTAAAAACCTTTACCAAAAAACCAACGGTAAGCTTAATATTGCAATGGGAAGTGTTTTATCTATTTGGCACAATTATCGCGATAGCGGGCTTAAAAATCCCGAAACTGCCACACTACCCCCAAAAAACGATTTGCATCAAGCGGCACTTCATATGAACTTTGATGATGTTATAATTGACATTACGGCACAAACCGTACTTATTAAGGATAAAGAGCTTACACTTGATGTAGGCGCTATCGCAAAGGGCTATGCCGCACAAGAAGTTGCAAAGCAAATGGAATCGGCAGGAATGGTGGGCTATTTACTTAATATAGGCGGTAATATTAAAACTGTCGAAAAACGTCCTGATGGCGAAAAATGGACTGCCGGTATAGAAAACCCAAATAAACAAAATGATGCCGCGTATATCGAGAAATTAAAGCTTGACAATGGTATCTCGTTGGTTACAAGTGGCTCATACCAACGTTTTTATACGGTGAACGGCAAAAATTATCATCATGTAATAGATTCTGCCACCCTCTTCCCAGCCGAATATTTTGCATCGGTTTCTGTAATATGCGAAGATTCTGCTCTTGCAGACGGCCTTTCAACAACTCTATTTTGCCTATCCTATGAAGACGGAAATAAACTACTGCAAAGTTTTGAAAACGTGCATGCGATTTGGGTAACAAATGATGGCATTAAGCTTTATACAGATAACTTTAAAAGTATATTTTAGGAAAAAACATCCACCCGTACAGATAAAGTACGGGTGGCCTTTTTTATATACTTACAATCACCTAAATATTCTCATAACACAAAGAGCTACCGTATTTTGTATCTATTTTAATTAAAATAACTATTCAAGCTCTGGCAAGCCTTTAATTGAAATTAGTAGCGACACCAAACCCGATAGAACCGACGCCGATACTACCAACCGCCAATCCACCTGTGAGATTACCGCCGATGTGCCTATAGTAGCGATTGCCGTTTCTGCTACCGTTTTAATTGCGCGCACACCTGCCGCTTTAAGCCATTTTAAAACCCTTTGCTTCATTATTTCACCCCCAATATTTTTTGCCATGTTGTCACACCTACGCAACCATCAATAATAAGCCTGTTTTTCTTTTGAAATTCTTTTACAGCCGTTTGTGTTTTACTGCCAAATTTTCCGTCTACGGTTACTCCTACCGCTTGTTGCACAATTTCAGTAAGGTTTTTATATTTGTATTTAAGCCTTTTTTTGCATATCGCTGCTTTGGCTACCGCGTAACACTCGTCACCCCATATTCCGTCAACACCGTATTTAGAAAAAGAAAATCCATCCTTAACCGCCGCCCTTTGCCACGCTAAAATCTTTTTGCTTTTCTCGGTCTGTGGTGCGCTTTGTTGAACTTCTATTTTCTTGAGCCCTACCTTTTTAACAATAACCTCTACACAAGCATCCGCTACATTATTGGAAAATTTTTCTGTAAGAATTATTGGTACATCTGTTTTTGAATCCATAAACCCACATTCCAACAAAACGCAAGGCATAATACTCTCTCTGCATTCGTGCAAATTGGCTTTACGCATACCCTGGGCACGGTTACCCTTTAAATTCGTCTTACTCACAACCGCCGTATAAAGTTGCTTTTGCCATTCTATGCTTTGATTTGTCGCTTTAGTATAAACATACGCTTCTATACCACCGCCTGTACCGCCGTTAATGCCTGCATTATGATGAATAGACAAATAAAAATCCGCATTAAATTCATTAGCTACATCAGTTCTCTTTTTAAGCGAAACATCCTTTTGCCCTGTTCTATCGTCAAGTCGCAAAATTGTAATTTCGTCATAGCTTTCTAACTTTTCTTCAATTTTTTCACAAATACGACTATTTAAATACCATTCGCGAGTAGAGTTTCCGTCAAGCTTTTTTAGGCATCTCTTCCCCGCGGTATTCATACCATGCCCCGCATTAAGTGCTAATTTAAACATTGTTTTATCTCCTTTTTAATGATTATAATAAGCCTTTAAAATTTTAAAAGCTCTATTTTTAATACTGTTTACCGCTTGCCTTGTAGTTCCCATCATTTTTGATATTTCTATATCGTTATAGCCATAAATATATTTACCCTTTAAAACCATCCTTTGTTTAGGGCTTAAAACTGAGAAAGCATCAGGCAACATAATTTTCTCTTCATAATAATCTTCATTAGTATTTGAAATTTCAAAGAGTGGTAATGTTTTTTGTATTCTCTCGATTCGCTTCTTCAAAAGGTCTAAATATCGGTTTTTAATAGATACTGCTATGTATTTTTGAATACTGAAAGAATAATCACTCAAAAACCTTGTTGAATCCAATTTGTGAAGTAACTCGATTAAAAATAAATCCAATTCAGCTTTTGCGTCTTCATAATCAACTCTTGCGGCATATAGCCGTATTAGTCTTTCAAAAACCTTGTAAATAAGCAAAAAAGCCTCGGTGTCTCCTTTTCTAAAATCAATAATCAGTTTTTTTAAAATTTCGTTGCACATTTTTTCAACATCCTTTCACCCTTAAGTAACTGTAGGATGAAAATTTGTAAACGTGCAATTTAAAATTTTCAAAAATTCTACTGTCACACAATCTAATATATTGTTTCAGCGGGCTCGAAATTTGTTGAAAAAACAAAAAAACCCCATTTTTTTGAAAAAAATAGGGGTTTTTGAGGCGATTTTCTTAATTTTGGTCGTGTTTTGCCAAAAAAATACCTCGACATTTAGTCGAGGTATTAAAAATAATGTATTTAATTATCTCTTAAATAAAGCGTTCGGTAATTTCGGTACCTGTATACGCTCAAAACTAAACCTATTCCTAAAAATAAGCATAGAAGTGAAGTACCACCTGCTGAGAAGAAAGGCAGAGTAATACCAATTACAGGGGTAATTGACATACACATACCAACATTTATAACTGTTTGAGCAAAAAGCATTGAAAATACACCAATAGCTATGTATTTGCCTTCGTTTTTTACACAGGCGCGAACTACAATAAGACATCTTATACAGATTGCAACAAGCAATATTAAAACTACAATACAACCTAAAAAGCCTAACTCTTCACCTATGGTTACAAATATAAAGTCATTATGCCCTTCGGGTATGCCTGCTTTACCAAGCTGGGTACGCGTGCCATTCAAATAACCTTCGCCCCAGAAACCGCCATTAGCAAGCGCCATTCTTCCACAGTACTGTTGCCAACCCACACCCTTAATATCGCCTTCAATATCGAACATATTTAAAATACGCTCGCGGTGTTGGTCATTTAAAATTAAGAAATAGGCTATCGGAGAAGCTACCAACAATGCAGTAAATGCGCCCGCAAAATACTTCCATGAAACACCTGCTGCCATTAGCATAAATATTACCATAACGGCAAATACAAGTGCCGTACCAGCATCACCCTGAATAAAAATAAGTAAAACTGGAACAGCCGCGTGAACGCAGACAGGCAACAGATATTTTATTTTATTTATGTTTTTAGTAACCTTACCTAAATGAAAGGAAAAGGTTATAATAAAACAAATTTTCAAAAGCTCTGAAGGTTGAAAAGTTGTAAAACCTAAATTAAGCCAGGCCTTATCGTCGGTACCCTCTGGTGCAAAGCCGATGAAAAAGGTTAAAATTACGGGTATTAATCCTATCGCAGCAGCAAAATACCACTTATTTAAAAATTTTTCAAAATCTATTGTGGAAATTACACACGCCGCTAATATTCCCACAAACATACAAAATGTTTGCACAAAAAACGGACGTATACTTCCTTTATAATTTGTTGCCGAATAAACTGCCATACATCCGTATGAAGATGCAAAAAAAGTTAGCAACAACAATATTTTATCAGATTCGCGAACAAAATCAGCAATCTTTCCTAATAAATACCTCAATTTATTCCTCCATAAAAATACTAATTCAAGTATATATCATTTTTTATAAATATTCAAGTGCCTTAAAATAATTTTAATAAAGTCTTTATAAACTTAGGAAAATATGTTATACTTATATGTAAAATGTTAAGAAAGGCATAGTTTATGAAATCTTTTATATCAAAAAGTCCTAGTGACACTGAAAATATAGGTAAAGCCTTGGGTGAGAAAATAAATAGCGGTGTAGTTATTGCCTTTTTTGGCGGACTTGGTATGGGAAAAACTTGTTTCACGCGAGGCTTAGCATTAGGTCTTGGGTCAACCGATACCGTAACCTCACCTACATTTGCACTTGTTAATGAATATTTAAGTGGGCGTCTTCCACTTTATCATTTTGATATGTACCGCATTTCAGGATGGGAAGACCTTTATTCGACAGGCTTTTTCGACTACATAGATGAAGGCGGTGTTTTGGCTTGCGAGTGGAGTGAAAACATAGAAAATGCACTGCCTGAAAACACCGTATTTGTAGAATTTGAGCGTTTGAGCGAAACAGAGCGTAAAATTACCATTAAAAATCGGGGTGAAGATTTATGAAAATTTTAAGTTTCGAATGTTCAGCTACACCTGCGTCGGTAGCGGTAATTGAGAACGGCAAGGTATTAGCTTCAAGCTTTGTAAATGTAAGGCTTACACATTCCCAAACCCTTATGCCTATGGTACAAAGTGTTTTAAAATCGGCAAAACTTGATATAAACCATATTGACGGTTTAGCTATTAGTAACGGACCAGGTTCTTTTACAGGTGTTAGAATAGGCATTAGCGCACTAAAAGGTATTGCGGCGCCTAAAAAGTTACCTTGTGTTGCCGTTTCAACTTTACGCGCTATGGCAGAAAACTATATCGGCACCGATTGCTATGTTTGTGCAGTTATGGATGCAAGATGCAACCAAGTTTATAACGCAATTTTCGAAATTAAAAACACCGAAGTTATAAGACTTTGTGAGGACCGCGCGCTTATGTGCGATGAGTTAGCCGAGGAAATTAAAAACAATTACCAAAACACCGATAAATGCGTTATAATTATAGGCGACGGAACTGACATATTCTTTCCATTTGTAGAAAATATAAATAATGTGCGCAAAGCCTCCCCTCAACTTTGTTTTCAAAACGCAGTAGGTGTTGGACTTGTAGCAGAGCACAAATTCAAAACCGGCGATGTTTTAAGCGCCGATGCGCTTCTCCCCTTTTATTTAAGACTGCCACAAGCAGAAAGAGAACTAAAAGCAAAAAAAGAAACAAATATATAAAAAATGCGTCCTTACAAGGACGCATTTTTTATATTAACTTAATTATAAACTCACAAATATATACAATAACGCAACAGCTAACCGCTACTCCAAAAAGGCTTCCACCCAAGTATGCCAATAAAATGCCCATTATAAAAGATATAAGCCCTGCCAAGAAACTATCGGTAGTTTCTATAATAGCCGGAAATGTCATAACCGCCAAAGTTATATACGGAACATAATATAAAAATGAGCGTAGTGTTACATTTTTTATTCTTTTGCGGATAATAGTTAACGGTAAAACCCTTATTAAAAAGGTTACTAAAAACATTATACCAATATATATGTAAATATTATTCATCTATTTCTTCCTCCTTTATCGGAAAAAGAATAGCCGCAGCAAAGCCTATGACTAGTGTTAAAATCATGATACGAATACCTGTAGAAACACCTGAAAAGAAAGGTATTTTAGCAAAAGTAAAGCTTATAGCAAACGAGATAGCAATTATACTCGCAATAATTTTATTTTGTTTTGCAGGCGGTATTATAATTGCTAAGAACATGCCGTAAATACCAACGCTTAAGGCGTTTACAATGCTATGCGGTAATACATTACCCATTACAACACCTAAAACCGCCCCCGTTGCCCACGATGGAACGGTAATACTCATAGCTCCATAATTATAATACGGGCATAAATTACCCTTGACCGCCATAGAAATACCGAAAATTTCATCTGTTAAATCAAATCCAATAAGCAACCTATGTAAAAGCGAGGTTTTGGGTGAAAGCTTTTGACTTAATGCACAAGACATTAAAAAATACCTTATATTAACCACTAGAATTGTAATCGCCATATCTAAATAAGACACATTTTCTTGAATCCCTGTAAAACCGGCATAACCGCCTGCTGAAGCGTTAGTTAAAGCAGTAGCAATAAATGTTTGTAAAGCAGTAAGACCACTGTTTTTGGCAGTAATACCAAGCGTAAAAGCAACCGCGAAGTAACCAAGTGCTATCGGTATTCCGTCTACTATGCCCTTTTTGTACCATTCTCTTCTTTTCAAAAATATCACCAACGCTTATTTTACGATAAATTATCTTTCAAGTCAATATTTTTCACCGTTTTCAATTAAAAACATAGAATATATTGAAGTTGCAAATAACAACTTAAAAGATTTCTAGGAGGCTATTATATGGCAGATTTACGAAACGGCTGTGGAGCCGATGGTGATTTTAGAGAAGCTGTATGCATTGATGCCGGCAGAGTTTATGACTCATGCTGTGACCGCGATTGTCTTGAAGACTTACGATGTTTCTTTTTACCAGAAACCCAAGCGCTTATAGACAAAGCTTTAAGCGTACGACTCAGAAGCGCAGAAGTACTTAATGTTTATATCGATGTTGAACCTGTTAACTTTAACAAAGGCTACTATTCTTGCGATCTCACCTTCTTTTTCTTACTTTCGTTCGACCTTTATACCAGTACTCGCGGATGCCCTACTGTAATTAACGGTATTGCATCATTTAACAAAAAGGTTATTTTATTCGGTAGTGAAGGTAATGTAAAAACCTATTCAAATATTTTAGGCGAAGAATGTGTGTTCCAAAACAATACTACAGTCAGAAGCAACAATATGCCGAAATGTGTTGTAAGCACAGTTGACCCCGTACCGCTTAGTGCACGTATATGCGAGATTCGTGACTGTTACGAAAGCGTTTGCTGCATTCCTGAAGGTGTATGCGAAGCAATAGGTGGAAATGTTGTAACTAATCTACAAAATGGTCAGCCCACAATATTTGCCACAATTGGTTTATTCTCAATAGTTCAGCTTATACGCAATGTTCAAATGCTTATTCCTGTGTATGATTTTTGCATACCCGATAAGCATTGCAAAAGCTCTATTGATCATCCTTGCGACACCTTTAGCAAAATTCAATTCCCTCTTGACGACTTTTTCCCACCTCGTACTTGTGAAGAAAATGGCAGTCCAACCTGTAGCTGCACTGAGAGAGATACTGACGAATAAAACAACGAAGAGAGTCAAAATTATAATGATTTCGGCTCTCTTTTCATATAATCTATTCTAAAACGGCTTAAATAAAAATAACGCCGTAAAATATCCTACAATAATTAAGGCAATTGCAGCCATAGTGATAAGCATTGATTTTATAACAAGCTTTAAGCTTCGGTTTTTCATAGTAACACCCTAAAATATTTTGCCCTGTCTGGAGGGATTTTATGACAGTTTCCGCCTACTCCAACAAAAAAAGGCGGTATAAACCAACAAAGGAATACCTGTTTATCTTCCCTGATTCCGAGAGCATGATATCAAGCATTTTGTTTTTATACCGCCAAAAATTCAATTTTAATAGTATGCTATATAAAACCGAAAACGATTATCGGCTTATAATAAAATGTACGCGCTTGGAAAGCTGTCTTTTATCCTTGAACGAGTTTTGCAAAAGACATAGCAGCAATATTATTGAAACCGCCTTTACCAAAGAATACGGCAAACTGCTCATAAGCAAAAATGCCATAAAAACTATTGGCAAATACTTTTTTAAAGAGACTTAAGGTATTCAATTCTCTCACGCATTTTATCGCCGAAAAGATAGCTCCCCGCTACGAGCACATCCACACCCGCTTTAATTGCCAACGGGGCGGTTTCTTCATTTATACCGCCGTCAATTTCAATAAGAGTATTATAACCATTATTATTAATTTCTGCTCTTAAAGCCTTTACCTTATCTAAAGACTCAGGCATAAAGGACTGACCGCCAAAACCCGGCTCTACCGACATTACAAGTACCATATCACAAAGGGGCAAAAACTCAAAAATTTGCTCTGGCTTAGTACATGGCTTAATCGTAAGACAGGTTTTCGCGCCACAGTTTTTTATCTTTTTAAGGGTATCGGCAACATCACTGCCTGATTCATAATGAAAGCCTAAAAAATCGGCATATTTGGCGAATTCTTCAATATATCTATGTGGTCGGTCAATCATAAGATGAACATCAATGGGTATATTTGTAGCGCTTTTAACCTGTTTCAAAATAGGATTTGCAAATGAAATATTAGGAACAAAGGTACCGTCCATAACATCAAAATGAATCAAATCCACTTTATTTTGCTCCAATTTTTTAAGTTCTTCTTTTAAATTTAAAAAATCTGCCGCTAAAAGCGATGGTGCTATTTTCACTGCCATAATATACCCCTTTAAGCAAAATATTACAATATTATTTTATACTTAAAGACATACTTTGTCAATAATAAAGGCTCTACAAATTTATTTTGTAGAGCCTTTATTATATTCTTTTTGCATCTTAGTATAAATAATCCAACCAATAGTACTTATAAGTAAAGTCATAGCGAAAACAACTATTGCAAAGGTGTATTTTTCTGTACCCAAAAAACTACCGCCAATAGTGGAAGTTATAACCGATGGAATTCTCGCTAAGGTTGCAATAAGTAAAAAATGGCCGAATTTAATATCTGTAATACCTACAAAATATGTTAATAAATCCTTAGGTGTACCGGGGAGGAAAAACATTAAAAACACTAAAGCCGCTACACGCTTTTTATTTTGTAAAAACTTAAGCGATTTTATTTTTTCGAGCGAGAAAAAGACTTCTACGAGTTTTATACCGAATTTTCGTACAAGCAAAAAAACTACAAGACTGCCAAGCGCTATTCCAATAAGGCAAAGTGTTGTACCTTCTACCGCGCCGAACGCATAGCCTGCGCCGATTTCAAGCGGTTCACCCGGCACTAATGCAATAATTACCTGAAATGTAACCATAAGCACAAAGTATACCTTACCCATAAAACCGCTACTATCTACCCAAGCGCGAAAACGCTCAGGCTCGGATACAAACTGCACCATAGGTCGACCAATGTACCAACCTACCCCTATGCAAAAAACCAAAAAGGCAATCATAGAGAAAGCGCTTAAAATTTTTCTCGTTTTATCTGTAATCATTCATTACTTTCCTACATTCTTTTTATAATCCGAACAATAAATCGTTTAATATTTTTATTTATAATAACATTTTTTGCTTCAAATTTCAATAGTTGTGTAGATCTTGTTTTTTTGAGGTTAAAATGATATAATGAATTATACAAAATGTTAAGGAGTAATTATGAAATACGAAATTTTGCAAAAGTGTCCCCCCGTCATACGCGACTTTTTAACTTATAGCGAAACTATTAAAGGTAAATCTTCACTGTCGGTTGAAGGGTATTATTTAGACCTTCAAACCTTTTTTCGCTATATTTTGTTGGTGCGCGGTATTGCCGATGTTAAAACCCCTTTTGAAGAGATTGAAATTAAAGAGGTTGATATAAATTTAATAAAAACAGTAACTATTTCCGACCTTTATGCCTACCTTGTTTTTTGCAAGAATGAGCGCGGTAACAATGCTGCTACAAGAGCACGAAAAACCTCTACACTTAGAATTTTTTTCAAATACCTCTGTGAGCAAACACATCAGTTAGATTCTAACCCTGCCCTTATGCTTGAATCTCCTAAGGTAAAACAGTCGCTTCCTAAGCATTTGACTCTTGAAGACTCTTTAGAGCTTTTAAACTCGGTTGATGGTGCTAACCAAAAGCGTGATTATTGTATTTTAACCTTATTTTTAAACTGCGGACTGCGTTTGGCAGAGCTTTGTTCACTTAATGTTGGCAATATTAAGCCCGACGGCACTATGACTGTTGTCGGTAAAGGTAATAAAGAACGGCTTGTGTATTTAAATGATGCTTGCCTTAATGCCGTAAAAGAATACCTTGCTGTAAGACCTACAGAAGATATAAATTTTGCCGACCGTAATGCCTTATTTATTAGCCGAAATCACCGCCGAATAAGTAATAAAACTGTTCAGCATATAGTTAAAACTTATCTTGAAAAAGCGGGACTTGGTGGTCAAGGCTTTTCAACCCACAAGCTAAGGCACACAGCTGCTACGCTTATGTATCAACACGGACAGGTTGATATACGCGTTTTAAAGGATATTTTAGGACATTCTAACCTTGGTACTACCCAAATTTATACCCATGTATCCGACAGCCAGATAAAAAGCGCCATAGATTCAAACCCATTAAGCAATATTAAGAACAAAAAATAGTAAAAGCCATCTCTTAGCGAGATGGCTTTGCTTTATTTATATATTTAATATTACTTTAAAAACGGGTATCCTTAAAGGATACCCGTTTTTTGTGGCTTTCGCCTTAGTTTTTTTATGCCAATTAGGATTGATTTCCAGAAGTAACTTTTTCTCCTGAGAAGAAGAATTCACTTGGTTCAAATCCGTCACTAAGTAACTCTGGGTTATCAAATTTTGTCATAACATCATAAAACTCTTCTTTTGTTGCAACATGGAGTCTTGGATTGGTAGCAATACCATCTGACGGAAGGTCATCGTGATACTGCCAAAGTAATGTTGAACCTGTACGAACGTTTGGGTTAAAGTAATAAGTATTATTACCTAACTCTGATCCATTCTGACCAAACTTGAAAATGCCTGTGTATTTTCTCACACCATTATCTGTAGTAAATGTAGTAAGATTGGTGAACCTTGCAACTTCCATACCTGGAGTATCAACAATATTATTAGTCCAGTCAATAGAAACTGTTGTACAACCTGCAACAGCACCGCGAATTACACCCTGAATACCACGAATCTTAGATATCTTACGACTTCCCCAACCAAGTGAAGTAAATCTCATAATATTATCTGTAAACTCGTTATTATCGCGAGTAGCACCGGAACCATTAAAGATTTCGATATCAGCGTTGTTGTATTCAAGCAAGTTACCCTTAACCTGCATTCCATTGTGATTACATCCTTCATTAGCCTGTGTAGTAATAGCAGAATCCCATGTCTGATAAATCCAGTTGTAATTCACATGTAAGTTTTCAGAAAATGTTTGGCCGAAAATTGTTGTTTGACCACCATCCCATAACTCGATTGCGTTACCATAACGGTCAGACCATGCGTTTTCTGAAGTAGGTGTACTCCTAACGCCGCCTGAGAAACCGATTTCACAGTTAGTAACAGTTAGATTGCTGTTTCCGCTTGTACCCACAACAGCAAATTTAAAGCCCTGTAGGTTCAGGTTGTCGATAACCACATTCTTGCGTTCAGATGTAAGTTCAATACCGTTAACTGCTCTGGTAATTTCGATTGAAGTATACTTATCGCTTGGTTTACCTACAGAATATAGATAAAGCTTTCCATTAACAGCATCGTAAGTGAAATCGCCTTGCTTATAGAGTGTGTAAAGCTTTTCATTTGCGGGGTCAAGACCTTCAGGGAAGCCCTTACGCAAGCCATACTCTGCACCGTCATTAAATATAATGTTAGTGGCTGCTTGGTCAAAGACACCATTAACTTTAAACTCAGGCGCATCAATTACCCAAACATTGGGGTTTTCACCGCCCACTTCAGACCATTCTACACTAATATAATCTTTTGCTGAAGATGTAAGCTTAGGTTTAGGATCATTTTCATCACCGTAAGCACCTACTATTATATATTTATTGCTCAAAGAAGAATCATTCAAAACTAAATGTCTAGTATATTGTTCTGAAGGAATGCGATAGATATCGCCGCGCTTAAAGAGTATCATAGTGTCATTTAGATCAGCGTCATTTTTATTATATTTAGATGTAAAGTTCGCGAATGACATTGCATTTGCTTCTGAAGAGCCATCACCACTACCGGCAGCTTGTTCTGCTACGAAGAGAATTGTAGAAGCAGTGGCAGTTGCTGTAGTAAGTTTTGTAAATTCGCCATTTTGTCTTATAACAGCAGCTGAAGAATAACTATACTTATTACTTTTAACTTCATAATTACTTGTAGAATTAAGAATGTTATTTTTTATAGTTTCAGCCTCAGTATCTGACATACCGCTTAAAGCGAACTCCATTTTCTTAGTAGCACCCTTAAGCAATTCTTTACGAATAGCTTTAATATCAGCATCGTTTATAGTTCTGCTTGAATCACGGTCTACCTTATTAACTTCTGTTAAATCAG
>JAZQYX010000012.1:0-23857 GCA_045633725.1 Acutalibacteraceae bacterium | reverse complement strand
ACAGATTGGTTGAGTGAATAATGCGTTACGGACTTATTGGTGAAAAATTAGGTCATAGCTTTTCTAAAGATATTCATACTAACTTCTTCGGTTTGGATTATTCTTTAAAGGAGCTTGCACCGGAAGAGGTAGCATCCTTTTTAAAGGATAGAGATTTTAAAGCTATAAATGTTACAATCCCCTATAAAAATACAGTTGTTCCTTATCTTGAATATATTGATGCTGCCGCGAAAAAAATAGGTGCAGTTAATACAATTGTTAATGAAAATGGGATACTAAAAGGATATAATACCGATTTTTTAGGTCTTAAATTTATGCTCTACAAATCGGGCATAGATTTTGGGGGTAAAAACTTTTTAATTTTAGGTGACGGCGCAACTTCTAAAACTGCAGTGGCAGTAGCTGAAAACTTAAATGCCAAAAGTATTATAAGGGTTTCGCGAAAGGGTACGGATGGTACTGTTTCTTACAGTAAGGCTAAAGAATTAAAGGATACACAAATTATTATAAATACAACCCCCGTGGGTATGTTTCCGAATTTGGAAAATACACCAATTGAAATTGAAAACTTTCCTGATTTAGTGGGTGTATTTGATGTGGTTTATAATCCCTTACGCACTAACCTTGTACTTAGCGCTTTAAATAAAGGAATAGTAGCTTTTGGCGGTTTATATATGCTTGTAGCGCAGGCGGCTTTTGCCTACGAATTATTTATGGGCACTAAAATACCGCACAGTAAAATTGACGATATTTATAATGGAATTTTAAAGCAAAAGCAAAACATTGTGCTTATTGGAATGCCCGCTAGTGGAAAGACAACCATAGGCAAGCTTTTGGCTGAAAATACAGGGTTTGATTTTATTGATACAGATAATCTTATAGTTGAAAAATACGGTGATATAACCGAGATATTTAAAACAAAGGGCGAGAACGGTTTTAGGGATATTGAAAGCGAAATTATAAAAGATATTTCGGCAACGCAAGGTATGGTAATTGCTACAGGCGGTGGCACTGTTTTAAGAGCAGAAAATATAAACGCCTTAAAACAAAATGGTAAAATTTACTTTCTTGACAGACCGCTTGAAAGCCTGCAAGCGACTCCCGATAGACCACTATCGAAAAACAGTAATGAGCTTAAAAAACTTTATGAACAACGGTACGATATTTACTGCGAAAGCGCTGATGAAAGAATAACCGAAAACACTACACCGAATGCGGCTGTAAGGAGAATTATTGATAATGAAAATCTTAGTAATTAACGGTCCTAATCTTAATATGTTGGGTATTCGCGAGCCTGAAATTTACGGCAATAGCACCTATAAGGATTTGTGTGATTTAATAGAAAATTTTGCAAACCAAAAGGGAATAGAAGTAGAGATTTTTCAATCCAACCACGAAGGCGTTTTGGTTGATAAAATACAGGATGCGTACCAAAAATTTGATGGTATTGTTATAAATTCTGCAGCTTATACCCATACAAGTATAGCGCTTTTGGATGCCTTAAAATCGGTTGGTATTCCTGCGGTAGAAGTACATATTTCGGATCTTTCTAAAAGGGAAGATTTTAGGCAGATAAGTTATATTCGGCAGTACTGTATGGATACAGTTTCGGGTCTTGGATTTAAAGGCTACTTAAAGGCTATCGAAATACTTTTGGAGAAGGAAAAATGATAGTAACAGTTAAGCCTTCGCGTGCTTTAGGTACGGTTGCCTCGCCACCTTCAAAAAGTATAGCTCACAGAGCTTTAATTTGCGGTGCGTTAAGCCAAAAAAGTGTTATAAAAAATGTAGATTTTTCTAAGGATATCATCGCCACTTTAAACTGTCTTGAAAAGCTTGGCGCAAAGGTAGAAATTTACGGTAGCACAGTAACCTTAGGCGGTCTTAAATTAGATTCTATACCCAATAATGCAGAGCTTGACGCAAATGAAAGCGGAAGCACACTGCGCTTTTTAATTCCGTTATGTATGGCATCTAAAAAGAGGGTTATTTTCAAGGGTGCAAAACGCCTTTTCGAACGCCCTTTGGACATTTATGAAAATATAGCAAAAAATCAAAATATTCTATTCCAAAAAAACGAAAATTCACTAACCGTTTGCGGCAGTCTTTCAAGTGGTGAATACAGTGTCGCCGGCAATGTTTCAAGTCAGTTTATAAGCGGACTTTTATTTTTACTTCCGCTTCTAAATGGTGATAGCAAACTCGCCGTTACAGGCAATATTGAAAGCGCTTCGTATATAGATTTAACCCTACAGGTTTTAAATACTTTTGGCATTGATATTAAGCGGCAAAATAACACCTTTTATATTAAGGGTGATAGTGAATATTCTTCACAGCATTATGTTGTTGAAGGTGACTGCTCCAATGCCGCATTTTTGGAAGCTTTTAATTACTTAGGCGGTAATGTAACTGTAACCGGCTTAAATAAAAACACCTTGCAAGGTGACCACATTTATAAAGACATTTTTGAAAGGTTAAAAAACGGACAAAAGTTATTCGATTTATCTGACTGCCCCGATTTAGCCCCCGTGCTTTTTGCGGTGTCCACTCTTTATGGTGGCGCAGAATTCACAGGTACAAAACGTCTTAAAATTAAGGAAAGCGACCGCGCAACAGCTATGAAGCAGGAGCTTTCAAAATTCGGTATAATAACCGAAGTGAATGATGATTCGGTAATAGTAAGGAATGGTGAACTCAAGAAACCTACTACGTTTTTAGATTCCCATAACGACCACCGTATTGCAATGGCTTTAACGCTTCTTTTAACCATTACGGGCGGTAGTATAAAAGGTGCCGAAAGTGTAGCAAAAAGTTTTCCGTTATTCTATAAAATAATTTCTCAAATAGGTATTGATTTAAATGAAACTGATTAAAAAATTAAACATATTGATTGTAGGTTTAGGTCTTTTGGGCGGTAGTTACGCTAAGGGACTTAAAAAGTTAGGGTTTCAGGTAAATGCCATTACAAAGGACCAGTCTTCTGTAGACTTTGCGTTAGAGCACGGCATAATAGATTACGGAACCACTGAGATTGAACCGCAAATTATAGCCAATGCCGATATTGTTGTTTTTGCACTTTATCCGCACATTTTTAAAGATTGGATAAAAGAAAATCAGCAATACTTTAAAAGCGGCGCGGTAATTACCGATGTAACAGGTGTAAAATCCTGCGTTGTTTACGATATTCAGACTATGCTTCGCGATGATGTGGAATTTATCGCCGCACACCCTATGGCAGGTAAGGAAAGCTCGGGTGTAGAGAATAGTGATGATGCTATTTTTAAAGGCGCAAACTATATTGTTGTCCCTACCGAAAAGAACACTAAGGAAGCAATTGAACTTTGCACTAATTTAGGCGAGCTTTTAGGTTTTTCAAAGGTGGCGGTATTATCGGTGGAAAAGCACGACAGAATGATAGCTTTTTTATCGCAGTTAACCCACTGTATAGCAGTATCGCTTATGTGCGCAAATGATGACCCTGATTTAGTTGAATATACCGGTGACTCTTTTAGAGATTTAACCCGTATTGCAAATATTAATGATGAAATGTGGAGTGAGCTGTTTTTATCCAATAAAGAAGTATTGCTCGAGCAAATGGATATCTACCGCGCCACATTTGATAAGCTATATGATTTTATAAATAATGACGACCGCGATGGAATGCGTGATATGATGAGACTTTCTACTGCTCGCCGCTGTGAATTTAATAAGAAGGTGTGATAAAAAATGAATATGATTTTCCATAGAAAACTACCCATACCGAAAGATATTAAAGCCGAGTATTCTTTAAGTGAAGAAATGGTTAATATAAAGAAAAAAAGAGCCGAAGAAATTAAGGCGGTATTCACAGGCGAATCCGATAAATTTATATTGGTTATAGGCCCTTGCTCTGCCGACCATAAGGACCCTGTCCTTGAATACATTTCCCGTTTGCGTTTAGTGGAAGATAAGGTAAAGGATAAGCTTATAATTATACCGCGCATTTATACTAACAAGCCGCGCACAACAGGGGAAGGGTATAAGGGTATGTTGCATCAGCCAGACCCCGAAACCGCACCTGATATGCTAAAGGGTATTATAGCTATTCGTGATTTGCATTTAAGTGCTTTGCGTGATTATGGCTTTACCTGTGCTGACGAAATGCTATACCCTGAAAATCACCGTTATTTATCTGATTTGTTAGCGTATGTAGCGGTTGGCGCGCGCTCTACCGAAAATCAACAGCACCGTTTGGTTGCAAGTGGTATTGATGAGCCCGTAGGTATGAAAAATCCCACAGGCGGCGACCTTAGTGTTATGATGAATTCAATTAAAGCGGGTCAGTCGGCTCATACATTTATATACAGGGGTTGGGAAGTTCAAAGCTGTGGTAACCCGTTAACACATGCAATTCTTCGTGGCTCGGTAGATTTTGCAGGTAAAAATGTTTCCAACTATCATTATGAAGATTTGGTGGTACTAAATGAACTTTATTCCAAAGCTAATCTTAAAAATCCTGCGGTTATAGTTGATACTAACCACGCAAACTCGGGTAAGAAGTATCTTGAACAGATTCGTATTGCCAAAGAAGTTGTACACAGCCGTAATCATAATAGTGATATTAAGCATCTGGTTAAAGGTCTTATGATTGAAAGCTATATTGAAGATGGCGCTTGTAAATCGGAAGAGCATATTTTCGGTAAATCTATTACCGACCCATGTCTTGGTTGGGAGAAAACCGAAAAACTAATTTACGATATTGCAGACAAGCTTTAATAAAAGGGCTAATGAACAATTTTGTTCATTAGCCCTTTTTGTTGTTTGTACGATATTCGTTAGGGGTAAGCCCTGTATTAGATTTAAATCTTTTAAAAAATGTTGAATAGTTTTTATAACCCACCGCACTCGCTATTGCCGATACTGAAAGGTTTGTTGTAGATAGTAAGGTTTTGGCATGGTTGACTCGTATATTTATAATGTAGTCTTCAACATTCGTTCCTACCTCATTTTTAAAAATTCGGTAAAGGTGAGAACGGTTAATGTTAAGCTTGCTTGCAATATCAGAAATCTTTATAGGAAAGAGGTAGTTTGCTTGAATGTATTTTTTTATTTCTGCAACATATTTATTTTGACTTTCCTCGTCGCTAATAATTGGTGATGCTCTTCGTATATCCAAAAAAGAAAGAAATTTAAAAAAGAATTCGAGCAAAGAAAATTCGCTGGGTGTAATTGAGTTTAAAAATATCGCCGATGATATAATCTCATTGGCTAAAATATCAGATTTTAAAGTCGCAGTGAGTATACCGCTTTTAAAAAAAGTTTTTTCTAAAAGTTCTTTTGCTTGCGAACCGTTAAACTCAACAAAGCATAGCTCCCAAGGCTCGTGTTTGTCGGCCGTCTGGATAGATAACTCGTTTGGTAAAGTTAAAAAAACATCATTTCGAGAAAGAGTATACTTTTTTTCGCCGGTTTCAAAAACACCTTTACCATTGCGTACAACCCAAATAATATAATTATTGTTATAATTTGAATATGAAAAGCCCGGTGTGCTTATATTACGGCCGAGTTGGTGTATTGTAATAAATGAATTTTGGCTATAGGAAGCGATATGAGTATAATAATTAGGTAAACCCGTATATTTCATATAAAAATGTACCTCAAAATATGTTTTTTGTGTAATTAGGATAACATAATGCCGTTAAATTGGCAAGTATTTTATTATTTGGTGTTCTTATTTTCCATATTTTTGCTGTTTTTTTTGTTAATATGTTCAATAATAAATAATTTCAACAGTTACATTGCAAAGTTTTTTAACTTTTTTAATAAAAATCGCAACAATTTTCAACAAATATGCAACAATTGTCTATTGTGCTAATTTGTCGAATAGTATATAATGTTATTGTAAATAATAATGCAATATTGTAATGTGTGCAAATATTGCCTTGTGCTTTATACAATTTAATAGGCGGTGTTAATGTGCGGTCAATTAAGCAAAACAAATTTAAGACTGTAAAAAACAATGTACAGGAGGTGAAGCTTTATGAAGTTGCCTAATTTTATTAAAAATGTCGACTGTGAAAAAGGTAAGATGTTGGTTAAAAAGAATGCTCCGGGTGTGGTAGCGAATATATTTAGGTATGCCTTTTTCTTTTCGCTAAGTTATGTTCTTGTTTATCCATTCTTATTTATGATTATGAACTCAATAATGGGTGTAGCTGATGCTTATGACGCAACGGTAACTTGGATTCCTAAAGAACCCACCTTAGAACACTATGCAAATGCTTGGATTGTATTTGATATACCCAAAGCACTTTTGAGAACATTATTTTACGAAATAGTAACTGCTTTAATGCAGTTTGCAACCTGTGCAGTTGCCGCTTATGGTATGGCGAGGTTTAAGTTTAAAGGTCAAGCATTACTTAATGGACTTATGATTCTTAATATACTTGTTCCTTCAATGATGATAATTATTCCTTCCTATGTACAGTTTAGCCATTTTGACTTTTTGGGTATCTTCGGCTTCATAGGTGATTTAATTGGTAAAGACTTAACTCCTAATTTAGTAGCTACACCTTGGGTGTTCTATTTACCGGGTTTACTTTCGGTAGGTCTTAAGGGTGGTTTGTTTATATACATATATACACAGTTCTTTAGAGGTCTTCCAAAAGAATTAGAAGAAGCTGCTTGGATAGATGGTGCGGGTCCATGGAAAACATTCTTAACAATAGTTCTTCCTTCTTCCGGTTCTGCTATGATAACGGTATTACTTTTCACTATAATTTGGCATTGGAATGATTTATTCTTAGCTCAAATGTATTTAGATTTACCAACCTTCGCGGTAGCACTTTCAAACTTTAATAATTCATCGGTTGTTACTGCTCTTGGGATTGATGGTGGTATGGCTTCGTATATTCAAGTACCGATTCTTTTGTGCGGTTGTTTAATATTCTTAATTCCGCTAATTATTTTCTATTTGCTCATTCAACGTAAGTTTGTTGCAAGTATCGCTACAAGCGGTATCGTTGGTTAAGAAATTCCCGCTAATGCGGTTATAAATATATTAATGAAAGGAAAGAAAAATTATGAAAAACACATTAAAATCCATCATTGCACTTGCAATGGTAATTTGTATGCTTTTTGCTGTAGCAGGTTGTGGTGATAAAGGTAGGGAAACTTCTTCAGAGCAAACTGTAAACGAAGATTTCTTTGCTGATGCACAAACCCAAGAAGAAGTAACTTCAACTGATACTTCTTCAAACAACAGTTCGAATGCTACTTCAAACAATAGTTCGAATGGTACTTCAAACAATAGTTCGAACGTTGCTTCAAACAACAATTCAAACACAAGCTCGGGCGGTAAGACTTCCTCAACAACTACAGATTCGGGTAGCATAACAACTAATGTTCCTAAAGAAAATCAAATAGGCGGTAAGACTTGGAAAGAAGTTTTATCCACAATGCCTAAAAAACTTCGTGGAACAAAGCTTACTATGTATAACTGGAATTCTGCTACAGAATATACAGGCGCACCCGCAGTTATGGATGAATTCAGAAAGCAAACCGGTATCCAAGTTACTTGGAACACAATTCCTTATGGTACATACAATACAAAGCTCCCCGCTTTGATTGCTTCAGGTGAAAACATTCCCAATGTGGTTCGTATAGGTTATGCTAAGTTAGATTTTATTCAGAATATGCAACCTATTTCAGTTTCTAAGTATGACTTTACTGATCAAGCTTGGGATCAAAATATGATGAAGAATTTAACCTTTGGTGGTAAAACCTATGGTACTACACTACAAAACACGCACGTTTCAGGTGTTTATGTATTGTTCTACAACAAAGCAGTAGTTGACAAGTATAATTATGAAGACCCATATAAGCTTTGGAAAGCTGGCAAATGGGATTGGGATAAATATATTGAAATGTGTAAAGATGCTATAGACGACGGTATGAAATTCGGCTCTGTTGGTGAAGGTCATATTCCTTCGTACGCTGCTTCTTATGGTTTAACAAACCTTTACTATGATGGTAAGAAGATAGCAAGTAGATGGAATACTCCTGAATGGTTAAAGGTTCACCAAGAATTGTGCGATCTTTATTACAAGGATTGGGTATTTGGACAAGGTCGTGAAGAACTCTTCGATGCTGGTGATTGTCTATTCTATGTAGGTACTACTGTACACGCAAGAAATAAGAACGCTTACTTTGGTGACCTTAAGGCTAATAAGACCCTTTACTTTGTACCAATTCCTGAACACAAGGAATTTGGTGGTAAGTACTATCAAGGCTATGGCGAAATTGAAGCTTATGGTATTCCTAAGGGTGCTGATAATGTAGAAGCAGTTCCTTACTTCTTAAGATATTTCCTTGACGGTGCTAACTATGTATTAGATACCTACTTCGGTAACAAGCAAAACCTTGAAGTTTATAACTGGTGTATGAACCAAGAAAATAAGATTGTTAATTTTGGTTATGAAGCTCCTAATGTAGTTGGACAAAATGGAATTAATTCTATTCAGAAGTGTACCGGTGCTCAAGCTAAGAGTTTTATCGATTCTAATAAGGGCGTTAATGAAAAATGGGTTAAGGAACAAAACGAAATATTGAATAAACTTAAATAGAGGAGAGCAACAATGAAAAATATTATGCTTTCTGAAAAAATGAATATTGCAAGTCTTAAACGGATAGCAGCATTGTTGTTGGTACTTATAATACTTGTTGGTATGATTGGTTGTAAAAAAGATACTGATACCAGTTCTAATCCCTCTTCAAATCAATCACAGTCTAATGATGGTAATTCTTCAGAAGCACCATCTGATGATACTTCATCCGATGGTACTTCTTCAGACACATCTAATGATACCAATACCGACAATAATTACGGTTATGGTGATGCTACTTCCGACACAAGTTTTGAAAGCGGCAAACCAAGCAGTGGTACTAGCACAGGTAATACTTCTGTTAATCCCTTACAGGGTAATATAACCATTGAATATGAATATGAATCCACTGGCACAAGAATCGACGCTACTGAAATTGACCACGCAATTGACCCCGCCGGCTATGAAAAAGGCTATGTAGGATATCGTGAAGAGGATCGTATTAAGCGTAGAGACGAAATTCTAAATACTCCTAATACATTAGATCTTTATGATATTAAGGGTGATATCTATTATGTTTCTACAAAGGGTAGCGACGCTAATGATGGTAAATCTCCCAAAACTCCAATACAGTCACTCTTTGCTATAGATGCACTTCCGCTTAAACCTGGCGACGCAGTATTGTTTGAAAGAGGTTCATTGTGGCGTTTAACTGAAAACCTTGATTGTGTGAGTGGCGTTACATACGGTTCTTACGGCGAAGGTAGAAAGCCAATGATTTTTGGTTCACCTAAAAACTTAGCACAAGAAATTTGGAAACCTTCTAATAAGAAAAACGTTTGGAAATTAACATATATATATGCGTTCCCGGGCGGTATCTTCTTTGATGAAGGTAAACAAATAGGTTATCAAAAACAAGGCCTTCGTGACCTTAAGAAAAATACAGACTTTTATTTAAATACTGAAACATCTACACTTTATATCTATTGTGATAAAGGTAACCCGTCTAATGTTTATAAATCAATCGAGGCTTCACAATCGTCAATTGGTATCAAGTTTGCAAACCATGCTGAAAATATAGTTTTCGACAATTTTACTGTTCGCTACTGCGGTACACACTCGATTTATGCAAGCTATGGAAACAAGAATATGACTGTAACAAACTGTGAAATCGGTTATAATGGTGGTTCTTGGCAAGGCGGTGTAGTTGGTACTAACCGTTTTGGTAACAGTGTTGAGTCATGGTGCGGTGGTTACGGATTTACTGTAAATAACTGCTGGATTTATCAAAACTTTGATACTGCTGTTTCACCACAGGGTAATAACAGTAAACAGTTTGGAGACTATGCAAATATTTCTGTTTGTAATAACCTCTTCGAGTATAATAATGCCGACTTAGAATTTTGGGATGGTATCGGAGAGTCAGGTCTTGCAAACTTTGTAAACCTTCAAGCTAATAATAATATTCAACGCTTTACTGCTCTTGGTTGGGGAACACGTACTGACGATGGTGGTATCCGTGGTATTGATGGTCTCATATTTGGCGGTATGAATTTAGGTCAGCTTAAGAGTATGTCCTATAGTAATAACATTATTGACTGTCCAGGTACTCATATGTATAAGTTTGGTATTTTAAGCTATGATGAATACAAAAACTTTAAACGTGTTGGTAATGTATTTTACCTAAGACAAAGCCTTCGTTGGACAACTGCTTTAACTTCAAGAGCTATGGTTTGGACGGATGTTGATACTCAAATAACTACAAATTATTCAGCAACCAACGAGCAAGAAACCTTAAAAGCATTTGCTGAATTTGAACCTAATGCAACTGTTTATTGGTATAGAAAATAAGACTTAAGTCTAATTAAAAACAATCTCTGCCTCCCGTAATGGGAGGCAGGGGACCAACTTTTTTGTTCTAATGGTGCAACGGATTCTAATGTTTGGTCCGTATTCGGCACGATATTTTTAGTACAAACATTGTTTCAAATTTATTTTCACTTTATTGAAATGAGGATATGATGATTTTGAAAAGGAAAGCAATACGTAGTTTAATAGCAATTTTAGTAATAATAGGGTGCTTGACATCAAGCATGGCTTTGGTTACTGCCGCACCGGAGAGTGATGCAGAAACAGCAGAGCCTGTTGCTGATCTTGCAATAAAAACTTCAAAAGATAAAAATTCATATACGACATATTTATCAAAATATTCAAAATCTGAATATTCTTCTGAAGATGTAATTTATGATTTGGATGGCGCTACTTTGAATAAAGAGCCCATTGAATTTAATGTTAACGTTGAAAAAGACGGCTTATATTATATCGGTATGTCTTATAAATCTTTAGATTCTGATTTAGAAGATATTATTGTAGGCCTTGAAATAGATGGCAAATCTCTTTATTCTAATATGAAGGAATTAGCTTTTCCACGCATGTGGCGTGATAAGGAAGGTGTTAATTCCGATGCTTTAGGTAACGAGTATGTTCCTGAGCAGGTAATCTACGACGATTATTTTTATAGTGAAACCTTCGACGACGCTTTAGAAGCTACCGAAAGATTTATGGTAAATCTTACAAAAGGTGAACATACTGTAACCCTTATTCCCAAAAAAGGTAAAATAAAGATTGACTACTTTAAGTTTGCAGCAACTGCTTCTTCAAAAAAATATTCTGCTCCCGATGAGTCACAATATTATAGCGGTGAGCCTGTTATTATTGAAGGCGAAAAGGCTACTGCTAAATCTAGTTATTTCTTAGTAGGTAGTTCTGAAACAGGTTCTTTGGATGTAACTCCTAATAATATCGAAAAACGTGTAATTAATTATATTGGTAATAACTGGTCTACTGTTGGTGATACAATTGTTTGGGAAACACCCGAGATGAAGGCGGGTTATTATCAGTTAGGTTTTGCATTCCGTCAAAACTCGGTAATCGGTTCTAAAACCTATCGTTCACTTAAAATTAACGGCGAATCACCTTTTGAAGAGGCTGAAAACATCGGCTTTAAATATGGTGATAGCTGGCAAAGAGGCGTCTTTGCTGATGAAAATGAAAACCCCTATCTTGTTTATCTTAAGGATGGAGTTAATACAATTTCATTAACAGTAACCGCTTCTGATATGTCCTCCGTTCGTACACAGCTTACTGAGGCTGTTGCCGAAATGGGTGACCTTTATGTTGATATTACAAAAATCACCGGTGAAACTGTTGATATTTATCGTGACTACGAATTATTTAGACAAATAGGTGATATGGAAGAGCGTTTAACCAAGATAAAAACTCTTCTTGAAAGCTCTGCCCAAGCATTACTTGATATTACAGGCGAAAAGTCCGGTTCTAACTATTCTGTAATTCAGAATATGTTGCAAACGGTTAATCGAATGTTAGTAAATAAGTACGACTCTCACAAGTATAAGTCTACATATTATAATAACTACTGTTCAGTTTCCTCTGTTTTAGTAGATTTACGTTCAATGCCATTGCGACTTGACAAAATCTCTTTAACTGCTCCCGAAAGCGAACCTTTTGAAAAAAATAATATTTTCAAAAAGATTGGATTTTCGGTTAAGCGTTTTATTTGGTCCTTTATAGATGAATATTCGCTTGAAGATTTTGACGACGAAAACTCCATCACCATTTGGGTAAACTGGGGTCGTGACCAAGCGCAAGTTTTAAGTGCACTTATCGATCGTAAGTTTACTCCGCAAACAGGTATTAAGGTTAACTTAAAGCTTGTTAACGCAACTATTATTCAAGCGGTACTTTCGGGCAAGGGTCCTGATGTTGTTTTACAACACGGTAGAACCGAGCCTGTAAACCTTGCAATGCGTGGCGTTCTTTATGATCTTACAAACTTTGATGATTATGAGGAAGTGTTAGATAGGTTCCAAAAAGGCGCAGATATTCCTTATTGGTATAAAGGCGGTCTTTACGCTTTACCTGATACTCAGTCATTCAATGTATTGTTCTATCGTAAGGATATACTTGCTGAGTATGGAATTGAAGTTCCGAAAACTTGGGAAGATTTCCAACTCGCTACTAAACTTTTAATGCGTAACAATATGAATGTTTGTATGCCGGCAAGTACTGCAGTTACCAGTATGTACCCGACCTTATTGTTACAAAATGGTTATAATCTCTATTCTGAGGATGGTAAGTCCACTACAATGCAGTCTTCCTTCTCTTCGGAGATTTTTGAACAATGGACTAACTATTATACCAAACTTAAAGTGCCGATTTCTATGGATTTCTATAACCGTTTCCGTACAGGTACTACTCCGCTTGGTATATCCGCATATACTCTTTACACAACCTTAAAGGTTGCTGCTCCTGAAATTGATGGTTTATGGGGCTTTACAAAAATTCCCGGTACTGTAAAAGAAGACGGTACTGTTGACCACACCGATGCAGGCACAGGTACTGCCTGTGCAATGCTTAAAATGGCAGCAGAAAACGGTAGGGAAGACGAGGCTTGGGAATTCCTTAAATGGTGGACCAGCGCTGATACTCAGCTTTCTTACTCTAACGACGTTGAAACTATCTTAGGTCCTTCAGGCCGTGTGGCTGTATCTAATAAAGAAGCTCTTGAAAGCCTTACTTGGGACGACGGCGCTCTTGAAGCTTTAGTTGATGCAAGAAACTACGTTACCGAAATTCCTGAATATCCCGGTAGCTACTATGTTCAACGTTCTATTTATCAAGCTTACTGGAACGTTGTAAGTAACGGCAAAAACACTAAAGATATGATGATGAAGTTTGGCGCCGAAGCTAACAACGAAATTGCTAGAAAATGGAAGCAATATACTAACAGAGGATAATCTTTTAAATTTTGGAATTAAATTTGGAATGAGGCGAAAATTTTGAAAAAAAGCCCGAACTTAACTAAAAAGAAACTCATGAGCGATGACGTATCATTCTATTTGTTTATGTCACCATTTATGTTGGTTTTCTGTTTGTTCACGGTTATACCGATTATTTCATCAATGGTACTTAGTTTCTTTGACTATGATATGGTTTCAACCCCAATTTTTATAGGTTTTGGTAACTATATCAGAATGTTTACCGAAGATGAATTATTCTTTACAGTGCTTGCTAATTCACTTAAATTTGGTATATTAGTTGGCCCTGGCGGTTACTTATTAGCGTTCTTGATGGCGTGGATGATTAACGAATTTCCGCGTCCTATCCGCGTTCTTTTAACCTTTATTTTCTATGTTCCCTCGCTTGTAGGTAACGCACTTTACATTTTCCAGGTTATGTTCTCGGGCGACGCTTACGCTTATGTAAATAACATTCTTATAAGCTTTGGTCTTGTAACTGAACCTATTCAGTGGTTCCAAAGTACTTCATATAACTTTACTCTTATCGTTTGCATTCAGCTTTGGATGAGTATGGGTACTTCATTCCTTGCTAACATCGCAGGTTTGCAGAATGTAAACACCGAATTATATGAAGCTGGCGCTATTGATGGTATTAGAACAAGATGGCACGAATTATGGTATATCACAATGCCCTCTATGAAAACAATTCTTTTGTTTAGTGCCGTAATGCAAATTCAGAGCGCCTTCTCAATGGGCTCTCTTCAGACCTCGCTTGCAGGCTACCCTAGTGTTAGCAACTCAGTTGATACCCTTGTGCAGTACATAGGTGACGTTGGTACCACCAGGTACGAAATGGGTTATGCTGCGGCATTGTCCGTATTACTATTCATCATAATTATCATATTCCGTTACCTAATAGGCGGTTTACTTAACCTGATAGGTAAGAGCGATAATTAATTATTAAAATGAATTTGTTTTATAAACAAAAGTTAGGAGTTGTAAATTTTGGCTAAGGGTGCTCAGTACAGAAAGTTTACCCGTTCAACAGCCGGTAATATCGGTTACTTTACTATACTTATATTATTTGGTTTGTTCACGGTATTCCCGTTATTCTATTGTATTATTACATCTTTAAAACCCTTGGAGGAACTACTTATTTTCCCCCCACGATTTTGGGTTGCACGTCCTACATTCGATAACTTTAGGGTTTTACCTGCGTTATTGAGTAACTTGCAGATTCCGCTTTCAAGATATTTCTTTAATACCTTGTTTATAACCGTTGTTACTGTTGTGGTTTCAATTTTGGTTGGTTCGATGGCGGCATTCACATTTTCAAAATCAAAAATTAAGGGTGCTAAGTTTAGCTTTAAACTCATTACTACAATGATGCTTTATAACGGTGCTACACTTGGTGTTCCGCAATACTTGATTTTTTCAACAATGCGTATTATTGATACATATTGGGTATATATACTTCCTGCGTTAGCTTCTACCGTTAACTGCTTCCTTATGAAACAGTTTATGGACGCTAGTGTTAATGATTCACTTCTTGAAGCAGCACGTATCGACGGTGCAGGTGTTTTTGCAATGTATTGGAAAATAGTTATGCCGATTATGAAACCTGCCATTATGACGGTTTTACTATTCGCATTCCAAGGAATGTGGTCGATAGTTCCCGGCGGTACAATTTTCAGCGAAGAACTTAAAACATTACCATATGTTATGAGCTCGGTTGCTGCCGGTGGTATTGCGCGTCAAGGTAGCTCTATGGCGATTACTGTTGTATTAATGATTCCGCCGATTTTGGTATTTTTAGTTACTCAAAGTAATGTATTAGAAACTATGGGTAGTTCCGGTATTAAGGAATAATCTTACTATGAGAGGAAGGTAAAACAGATTGTTAAAGAAAATCATAGCGAGTATTGTTCTTGTATTTGTGCTCTTAAGCGCAACTTTTACAGCTTCGGCTGTGGGCGAAACCTATATTAAGGTTGATGTACCCGGTAATGCTCAGGAACATCGTCTTACACGTGAAATGTATGAAGCTACAGATAAATTATTGGCTTCTGACTTCGGCCTTGATCAGAACTTTAAGGGTATATCTGACATTTTTTATTCCAAATCCAACGACATATTACTTTTATGCGGTGGCGAATCAAGACTAATTAAAATTAATAAAAACTATACTAAGGCAACTCTAATTAAAGTTGTTGATAAAGAAGGCAACGAAATTGATTATGAGGGTGCTGAAGGTGTATATTCCGATAATGAGGGAAATATTTATATTTCTGATACAGAAAATGAACGCATTTTGATTTTGAATAAAAAAGGCGTTTTAAAATCGATAATTGAAAGACCGGTCTCGGACTTAATCCCAGAAGATTTCCAATTCCAACCTACATCTATCGCTAAAGACACACATGGATATACATATATTCTCTCAAAGGGTTGTTATTATGGCGCGTTGATGTACACACCGGAATATGAATTTATGGGTTTTTATGGTCCTAATACCGTTAAAAGTTCAGCCTTAGATACTATTTCATTTTTATGGGATAAGCTTACAGGTACAGATGAAAAAAGAGATTATTCTGGTAGAACCTTGCCGTATTCATTTACTGACTTTACATTTGATACACAAGGATTTATGATAACCTGTACAGCTGCTACCAATGCAGGATCATTTGTTGTTCAAGAAGAAACAGGTCAAATTAAAAAGATTAGTCACAATGGTGCCAATATTCTTTATAAAAGATCTCTTAAGGGTGAAATTATATCTTCTTCAACAGTGAACTTTACTGAGACTTCTGTTGAATGGGGTGCGGGCGGTCAGTCGATTGACTCTATTGTTTCAAGCTCTGATGAATACATTTTTGCTCTTGAAACCGGCCACGGTAAGATTTCAATTTATGACGCTGAATGTAACCTTATGTCTACTTTCGGTGGTGGTATCGGAGAAGGTGAACAATTAGGTCTCTTCACCAACCCAATCGCCATTACTTTAAATGGTAATGATGATGTATTAGTGGCTGATAATGATGATTATTCAATAACTGTTTTCAAACCTACAAAGTATGGTAATCTTATTCGTAAGGCACAGTCACTTTACCTGAAGGGTGACTATGATGATGCCGCTAAAATGTGGGAACAGGTTCTTGCAGAAAACCGTAACTGCCAATTAGCTTATCGTGGTATGGCAATGGTTTATTACAATCAGGGCGAACTTAATAAGGCACTTGAAGCAGCAAAAATTGCTTGTGACTATTCTGTTTATGATTTAGCTTGGAACAAAATAGTTTCAGACTTTGTTGCCGATTATTTCGGAGTTATTGTATTCATAATATTAGCAATAATAGTAGCTATTATATTTATTTCTCGCAAAATGAAGAAAAGTGGCAAAAAAATTGTTATAAACAAGAAATTAAAGCTTCTTTTTAACGTTCCGTTCCATCCGTTTAATAGCTTCGATGAGTTAAAATATAAGAATATGGGTTCTGTACCGATTGCGATAGTATTGTTAATACTTTTCTATATTGCATCGGTTCTAAATGTAACTGCTACCGGTTTCCTTTATTCAAATATATTGCTTAGAAACTACAACTCATTATTTACAGTTTTCTCTACAATAGGTCTAATACTTTTATGGTCTGTATCTAACTGGCTTGTATGTTCAATGTTTGAAGGTAAGGGTTCGTTAAAGGATATATTTGTTTCAACCTCTTATTGTATAATGCCTTGGGTTTTATTCTTGTTCTTAAAGGTGATATTTACAAATATGTTGCCTTTGGCTACTTCTGGTCTTATAAGCGGTATTGAAACTGTTGTTTTAATCTACACATTATTTATGTTGGCCATTGCGCTTATAAAGATACACGATTTTGATTTCTTTAGAGTGCTTGCCACAACAATCGTTATTGTATTTTTTATGATACTTGTAGTGTTCGTTGTTCTTATGTGCGGTATTTTGGCTGAACAGTTCATTTCCTTTATAGCAGAAGTCTTCGAGGAAATAGTTTACAGGTAATATGTATTTGATACTCTAAATTCAAAGGATTGGTGATGCAAATGAAGATTGTCAAAAAGCAGATACTTCGCGTATTAGCCTTAGTTATGGCACTTTGCTTGATAGTTGTTTGTTTCGCAAGTTGCGGAAAAGAAACAAGCAAAAATGCATATAAAAGCTATGGTGAAAAAATATTAGAGTCTCAAGTACTTGCTTCTAATGATAATTACGAATTAGCGTGGGATAGCGATGCTAAAGCGGTTTTATATAAATCTAAGGACGGTAAATATTGGTCGGATATTATTTATGACGGATACTTAGATGGTTCTGTCGGAACTAATGGTATGAGCCCGATTTCGATTACTGTTTTCAATAATAAAACACTTGATTGGACAACAATTACTAGTGCTTCCGTAATGGATACATATCTTGATGATGGTACTAAAGCGGGCAATTTGTACTGTGGCGTAATTGATGGTGGTATTCGTGTATACTACTTCTTTGAGCAGTATAGAATTGCTGTTCCTGTTGATTATGTACTTAAGGAAGACCATATCGAGATAAGTGTTAATAGCGCTGATATTTTAGAAGAAGGTAAGCAATTTAAGCTTGTATCAGTGAGCTTTATGACTAACCTTGGAGCAGTTAAGAATGACAAGGCTTCAAATATTCTTGTGCCTACAGGTACCGGTGCTATTATAAATTGTGCCGAAAATGTTGAAGGTGTAAAAGAATATACCGGTACAATGTATGGTGATGATATTACTAACCGTATCCCAATGGATAAAATAGATAATATTCCGCTTCGTATGCCTGTATTCGGTGCTTATGACGCCGAAAAGGGAATGCTTGCTGTAATTGAGAGTGCCGCAGGTTCTGCCACACTTACTGTTAACGCTTCTAACAGCAGAACAGGTTATTCTGTTGTTTATCCCGATTTCTATGTTCGTGGATACGATACTTTTAAAAGAGAGTATTACGGTCAGAACATGTCCACAATTACAAAACGTCCTAATGACGATATTTCAGGTCAAACCTTTAAGGTTTCGTATTACCCATTATTTGGAGATGATGCAAACTATAATGGTATGGCTAGAAGATATCAGTCCTATCTTGTAGAAAAAGGACTTCTCACTAAGAGCAAAATTGCTTCTTCGCCGTATAGTGTTACTTTATTAGGTGGTACTAATACTACAAAATCTTTCTTTGGTATACCTTACAAAAAGATTAATCCGCTTACAACTTTTAGTGAAGCGCAGTCTATTCTCGAAAATCTTAGTAAAGAAATAGGTGTCTTACCGCAAGTAAGACTTTTAGGATACAGCGATAACGGTTTACGTCCGGGCTCGATTGCCGGCGGAAGTAGTTTTCCTTCCGAATATGGTAGTAAAAAGGATTTAAATTCTCTTATTGATTATTGCAAAGATATTAATCTTTTCTTAGATTTTGATGTTGTAACATATTCAAAGTCAGGCAATGGTTTCTCTTTAACCGGTGATGTAGCAAAAACCGCTATAGGTTATAAGGCAGAACGTTTCCCGACAACTCCAACAAGAGTACAAGATAAAAATAATGCTTATTATGCAATTAGTAGATTTAATTTATCAAAATCCGTAAATAAGGCGCTTAAAAAGGCTAATAAATATTCTGCAACAGGTGTAAGTTTGTCTACACTTGGTTTGTATGCTTATTCGGATTATAAAGATAATACTTACATCAATCGCAATCTTATTGAAACGGAAGTTAAAGATATTTTAGATAACGTTAAAAAACAAGGTTACAAAACTGCCGTTTCGGATGCAAACGCTTATGCTGCTGCAGCCGCTGATATTATATTCGATATTCCGCTAAATTCAGGCGAATATAATGTATTTGACTACGAGATTCCGTTTTATCAAATGGTATTCAGCTCTTATAAGCCACTCTACAGCGACCCCGTTAACAGTGAGGCTAATTTAGAAAAAGCGGTTGCTAAGTCGGTTGCATACGGAATGGGCTTAGGATATTATATTACTGATACATATATTGATGATTCTGATGATTTAGGCGAATATAAGCTTTATCAAACTGTGTTTGTTGATAACGATGATAGAATCAAGAAAACCTTGATTGATGATGATTTTATATCCGTTTACAACAAAGTAAACGGAGCAGCACTAACTGAATATAAGTTAACAAAAGGTTTAGCTAAATCTGTTTTCAGTAATGGCGTTGTAATTTATACAAATCTTTCGAACAATGTTGTAAAAAGCCCCGCAGGTAGTTTACAACCTTTCGAATATAAAATAGGTTAGGAGGGGTAATATGGCTAAAAAACGTGTTAATAGCCTTGAAAAGGTGCGTAACCGTGCGGGTTATACATTCGTAGCGCACTGGATTTTAGGTTTGCTATTATTTTTTGTTATCCCTCTTGTAACTTCTGTCTTTTATGCATTTAGCGATGTTACAATTGCAGTAGGTGAGGTACAAATTGAGGCTGTTGGTTTCAAATATTTTAATGAGTTAATTACCGTCGATCCTAATTATGTTAATAATCTAAGCGAATCTATTGGTATGATGTTTTATTCTTTACCGATTATTATGTCATTAAGCTTAATACTTGCAGTATTGCTTAATCAAAAATTTAAGGGAAGAACAGTTTTTAGAGCAATATTCTTTATACCGATTATTTTCGCAAACTCGGTAGTTATGGACCAACTTAATAGTGAATTTGTTCAATTACCGCTTTTTTCTTCAGGTCAAGGAACAGAAAGCCTTATAAATTATCCTGAAATAATTGCAGGTCTTGGAATTCCTGAACAAATTTCTCCGATATTAACATTCTTACTTTCAAATACCATCAACCTAATTTGGCAATGTGGTGTTCAAACAATACTTTTCCTTGCGGGATTACAAAGTATATCTGCTTCTATGTATGAGGTTTCTAAAATTGAGGGCGCTAATAAGTGGGAAGAATTTTGGCTTATTACGGTTCCAAGTCTTAGACATATAATTTCTCTTGTAATGATTTATACAATGATTGAGTTATTCGTAAGTTTGGATAACAAACTTGTTTCAGTAGCGTATGAAAAAATCTTGTCACAAGAGTTTGGCTTAAGCTCGGCAATGCTATGGATTTATTTTGTAATAGTTTTAGCTATTATAGGTACAGTATATGTATTGTATCAGAATTACGCCGTTAAAAAATGGGAATAATTTAATTTCATTTATTAATTTTTGTAGGAGAAATTGGAAAGGAGATTTTTATGAAAAAGAAAATCTACAAGGTATTAAGTCTTTTACTCACGTTTTTAATTGTCTTTTCTGCGTGTGCGTGTGTTTTAGGTACTGTATCGGCCGCTGTGAATGATAAGACATATTTTGTAAGTGAAAAAGATGGCGACGACAATAATAACAACGGCGCAACAAAGGGTAAAGCCTTAAAGACCATTGCCAAGGCTATTGAGCTAGCCAATAGTATAACTGGCGATAAGGCGCTTACGTCAGATAATACTGTTATTATAAAAGTTATTGGTGAAGAAGCAATTAATTGGTCGGCTTCAGAAAATGAGTTGCCCGCGCATGTTTTTAAGCTTGCTATTACTTCTAATTCTGCTAATACAGTTGGTACAGTGGGCAACGGAACTCCTATTAAATTAGGTGGCGATACCGAGTTTAATAGCATTAAGGTTAACTTTGGCAGTTCATTTAATAATTTGACAGCAGACGGCCATAACGTAACATTTACAGGAGCTTCACAGTTTCTAGGCATAGAAGAACAGTCTGGTTTTAACCTTGGTAATACCAGTGGTGATAAAATTTATTCCGAGCCGGTTTCTGTTGTATCAAATATTCCTATTAAGAACTTCGGATTAGGCAATATCAATGGAAATGTTACTTATTATGGTGCAGTTGATGTACTTTATAATGCTGCTGAGGGCTCGCCTGAATTTTCTATGAGCGCTAATGATGGTACTACAACATTTAATGCGCCCGTAAATATTAAAGTTAGAACCGTTAATTCGGTTGCTTTTAGCAACTGCGATAAGGTTGTATTTGGCGATAATGGTTATATGCAAATATTTAATACAACCCCAACGGAACTTGCTTTAACCGATTTAGCTGATATTGATCCAAATAAGCTTTGGGTGATAAATAATAAGCTTAGCGTTACTTCTTTAATTGATGCTACTGATGAAAAAGGTAAGTTCGCAGTAGATACTGTTAATTTCTTAAATATTAAAGCAACAAACGCTGCTGACTCGAATATTGTTGTTGAGCCGGTTGAAGGCTTTTTAACACTTCCTGCCGGTGTTTGGAATCTTACTGCTGAAAAGATTCCTGCAAGAGGTACTTACTATATTAAAACTAATGGTAATGGTGATGGTGATTCTGCAGATTCGCCTTTAAATAGTGTTAGTGCAGCTATTGAAAAAGCTATAGTAGACGGTTATGTTGCAGGTGACGAAGTAACAATTAAGGTTGTAGGAACTGAAAGAGTTACTTTTGGTGCTGTTGATAAAAATGGTTCTATTGCTGTTCCTAATCATGATTTTAAACTTTTTGTTACATCCAATACAAATAAAGAAGCTACTGTTGGTACAGGTGAAAGTGTACGTTTAGGCGGCGATACTGAGTTTACTAATATTAAAATTTATTTTGCTGGCGATCTCGATTCAAACGGATATCGCAATTTCTGTTGTATGGGTTATAATGTAACAATCGGTGACGGTTGTCTTTATGGCGGTAAACCTCTTCGTTCCACCTTTATTATTGGTAATTCTTCAGGTTCTCCTCATTTTACAAAGGATTTTACAATAAATACTAAAATCGATATTGAGAATTATTATATAGGTGCTGATAGTACTAAAGCAACCTATGACTGTAACGTAAATATCATATACGATAATTCTTCTCAAACTCCTAAGTTCCGTTTAGGTTCATCTGGTGGTAACGGCATATATAATAAGGCATTAAATCTGACTATTAAATCTGCATCCGGTGTTAGCTTCCGTGATGCTACAAAGGTTCAATTTGGTGAAAATGGTTATTTCCAAATCTTAAATTCAAGTTCATCTAAAATTATTCCTGCAGATTTTGGTCTTACCAATATTCCTTCAGATAAGTTATGGGTACTTAATAATATTTCAGGTAAATCTTCACTAATAGAAGTCACTGATACTAAGGGTGTATACACAGTTAACCTTGATAATGCAGAGCATAAGATCGTAGTTACTAATGTGGAAACAAATGCGACTACTATTTACAATGGTGCAAATGGTTTAACTGGTACATTAACTCTTGAACCCGGTGTATATACAGTTGCTATAGACAGAGAACCCGAATATAGATACTATTATGTTAACACAGAGTATGGTGCTGAGGTAGTATCAGGTACACGTCCTGAAGGTTTAGGTACTAAGAACAACCCTGTAAAGACCTATGCTGATGCTATTCGTCTTATTGCAGTTGACGGATTATCTGAAATAGATGTGGTAACTATTTATTTACCTTCTGGTTCAGATACAGAATGGGGTAGTAATACTATAACCGTTAAACCAACTATTATAATTTCATCTGAAGCTGGCGAACAGGCTCATCTTCTTTCTACTGGTGTTACATTAAGTTCAAAAACTATTCTTAAAAATACCCATTTAGAGATTACATCTAGCGGTGGAGAAATTAAGGTAAATGAGTATGATTTAACAATTGAATCAGATGCTATTCTTACAGCACCAAAATTTTATTTTTGGGCTAATGCGGCAGGCAAAAAACGTATTGATGATGTGACTCTTATTGTTAAAGGTAAGTTATTAACTAATTCTCTCAACTTCTATGCGGCTTATCATAGCCATACTTCTACTGGAGACTTTAACATTATTTGGGATAATCCTGATTCTGCTTTAGGTCTTAAATTTGGTAATGAAGGTTCGGGCCGAGATGCTAATACGCCTAATATTTATGAAGGTAACATCAATGTTGTTGTTAAACAAGCTTTAGGCTTCTCAGTTGTAGAAGTTGGTTCGGGCGCAGAATTCAAGGGTACGCTTAGTGTAATTATTGATGATGATATTGTATTGCCTTACAATACAAAGTTTAATTTTAAAAATCTTGAAGTACAGGGTGGCAAATGGTATATCACAAACGTTGCTGATGACATTGATTTTGCTTCCTTTACTGCAGATCCTGGCAAACTGGCTATAAAGAATAATGCTACTGCCTACACTCTTCAAGGAACAGACCCAAGCGCAACTGTAAAACATGTAGGCGGTTTGGTTGATTTATCTGCTGTATCCGGTGAATATATTATTTCGGACAAAAAGGATATTACTCCTATAATTGATAATCCAGATAAGATGCTTTACTTTAAGATAGGTGGCGGTAGTGGTAAACACATTGTGCAAAGGGCATACCTTGAAGCCGATGTGCGATATGTATTTGAATATACTATTTTTTGCCACAATTATGATGTT
>JAZQYX010000011.1:0-25530 GCA_045633725.1 Acutalibacteraceae bacterium | reverse complement strand
TATGCGCTGATAGCTCAGTTGGATAGAGCATCTGCCTTCTAAGCAGAGGGTCGGGGGTTCGAATCCCTTTCAGCGTGCCAATTAAAAGAGAGTGATACCGAAGGTATTGCTCTCTTTTAATTTTTATATGGAGAAAGGGATTCAACCTCCAACATAAAAGACCTTGTCACAAAGCAAGGTCTTTTTAAATATAAACTTATAATTTTTATTGTTTGCTTAATTCGCCGGCTTTTTTAAGTGCTTCATCAATATGATTACAGAAATTATCTTTTCCTACCCTTTCATAAAAGCCTGATTTTTGCATAACCTGTAAAGGTTGCTCGTTAACATGTGAAAAAATCAGTATTACATTTTGATTTTTGCACTTTTTATAAAGTAACTCTAGTGCGTTAAGTGCAGTTGAATCAAGTGAAGGTACAGCACGCATTCTCAAAATAAGGCAACGTGTATAATCCTTGAGAATAATATTGGGAATTTTATCTGCGGCGCCGAAGAATAATGGACCGCTTATTTCGTAAACTCGTACATCTTTAGGAACAACCTTAAGTTCTATGCTATCTGCATCTGTATCGGGATCAACATATTTCCAACCATTAACCGAAGTTTCATCACTCATTCGCTTTATAAATAGCATAGCGGCAAGTACCATACCTACAGCAATTGCAACAACAAGGTCGAAAATAACCGTAAGTGCAAAGGTTGCAATAAGAATTAGTATATCGCTTTTTGGCGCAGTTTTTACTATAGAAACAAATTTTTTCCATTCACTCATATTGTAAGCAACCATAAATAATATTGCGGCAATAGTTGGCATAGGAATTAGTCCCGCATAAGGCATAAGGAATAAAAGCACTAACAAAAGCACAATAGCGTGAACCATACCCGCCACCGGAGTTCTACCTCCGTTTTTCGCATTTGCTGCCGTTCTTGCTATAGCACCCGTTGCAGGAATACCGCCAAATAGCACAGATGCAATATTACCTATACCTTGACCAACCAACTCAGCATTTGAATTATGGCGTGAGTTAACCATACCGTCAGCCACAACACAAGAAAGCAAAGATTCAATAGCAGCTAAAACCGCAATTGTGAAAGCATTAGGTAGAAGTTCCGATACTTTTGCAAAGGTTAAATCTATATTGCCAAAATCCACCTTAGGCAGCCCTGAAGGTATAGTATAAAGGTCTCGGATAGTATATACCCCCGAATCAAAACCGGGTAGGAATGCGACCATCAAAGAGCCTACCAAAACTGCCACTAATGAAGGTGGCAATCTTTTTTCAAATTTAGGATAAATTATAAGTATTGCAAGACTGACTGCGCCTACTATAAGTGCTTGCCAAGAGAAGCTACCCATAAACTCAATATTCGCTTCAATTTTTTCTATCGTTTCAATGGGCTTTACCCCATCAGCATATGTAATACCGAGAAAATCCTTTATTTGACCGATAAAAATTGTAACAGCAATACCTGCTGTAAAACCGGTTGTTATTGTATGCGGAATAAATTTGATAAGAGAGCCAAATCGAAAAACGCCCATTAAAATAAGCATTATACCTGCAATAATAGTTGCAATAAAAAGCCCGTCCATACCATGAGTGGCAACAATACCTGCAACTATTGAGGCAAAAGCCGCTGTGGGACCTGCAATTTGTATACGGCTGCCGCCAAAAAAAGAAACACAAAATCCCGCCGCGATTGCGGTATAAATACCACAAGCAGGTTCAACACCTGAAGCTAATGCTAAGGCGATTGATAAAGGTAAAGCTATAATCGCAACTATAACACCTGCAATAATGTCACTTACAAGCTGCTTTGTTGAGTAATTTTTAATAACAGAAAAAAACTTTGGTTTAAGATAAAAACTTTTCAAAATAAGGCATCTCCTTTTCACTAAAATAATTATAGCTATTTTAGTAAAAAAGTAAATAGTAATTTTGCATAATATTGGCTCTGTTTCTTAAAAAGAAAATGGTTAACTTGAGTCATTCAGCTCTCTCAGAGAGGATGAATAAATTTTAATAATTATTTATGCTTCATCAAAATCCAATATTATTGAAAAATATATTGATTGATTTTTAAGATTAAATTTGATATAATCAGTAATAGTTTTGAAAATATTGAAAGGCATCTTTATGAAAAAAATAGCAAAATCATCAGAACTTCTTTGGCTACTTGGAACGATATTTGTTGCTTTAGGTGTTTCGATATGCTCAAAAGCTAATCTCGGGGTATCAATGATTGCCGCCCCTGCTTTTGTGATTTTCGAAGCAATAGCACCGCTTTGGAGCAGTTTTTCAGTTGGTATGACCGAATACCTCATTCAAGGGATTATACTCATTGTTCTTTGCTTTATAATCCGCCGTTTTAATTGGCGGTATTTACTCGCTTTTGCGGCAGCTATTGTATATGGGTATACTCTAAACTTTTTTCTGTTTTTACTCTCAGGATTTTCATTTAATGCGATATGGCTTCGTTGGTTTATGTTGATTGTTGGTGATATATGTACCGCATTTGGTGTTGCTTGCTTCTTTCACACCTATATGCCGCTTCAAGTTTACGAACTTTTTGTAGCCGAAATTGCGTCCCGTTTTAACCTTAATATCAATAAGGTTAAATGGTTATTTGATATTTCTTTACTTGTTATTTCAATTGCTCTTGCATTCGCTCTTTTTGGAGATGCAAAAATGTTTAATTTTTCAACTATTGGGTATTCGTCGTTCCATAGTATAGGTCTTGGAACACTTGTCACCACGGCTATTAACTCACCAATTATCGCTTTAATGAGTAGGATTATAAATAAAATCTTCGACCCAACACCTGCATTTCCAAAACTTGAAAAAATGCTTCGTATTAACTAACCAACCCAAATATAAACTAAGGCACACTCCTTACGGAGTGTGCCATTTTTGTAGTATAAATTTTTATTTAATTAAAGATAAAACAAATACTATTAAAAACAATGCTTTTAATTGTTAAATTAGTCTTTAATCTTCTTAGGAAGAACTGCAATAGCTACTAAAGAAATAAATGCAGCTATAGCAACATATACGCTCATATCGCCTGTTTGGGGAGATAAAACATCGTTTTCTTTTTCAACCTTAGTTGCGGTTTTACCGTCTGTAACAATTGCGAGCTTTTGGAATTCTTCATCAACAGTAAAGGTAATCTCGTTACCGTCAATGGTAGGTGTGATTACAACTACACCGTCACCACTTTGAGCCAAAACATAAACTGAAGAAGTGTTTGAAATGCCTAAAACCTTCAATGAAACTGTAAGCGGATATTCAGGCTCATCATCTATTTCAACATCATAGTGACCTACAACCTTAAGGGACTTGTCGCCTTTTTCGGATTTAAGTCCTGTTAAAGTATTGCTGAAATTCTTGTCAACCTTTCTGTCAATTTTCTTGAGTGAAAAATTAACTTCGTTGTCGTTGTCGTCAACAACAGTAACACCCGAAATAATGCCCTGTGCCTCTGCAGAGGGTACCGCATAAACAGTAACTCCCATAGCCGCAACAAATACCAGAGTCAATAAAAGTGCCAATACCTTTTTCATTTTTAATTTCTCCTTTTAATTTGTCTTTATATAAAATATATTTAAAACCAATTCATATAGGGCTATGTCATCCGCCATAAAGGTTTCATACATACCATCAAAGCCTGTTTTGCCCTCTATAGAATGCATTTTAAAGCTTGCATCTGCCATTTGCATAGCTAAATATGATATTCTAGAAGCATCAATATCTGTTACCGAATTTTTAGCAATACTTTTATACAATCTTATCGGAACAGAAATATCCTTCTTAAAAGCAGTTTTAGCCTGTTTTATAAAACTACTTATAAATAATTTTTGTCTTTCAAGTCTTGGTGCATGGGTTTCACCGCGATACTGCACAAACTTTAAAGCATTACTGCCGTTAAGCATAACCTTTTTACCCTTTTTCCATTTAGGATTAAAAGCTGTCATATCATCGGGGATGACTATTTCTACCCCATCCACCGCTTTTACTATTTCATCAATAGCATCCATAAACACAGTATAGTATGCGTTAATAGGTACATCATATAAAAACCGTGAAACCGCTTTACAGGTAAGCAAGGTTGACTGTTTATCATCCTTGCCGTAAACATAGGATAAGCATATCTGAGCTTTTTCTGTATCCAAAAACTCATTATTCATATCGTAAACATCGATATCGGCTAAAGTATTGCGTGATATCGCCAAAACATTAAGAAGATTTTTATCAGTATCAAGAGATAAAAGATATAGCGCATCTGCTTGTCGGTCTGTACGGTCAGTATTATTAGCTTTATCAACGCCGACACAAAGAATATTTATTAAATCGTCGTTATAAACATAAGTATTACCGCCGTAAAATACCTCATCAACATCCTGGTAAGCATTGTCTTCAGTAAGACCGTCATCTTCAAAAGTAAGCTCTTGACGAAGCTTTGCCTCACCTATTTTAACAAATATTGCAACTGTAGCAGTAACTACAACTACAACCGACAGTATTATACTTAAAACGATAATAAACTTTTTGTGTTTAAAATCAGGGATTTTGACTGTCATAAATCAGTACCCCCGAAACGATAAAACGCTTACTCTTATTATTCATACAAGTAGAAAGGGTTATAATCTTATCACTTTCAGTAAGAGAAATATCTTTTTTGAATTGGGAATTCATACCTCTGACCGCCATAATTTCTTCTAAATACGCGGTGCGGTTTTCAGCAAGCGAAAAATTACGCGTAGCCAAAATATGCTTATTATCCCAAGTGCAAGCGGCAAAAATCTCATACTTTAAGATACGGTTTTCCATATAAACATTTATATAACGGTTTTCTTCAAAAAATTCAGCGCCTCTAAACTTTTTAAGACTTCCAAACATTGTGCCGTTTTTCATATTATGGCCATATACAAGCGTATTAAAATCCGAAAAATTCTTAGAATTATAATCTTCTGTGAAAATACTTCCATAAACCGAATACTTTTTATCAACATTACGGTTCAAGTAATAACTATTGTTTTCATTTTGCAGTATGGGATAATCTACTGGGGTATTAGGAATATTTATCCAAGCATAAATATCGCTGTTCACTTTTTTTAGCTTATCAAAATCAACCGGAACATCAACCTTTACTACCGCTTCTTCTTGTTTAGAAGGGGCAGAAAAATCATCTGCAAGGTTTTGTATTTTGCTTTTTTCTATATAATCTTTCACAAAAAAAGCTACACACACGATAAATATTAAAACCGATAGCAAAAGTGCTATTCTTACAATTTTTTTTTTAATATTAGATATAGTAATACACCTTCACAAATATTAAATTATAATCCATAGTAATTGTACTACAGTAAATCGAATTTGTCAACTTGTATTATTAAAAAAATTCGTGTATAATATAAAATAAAACATTAAAAAAGGTATTATTTATGGAAATAGAATTATGGAAATATTTAAAGCAGACCAGTAAACCGATTGTACTATATGGTATGGGCAACGGTGCCGATAAAATAATATTCGCACTAAATAGCTTTGGTATAGAGTTTAAGGGCATTTTTGCGAGTGACGGTTTTGTAAGAAATAAGCTTTTTCATGGCTTTAAAATCTCCACTTATAATGAGTTGAAAGAAAAATTCGGTCAAATGATTGTGCTTCTTTGCTTTGGCAGTAGCCTTCCCGATGTAATGGACAATATTAAACGAATTGCAAGTGAGCAAGAGCTTTACGCCCCCGAAGTACCCGTAATCGGAGGCGGTTTATTTACAGAAGAATATTACAAAAGCAATAGAGCCGATTTTGATTTTGTATATTCCCGCCTTGCTGATAAAGATTCTAAAAAAACATTCGAAAATATAATTAAATATAAGCTAAGCGGAAAAATAGATTACTTATTAGACTGTGAATCAAATACTGACGAGCCTTATAACACCTTTTTAAATTTAAAAAAAGAAAGCTTTTTAGATTTAGGCGCATATAACGGCGACACTGCTTTAGAGTTTGCAAGCCGTTGCCCCGATTATATAAATATTTATGCAGTTGAGCCCGATATTAAAACATTTAAAAAGCTAAAGGCTAACACAGAGCATTTACATAATATAAACCTTATAAATGCTTGTGTTTCAGAAAGCTGCGGTTATTTACCCTTTAATATGCGTTCAGGTAGAAACTCGGCTATATCTTCGGACGGAACGCCGCTTAAAAGCATAACCGTTGACTCTTTAAATGAAAATTTTTCATACATTAAAATGGATGTTGAGGGTGAAGAGATAAACGCTATAAGGGGTGCTAAAAGCACAATCCTTAATCACAAGCCCAAAATGCTTATATCCGCCTACCACCGCACCGACGACCTGATAAAAATACCCCAAGCGGTTTTAGGCATCAGGAATGACTATAAAATATACCTGCGTCACTTCAAATACCTTCCCGCTTGGGATACAAACTTTTATTTTATTTAGTTTTATCTATTTCTATTTGCCTTCTTAAGTCTTCTAAGGAGGCAAATTTTATTTCTTCGCGTAAAAATTCTTTTAGCGTAATCTTAACATTTTTGCCGTATAAATCACCCGAAAAATCCTTTATAAAGGTTTCGCTTATAACCTGCTCACTTTTAAAGGTTGGCCTGATACCAATATTAGTAATGCCGTGATAGGCTTTTTGGTTAAAAGAAACTTGCGTTTTATAAACACCAAATTTAACCTTAACCAAATTTTCAGGGTAATACTGATTTATTGTCGGGAAACCTATTGTATGGCCACGAGAGTCGCCATGGTGGACAATAGCCGAGAATGAAAACGGCTCAAGCAAAAGAGTGTTAGCCTTTTCAATTTCTCCGTTTTTAAGCAACTTTCTAATAAGCGTTGAAGAAACCGGTTTGCCGTCAATATTTACTTGCTCACAAATACGGCATTCTATTCCTATTTGACTACAGTATTCCTTTAAAAATGCGGTGTCCCCTTCACCATTTTTACCGAAGTGATAATTAAAACCGCAAGAAATAAGCGAAGGGTTATATTCATTTAGCAAAAAATCTAAAAACTCTTTAGGCGAAGTATCCTTAACTTTTAAAAAATCCAAAGCAACAACTTGGGTAAAGCCCATTTTTTCAAGTGCTTTAAGCTTAGTTTGATAATCTGTAATAAGCTCATCTTTATTGGCAAAATACATTTTAGGCGGTTTTAAAAAAGTAACCGCTGTTTTTTTATATTCATCCGGTATAGATAAAACACTCTGGTGTGCAATATGAATTCCGTCAAATGTACCTAATGCTATTGCCGTTTTCATTTAGCCACCACCCTGTAATCGTTTATTATACACTTAATATTAAGCTGATTTTTTTCTAAATCAGCGATACCAATACCCAAGAAGATGTCTCCGTATTTTACTCGCAAAAGCTCATTTTCGGCAAAATCTACCATTTTTAAACGTTCAAAAGAAAGCTGTCCACCGTTACAAAAACGAATAGCCTGTTTTTCGGTAACTCTACATTCACGAAGATATAATACTGCGCTTTCTTCCGAAACTATTTTATCAAAAATATTTTGCTCATCTAAATCATCTAAATCGGTACATTCGCTTATATTAAAGCCGCAAGTTTCAGTTCGCTCTAATGCAGTCAATGTAGCTCCGCAACCTAAATATTCACCTATATCGCGTGCTAACGACCTGATATATGTACCTTTAGATACCAAAACATCTGCAGTAAAGCAGTTATTTTCGTCTAAACTGCTGAGCAAATCGATACTAAAAATCTCTACTTCCCTTTCGGGAATATCTATAGTTTTACCCTGGCGTGCCAAATCGTAAAACCTTACACCGTCCTTTTTCAAGGCGCTGTAAATAGGCGGCTTTTGCTTTATTTTACCCTTAAAATGCTCTAAAGCCTCTTTTAAACTATCATTTGAGATATTTACTTCATTTTCACTCAAAAGTGCACCTGTAATATCGTCTGTATCTGTAGTAACACCAAGCTTAACTTTAGCTGTATAGCGTTTATTGCCGTCAAGCAAAATACCGCAAAGTGCGGTTGCTTTTCCTAAAAATATAGGCAAAACACCCGTAGCCATAGGGTCAAGCGTGCCCGTATGCCCTACCCTTTTTTCTCCCGCTAAGCGTTTGATACGCGAAACCGCCGAAAAAGAGGTAATACCTTCCGGCTTTTTAAGGAGTAAAAAACCTTGCATTTTATTCCACCATAGATTCCTTTACAGCTTTAAGTATCATTTCCTTAACTTCCGCCAAGCTACCGCTTACCGATGCTCCTGCGGCGCCCTTGTGACCGCCGCCGCCTAATTTTTTGCAAATTGCGCTTGCATCAAGCGGTTCATAAGTGCGTACCGAAACTTTAAATTTATTTTTATCAGTCTGCTTGATTGTTACACCCGCTTTTACACCTTCAACACTGCGGGATATAATTGCAATTCCCTCAAGTTCAGTACCGCTACAGCCGGTTCTTTGTTGCATTTCTTCGGTAACGGTCAAAAGCATACACTTATCGTCGAAATGATACTCTACAGTTTCTAAAACCTGTTTTTCAAGCTCTAAAAGCTTTTTGGACTTGGTATCAAACATAAGGCGGTTAATTTCGCTTGCGTTTATGTTATATTCATAAAGCATTGCGGCAATAATATGGGTTTTAGCGTTAACTGTAGCATATTTAAAACAACCGGTATCGGTAACTAAGCCGGTATAAAGCGCCTTGGCGGTAATATCGTTAATATTTACCTTCATTAAAGATAACAATTCAAAAATTATCTCTGTAGTAGCTGCCGCAGTAGCATCTAAATAAAGGTTTTCTGCAAACTGCGAATTAGAAATATGGTGGTCTATATTAAGATTAACAATATTACCAAATTCTTCCTTCAGGTCACCCAAAAGGGCTTTATCCGCAACATCAACCGCAATAACCGTAGCGCCTTCGCGCTTAATATGGTCGGTAGAGCGAGCAAAATAATCATACTTTTTCGGTATTACATCAGCGCATAAAACGCTTGCTCTTTTTCCAATTTCGTTAAGACCATAATAAAGCGCATAAGCCGAGCCTAAGGTATCACCGTCGGGTGAAGCATGAGTTAAAATAATATAATTATCATGTTTTTTCAAATACCTTGCACATTGCTTTAAAGTAAGCAATCGGCATTCGGTATCAGCTCTTTTTTTCATCGTCAATATCCTCATTAAAAGAATCGATAATTTTAGATATATTAGCGCTGTGCTCTATAGAATCGTCCGCAATAAAGCGAAGCTCCGGAACTTTTCTAAGCTTTAATCTTGAGCCTAATTCACGCCTTAAAAAACCTGATGCATTTTTAAGTGCTTTAACCGAATTAACGGTAGACTCATATCCTTCAATAGCGCTAACATAAACAGTAGCATACGAAAGATCACCCGAAACATCAACCTTAACAATGCTTAAAAGCTTACTGACTCTCGGGTCTTTAACTTCTCGCAAAAGCTTTGAGAGTGATATTTTTATATCAGATGTTATACGGTTTATTCTAAATCCTGCCATTAATCTCTGTATTCCTCCATAATAAAGGCTTCAAAAATATCGCCTTCCTTAATGTCAGCAAATTTTTCAAGACCGATACCGCATTCGTAACCCTGAGCCACTTCCTTAACATCGTCTTTGAAACGACGAAGCGAATCAATCTTATCTTCACAAATTACAATACCATCACGCACAACGCGGATTTCACACGCGCGTGTAACCTTACCGTTTGTAACATAACCGCCGGCAATAGTACCAACAGAAGAAATTTTATAAACGCTACGAACCTCAACAGTACCCAACTGATTTTCACGGTACTTAGGTGCTAACATACCCTTCATAGCAGCTTCAATTTCTTCAATGCAGTCATAAATAATACGGTACATACGCATATCTACACCGTCACGCTCTGCCATTGCTTTAGCAACAGAGTCAGGGCGTACATTAAATCCAACGATAATAGCACCCGAAGCCTTAGCCAGAGTAACATCAGATTCATTAACGGCACCAACACCGCCGTGAACAATGCTAACGCGAACTTCTTCGTTAGATAGCTTTAGTAAACTTTCCTTAACCGCTTCAACCGAACCTTGTACATCGGCTTTAACAATAATGTTAAGCTCTTTAAGGTTGCCTTCTGAAAGGTTTTCAAATAGGTTATCAAGAGTAACTTTTTGTTTTGCGTTGTTAAGCTCGTCTTTAGCCTTTTGCTTTCTTTGTTCAACTAATTGACGTGCGAGTCTTTCATCAGATACTGCGTCAAAAACATCGCCTGCGTTAGGTGTTTCAGCAAGACCTGTAATTTCTACAGGAACAGAAGGACCTGCGGTCTTTAATACCTTACCGTTTTCATCGCTCATAACACGAACGCGGCCAACAGATGTACCTGCAACAATAATATCCCCTGTTTTAAGTGTGCCGTTTTGAACAAGAAGCGATGCTATAGGACCGCGTCCCTTATCAAGACGAGCTTCAATAACAATACCCTTCGCACGTCTATCGGGGTTAGCCTTTAATTCCTGCATTTCGGCAACAAGCAATACATTTTCAAGTAGATTATCAATACCGTCATGGGTTTTAGCCGAAACAGGTACACAAATAACATCTCCGCCCCATTCTTCAGGCACTAGGCCATGTTCGGTAAGCTGTTGTAAAATGCGGTCAGGGTTAGCTTCGGGCTTATCCATTTTATTGATAGCTACAATTACCTGAACCTCTGCCGCTTTTGCATGGCTTATAGCCTCAATAGTCTGCGGCATAATACCGTCGTCTGCGGCAACAACCAATATTGCAATATCGGTAGCCATAGCACCACGCTGACGCATAGAAGTAAATGCAGCATGACCGGGAGTATCAAGGAAAGTAATATCGTTACCATTGCAGTTTACCCTATATGCGCCGATATGCTGAGTAATACCACCTGCTTCTGTATCGGTAACAGCGGTGTTACGGATAGCATCAAGCAATGAAGTTTTACCATGGTCAACGTGACCCATAACAACCACAACAGGGCTTCTTGGCTTTAAGTTTTCGCTTGTATCTTCGGTATCATCCATAATCTGTTCTTCAATTGTAACAACCACTGCACGCTCAATTTTAGCGCCCATTTCGGTCACAACAATTTCAGCGGTATCATAGTCGATCACCTGATTTACAGCAGCCATCATACCAAGCTTCATAAGCTCCTTAATAACTTCTGCAGCGGTTTTCTTCATAGCAGCAGCTAATTCACCAACAGTAATTTCGTCACCAACAGTAACTGTAATAGGAGTCTTTTTTATGCGCTCAAGCTGAAGTCTGCGCATTTTATCGGCCTCGGTTTCACGCTTACTTCCTTGCGGGCGGCGATAATCCTGAGATTTTTGCTTAATCTTCTGCTTACGGGAGAAATTGTCCTTCATCGAGTTAGCAGGAGCTATATTTTCGTATTTTTCGTTGTATTTATCAATATTGATGTTAGAAGTACGGGTATCAATATGACGTATTTCAGCAGGACCTCTTTTCGGAGCTTCGCCTGCCACCTTATCCTTCTTTTTGGAAACAAAAGGCTGTGGGTCAGAAGGCTTGTGTTGTTTCTTTGGCTCTTCCTTCTTAGGCTCTTCTGCTTTAGCCTTCTTTTTTGTTTCTTTCTTAGGTTCTTCTTTAGCAACTTCAACCTTGGGAGCGCCTTCGATTTTACCTATCTTTTTAGATGGTTCCTTTTTCTCTTCTTTAGGAGTCGTGGTGGCTTTTTTAGGCTCCGGCTTTTCTTCAGTCTTGGGCTTTTCGCCGTTTTGGACAGCCGCCGCTGCCTTTAATTGCTCTAAAATAGCCATTTGTTCTAAAAGCTTTTTATTCTTTTCTTCTTCACGCGCCTTTTTAGCCTTTTCGCGTGATTCGGCACCTGTTTCAAAATAAGCTTTAAAGTTTTTAACCTGATTATCCTTGGTAATTCTATCAAAGAAAAGCCCTACTTGTATTTCGTTTAAAGTATTGCTTGCTTTTTTCTCAGTACCTGTAATATCGGTTATTAAAGCCACTGCTTCCTTAGAACTGATGCCGAAATCTTTAGCAAGGTCGCTTATTTTGTATTTATTGGTCATTGGCATTACTGTTAGCCTCCTGATTATTAAATATTGCATCGGCAAAACCGTTATCATTAACGGAAATAACACCGCATTTTCTACCTACTGCAGTAGATAATTTTTCTATTGTCACATCAATTGTGCGAAGACGAATATTTTGTTTAGTAGCGTAAAATGAAATTTCTTTTTTGCTTTTTTCGGATAAATCGCTCGCGATAACTATAAGCTTTGAACGATTTTTCTTTATAGCTTCAATAGACTTTTGCATACCGTATTCAAGCTTTAAAGCTTTTGCGGCAAAGCCTAGCAGAGTAAGAATTTTACTACTTATCATCAGATAATTCCTTAGCTAATCTTTCGTAAATTTCGCTTTTCACTTCACAAGAAAAGGCGCGGGACAATGCACCTGACTTTTGTGCCTTTTTAAGACAGTCTTCCGACTTGCAAATGTAAGCCCCCCTGCCATTCAGCTTTCCCGTTAAGTCAAGCTTAATTTCATTTTCAGGGGTTTTAACTACTCTTATAAGTTCTTTTTTAGGTTTCATTTCGCGGCATGCAGTACACATTCGCATAGGAATTTTTTTTACACTCATAACAAAATCTCACTTAAATTTAATTATTCGCCGAAAAATCCGCTTTCTGGATGAATATCAATCTTCCAGCCGGTAAGTTTAGCTGCAAGACGCACATTTTGACCTTTATTGCCGATTGCAAGCGACAACTGTTCTTCGGGAACGCTTGCCTTGCAAACCTTAGGATCTTCGGATTCAATTTCAACCTTAGCAACTCTTGCAGGAGATAAAGCTTCTGCAACAAATAAAGTTGGGTCATCGCTGTATTTTACAATGTCAATCTTTTCGCCCGCAAGCTCGTTTACAATGTTGTTTACACGCTCACCCTTAGGACCAATGCAAGCACCTACTGCATCAACCTCAGGGTCGGGTGAATAAACCGCAATCTTTGTTCTGGAGCCTGCTTGACGGGAAATCGACTTAATTTCAATAGTACCGTCAAAAATTTCGGGAACTTCTTTTTCAAATAAACGTTTAACAAGACCGGGATGTGTGCGCGACAACATAATACGTGCACCGCGGTCAGTTTCTTTAACATCTACAACATAAACCTTAATATGGTCGCCTTCTTTTAAAAGCTCATCGGGAACCTGTTCAAGCTTAGGTAATGTAGCATCGCTATGACCGATTGTTAAAATAGCATTACCTGTTTTAGGGTCAATTTTTTGAACAACTGCAGTAACAAGCTCATGCGTTTTGCTTTGGAACTCAGCCAAAGTCTGTCCTCTTTCAGCTTCGCGAACACCCTGTCTAAAATTGTTTTTAGAGTTTTGTGCAACTACGCGTCCAAAGTTTCTTGTATCAAGCTTAATATCAACAAAGCCGTTTTCAATAGAACTAGGGTCAATAGCAGCAGCATCTTCTTTAGAAATTTCAGTATAAGGGTCTAAAACCTCATCTACAACAGTTTTACGTGCAGTAACCAATAAAATTTCCTTTTCGCAGTCAATTACACAGGATACAATATCATTACCGCCAAAATCCTTGCGTGCTGCAACAATAATTGCATCTGCAATTTTTTCTGCTATAAATTCCTTAGGAATACCTCTTTCTTCCTCCATCAATTTAAGTGCAACAAAAAACTCTGCTGCGTTGTCTGTCTTTTTGGTCCTTTTACTCTTAGCCATTTTTTCTTAATTCCTCCAAATGTATATAGTAGTTTTTTACTCAAAATCACATAAATTTGCTTTAGATATTTCTTTATAACCGAACTCTTTTGTTTCACCGTTTATATCCAAAACAATTTTTTCGTTTGCAGATAAAAGGTTGCCTGTAAATTCCTTTACACCGTCAACCGCCTTATAAAGCTTTAGCTTTATTTTTTGACCAATAACCTTTTCAAAGTGTTCACGCTTTACAAGCTCGCGTTCTAACCCGCAAGAGCAAACCTCTAAATAATAGGATTTGTCAATAGGGTCAGCCTCGTCGATTACGGGGTCAATAGCGTGTGAAACATTTGTACAGTCGTCAATGGTGATACCTTCATTCTTATCAATAAAAACGCGTAAATACCACGACGCGCCTTCCTTCAGGAAGCGAACATCCCAAAGCTCTACACCCTGTTGTTTTACGGTATCCTTAATAAGCTCATATACTCTGTCAGCAGCGTTTGCCATAGTTTCCCTCCTCGCAAAACAAAAGTGAGCAGCTATTTGCCACTCACCTTTCTTACTAACTGTGGTCATTATACCACAAAGATTTTAAAAAATCAAGTACTAATTTTGCTGCCCCACTTCATTCTCAAATTCATCTAAAATAGCTTGATCATCGCCGCCTTGCACAGGGTCTTCACCCTCGTAAGTATTTATATAGATACTAACAACTATATCAGCATTCACCTTTTCAGAATATTCGGGGGTTTGTTTTAATATTTTGCCGGGCTCACTATTTTCGTCATACTTTTCAAGCACCTGGATATTTTCATAAAGGAAACCCACCTTTAAAAGCTCTAATTTAGCGCTCTGCTCGTCAAGTCCCACTACATTAGGCATTTTAAATTCTTTAGAGCCAAGGCTTATTGTAAGCTCAATCTTGGTTTCTTTTTTAACCTCTTTACCCTTTTTAACCGACTGCTTGCAAATTTGACCCCTTGAAAATTTAGAAGAATAAACCTTGCTGTCCTTTATAACCAACACAAAGTTTTCGTTGTTTTTGTCTTCTAAAATCTCTGCATAGGTTTTTCCCGTAAAATCAGGAACTGTATATGTTTTTTCAGGTAAATCTTCATACTTACTGGTGGCATCCTCTTCTTTGGGAACCGATACTACAACATTGCTTTCTATTGGGGGTTCATTGTCTTTATTTCCCTTAAATAAACTAAAATACAATACCGCGCCAACTAACAAGAAAACAACAACCGTAATACCCGCAGAAGCCACAACATATTTTATACCTGAAGATTTCTTTTCTTTGGGTTTTTGCTCTTTGTTTGGGCTTTTAATATCTTCTTTTACTTCAGGCACCGCTTCTACTATTTCACCGTAAACAAGCTCATTTTTAAGAGCTTCAATATTTGCAGTACGCTCATTAGGGTTAACCTTTAAACCGTTAGCCATCGCAGCCAATACGTGACGGGGTAACTCTTCAGCAAATTTCGAAGGAATTGCAAGACCCGGGTCTTGCATTCTTAAGGTAGCTTTAGGAATTTCATTACCGATAAATATTCTAAACAAGGTTGCACAAAGACCGTAAACATCGGTATGTGCACCGGTTTTCATATTTGCAATTCCGTACTGCTCTATAGCGGCATAGCCGTCATAAAGTTTACTTTCAACATCACTATCAGAAACGCGAAGCCTTTTGATGCTATAATCCGTAAGACGAAGCTTTCCGTCACGGCCTACAATAATTGTTTCGGGACTAATAGCGTTATGATATATCCCTATATCATTCATATCTTTTATTGTGTCAATAAGAGGTAAAAGTAACGCACGTGCCTGCTCCCACTTTAACGCCCCGCCGTTACGTGCCAAAAAGTCTGACAAAGAAATACCTTGGATATTGTGGTAAACAGTATATGCCGTTCCGTTCTCTTCAAATACATCCTCCACTTCCTGCAAAGCAGAAAGGGATTTACTCATTATAACACGGCCAATTTCAATAAACTCAAGTAGTCCCTCGTTAAAAACATATTTTTTGTCTGGCAAAATAGAAACCGTAGTATCGGGATTTCTAAAAGCAATCCCAAGTGGGAAATATTCCTTAATTTTAACTGAATTATTATTTCTTAAATCCCAAGCAATATAGGTAATGCCTTCACCATTAACCGAAAGCGCCTTACCGATAATATATCTACTTTTGAGTAGATATTTAACGGGTAACGCTTGTGAATGATTTTGCAAGGAGTTGTCATATCCACAAATAGGGCAGATCTGCTCGCCGTCAATATCATTCATACAACCCATACATAATTTCTCGGTATCCATAATAAATTCCTCCGAAAATAGTAATTTCAAACATATTATACCATACTTGTCAAGATAGATTTACTCTTTAGGGGGGATTGCTATATAGTCTTTAAAAACACAGGTATGGCGGGAAGTTATAACCCTGTCCTCGTGAAGCGAGCCAAAGTACCAATGCTTAAACTCCACAGAGCGTCCCAATTCTTCAAAATAGCCGTTAAGCTTATTAACACGGTCATTGTCGCCCTTTCTTAAAAGCATGGCGCTTTTTACGAGCGAAGGCGGTTCGTGGGTAATCATATAATCAACCTTACAGCCTGCTTCGTCAAGTATTTTAGCACCCTCTGCCATTTCAAAAGCAGTCGGTTCTTCATCGCTCCACCAAGTACCCTGTTCTCTTCGCATATCCTTATCGGTGCTTTCTCCACCGCCAAAGGTAAAAAAGCTATTGCCGTCGATACTGAAAATCTGTCCACGCATCAAGTGTATTAAATTACCTTTAATTCTATGTACCATTCCACCGTGCCAATATGTAACACGCGCGCGATTTACAGTTTCAAGATTATCGTGCGTGCCGTCAATAAATGCTGTAACAAAGCGTCTGGTAGCAAGATAGTCTATAACTTCTTTTTCGGTTTTATCACCGCCAAAAATATAACCAAAGTCACCGCAAACTATAAGAACATCGCCACTTTTTAAGCGTCTGAAATTCTTATCATAAAGCCTTTCTAAATCACCGTGCATATCACCGGTAATATATATCAAAATTTTTCACCTCAAATTACAAAAAATACTTTAAAAATTTTTAAACTATGTTATAATAAATATGACATAACTATTGTACCACACTTTTAAGGAGATTTCTATGGCAAAAAAATTTTTTTCTGCTTTTTTTATATTTTTTTTAATATTTGCGACAGTTTTCACCCCTATTACTGCATATGCCTATGAGCCTACGGGTATTGATTTAACTGCAAAAGCGGGTATGCTTATATCTATGGACACCGATGAAATACTGTTCGAAAAAAACATAGACCAAAAGGTGTATCCGGCCTCTATTACCAAAATTATGACCGCCCTCATTATGCTTGAGAGCGATAAATTCGACCCTGATGCTAAGGTAAAAATCAATAAAGCTTGTTTAGATGCGGTTTTAGGCACAGGTCTTTCGGTATCGCTTTTAGAGCAAGGCGAAGAACTTACCCACCTTGACCTATTATACACCGTGCTTTTATCCTCCTATGGTGACTGCACCTATTTAGCGGCGGAAGTTTTTGGCGGTAGTTACGAAAACTTTGTTAAAATGATGAACGATAAAGCTAAAGCTTTAGGTCTTAGCGGCACTCATTACTCTAACCCCGTAGGCCTTCACGAAGAAAAAACATATACAACCGTGCGTGACACCTATACGCTTACAAAATACGCATTGAAGTACGACCTATTTAAAACCGTTACCTCACAGTCACGCTACCATTTTGAAACTACTAAGGGTACTGGGAGAACCCTTTCCACTACCAACTTTTTACTTGATAAAAATACTAATTATTGGTACCAGTATGCCTCTGGTGTAAAAACCGGCTTTACTGATGCCGCCGGCAGATGCCTTGTTAGTACCGCTTCTTATAATAACTACAATTATATGTGCATTCTTTTTGGTTGCACTAACAGTACACTTAGACGTTACGACTTTTTAGAAACAAAATCACTCTATCGTTGGGCATTTAACAATTTTTCTTATAAAGAGGTTGCAAACTCGGATGAGCCTGTATGCGAAATCCCTGTAGAGCTTTCAAGCGAAACCGATTTTGTATCGCTTTATTTTAAAGAACCATTTGTAACAATACTCCCCAACGGTGCCGACCAATCCACCCTTGTTATTGAAAACAAGCTAATATCCGAAAGCGTAGATGCACCCATCAAAAAAGGCGATGTTTTAGGAGAAGCCCAAGTCTACTATGCTGAAAAGCTTATTGGAAAGGTCGATTTAGTAGCGGGTAATAATGTAGAAAGAAATGAAATACTTGCAATTATACGGTCTGTGAAAAATTTCTTTACAAGCGATTATATGAAAGTTGTTTATTTAGCTCTAACAGTAATAGTAGCAATATTCATTTTATTGTGTATTATATTAAATCTTCCAAAGAAGAAGCGCAAGGTAAAATATATCCCTTACGAAAACGGAAGAAACAAAAACTAACAATTAATTACATTTTAAAAATTAACGGGAGGGGTTATAATCCCTCCCTCTTATATACTCGGCTCAAACTACACTTACAGGAAGTAACAATTACATAAACTATTTTTCGAAATTTTTGTACATATTTATTGATTTTTCAATACTTATATAATACAATTAGAGCGTAAAGCATTAAAATTTTAAATTTGGTGATAAAATGTTATTTTGTAAAAAATCTGCATACGATTGGTTAATTGTTGGCTTAGGTAACCCGGGTCTTCAATATGAAAACACCCGACACAATGTTGGATTTATGGCTGCTGACCTATTTGTAAAAACACATAGCGGCGATTTTAATAAAAATAAAATGAAATCGGTTTTGGGCGAATGCAAGCTAACAGATAACCGCATACTTGTAGTAAAACCACAAACCCATATGAATAATTCCGGTGATGCAGTCTCCCAAATTGTAAAATTTTATAAAATCCCTTTAAACCGCATTATTGTAGTTTGCGACGATATAAACCTTGATATAGGCAAAATCCGTATTAAACGAAACGGTAGCGACGGCGGTCAAAAGGGTATGCGCGATATTATTGAGCTTTTAGGCAATAATGAAATTATGCGAATTAAAATCGGTGTGGGCAAAAAACCACATCCGCAGTATGATTTAGCCGATTGGGTGCTTTCTAAATTTCCAAAAGAAAGCCAAACAGAACTAAATAACGCTTTAGAGAAAACAACTAAAGCCTTAGCCGAAATCATAAATAGAAGTATCGACTCGGCTATGAACAAATTCAATAACTGATATGGAATTTTTAAATGATATACTAAACCGCGACAGCGATTATTCTTCACTTTTAAAAGACATCAAAAATAATTGCTTGCCCTTGGCCTGTACGGGACTATCTTCTGTGCATAAATCGGCAGTTATATCGGCACTCTCCAATGATACCAATAAAAAAATTATGGTTATCACCCCTACCGAAAGTTCCGCCTTAGAAATAGCGGGCGACCTTTCAGAGTTTGGTATAAACTGCCTTAATTTCCCGCAAAGAGACTACTGTATAGGTGAAATTACGGGCTACTCAAAAGAATATGAACACAAGCGTATTGATACCCTGTCTAAACTTTTAGGCGGGGACTTTGACGTGCTTACATTATCTTTAGATGCTGCCTTACAATATACCGTACCGCCTGAAATTTTAAAGAACGCCACCTTCACTATTGCAAACGGTGATACCATTTCTACTAACAAATTAACCGAAAAACTAATAATGGCAGGCTATGCAAGAACTGATATGTGTGACGGTGTTGGAACCTTCTCGGTACGGGGTGGTATTTTTGATATATATCCTGCCGACTCTCAAACCCCCTACCGTTTGGAATTTTGGGGTGACGAGATTGATACAATCTCTCCCTTTGACCCCGATACTCAGCGCAGAAGCGACTCGGTTGAAGAAATAAAAATCACTCCCGCTTGTGAGATTATATATAATCCATTAACACTTTTAGAAAAATTAGGCAGTATAAAAAATAGCAAAAAGCTTAACAGTAACCAAAAACAGCGAATTGATACCGATTATATTAAGCTCGAAAACGGTATTTCGGTTTTACCTGACCGCTATCTGCCGCTTATTTATCCCGAAAGCAATACTATTTTTGACTATTTAAAAGATACGCTTATAATACTTGCTGACACAGTAAATATTAAAGAGCGTTTTGAAAGTATAACTATTCAAACCGCTACCGATACCGAGATTTTTTTAGAAGAAGGACTTTTAAATTTTGCTACTTCTAAGCTTAATCTGACAAAAGCAGAGTTTTATACACTTTGCAAAAACGCGGTAATACTTGAAAACTTTCCACGAAACTCTTACGAAATGCCAATCAAGAATATAATAAACTTTAACTACAAACGCTCTTCCGCTTGGAGCGGCGACCTTAAGATACTTTTAGAAGATATCGCCTATACCCTATCCTCAGGTGGCAGCGCCGTAGTATTAGCAGGTGAGCTTAAAGCAGCAAAGGTACTGACCGCATCATTACAAGAAAAGGGTGTAAACGCATTATTTAGTCAAACACCCACCACAAAAAATGGTATGGTGACAATTTCTTGTGGTGGACTTTCAAGCGGTTTCGAAATTCCAAGTCAACACTTTGTTTTAATAACCCACCGCTATGTAAAAGGCGAAAAAAAGCGTAAAAAGGCCAACTACAAAAAAGGACAGGAGATCGGCTCACTTGATAGCCTTAAAAAAGGCGATTATGTTGTGCACGAAATACATGGTATTGGCGTTTTTGACGGTATAAATCGCATTACAAATAACAGAATCACCAAGGACTATATAAAAATAAGATACGCTAAAAATGATATTTTATATGTACCTGTAACCCAACTTGACTTGGTGTCAAGATATATAGGCTCTGCAAATGACGGAAATTTAAAACTTAACCGTTTGGGTGGCAGCGAATGGCAAAAAACAAGAAAGCGTGTTAAGAGTGCTGTTAAAGATATGGCAAAGCAACTAACTGCTCTCTACGCTAAGCGAATGTCGGTAAAAGGGTATGCTTTTTCACCAGATACCGACCTTCAAAACGATTTTGAGCGCCGTTTTGAATACGAAGAAACCGAAGACCAAATCCGTTCCATTAACGAAATTAAAAAAGATATGGAGCGAGAAGTACCCATGGACAGACTACTTTGCGGTGATGTTGGCTTTGGCAAAACCGAAGTAGCACTGCGCGCGGCTTTTAAGTGCATAAGCGAAGGTAAGCAGTGTGCATTATTAGTACCAACAACCATACTTGCTATGCAACATTACAATACCATTGTTCGCCGTTTTGGTGAGATGCCTGTTACAGTAAAGCTTTTAAACCGCTTCGTAACACCAAAACAGCAACAAAAAATAATAACCGATTTAAAATGCGGTAGGCTTGATATGGTAGTAGGCACCCACCGAATTATATCAAACGATGTTAAATTTAAGGATTTAGGTCTTGTTATAATCGATGAAGAACAGCGCTTTGGTGTAGCCCAAAAAGAAAAACTAAAGCAAGAATATCCGAGTGTCGATATTCTTACACTTTCGGCAACCCCTATTCCCCGTACACTTAATATGGCTTTATCAAACCTTAGAGATATGTCGTCCATAGACGAAGCTCCAAGTGACCGACACCCTGTGCAAACCTATGTTTGTGAATATAATTTAGGTGTTGTAATTGATGCCATAAATAAAGAAATCAGGCGCGGTGGTCAGGTTTACTATCTTCATAATCGAGTAGATACAATTGAACGTTGCGCTATAAAACTAAAACAAAAATTGCCCGATATAAATATAGGTATAGCCCACGGCAAAATGAGTGAGCAGGAGCTTTCTAATGTTTGGAAACAACTTATTGAACACGAAATCGACCTGTTAGTTTGTACAACCATTATTGAAACAGGCGTAGATGTTCCCAATGCCAATACCCTTATTATCGAGGATGCCGACAGAATGGGGCTTTCGCAATTGCATCAACTTCGAGGACGCGTTGGACGTTCAGCAAGAAGAGCCTATGCCTATTTCTGTTTTTCGCAAAACAAACAACTTAGTGATGTTGCATCCAAAAGGCTTGAGGCTATACGCGAGTTTACAGAATTTGGTTCAGGCTTTCGTATTGCAATGCGTGACCTTGAAATAAGGGGTGCTGGAAGTATTTTGGGCGGCGAGCAACACGGTAATATGGAATCTGTCGGCTACGATATGTACCTAAAGCTTTTATCCGAAGCCGTAAACCAAGAAAACGGCATAGAAGTGCCCGAAGATGTACCCTGTACTGTAGACCTTAATATTTCGGCACATATACCCGAAAGCTATATTGCATCACTTCCCGCTAGGCTGGGCATCTATAAGCGTATAGCAGCTATTCGAAACCCAGAGGATACAAGCGATGTTATAGACGAATTGTGCGACCGCTTTGGCGAACCACCAAAATCTGTTCTGGGGCTTATAGATATAGCACTTTTGCGCAGTAAGGCTATATATAGTAATATTTGTGAAATCACCCAAACGGGAAATAATGTCATTCTGCATATAACTACCATAAAAGCAGATGTTATGTCTAAACTTTCGTCACACTATGGGGATAGATTCAAACTTCTAGCCGCCGAAAAACCCCAATATTCCATTAAACTTTCGGCAAGTGAGAATATTGCCGATTTTGTAAAGGAACTAGGGGAAATATTATAAATTTTAGTAGACATTCTAAAGCTTTTGTTATATAATCAATATGTTAATAACTACACGGAGGATTATTAAAATGAAATTTATTAAAAAATTAGTAGCCGTGCTTTTGGTTGCCGTTATGGTATTTAGCATCTGCGGTTGCCATAAAAAAAATGAAATTGCAGTTACAATAGGAGACTATGAATACACTTCTGCTTACTATCTGTGTGCTCTTATAAACGCTTATCAGGATGGTCAGGCTGAGGTTTATCAAACCTTAACAGAAGAAGAGCAAACCACCGAGGTTGATTATTTTTCTAAAAAAATCGGTGATAAAACATTTACTGATTGGGTGAAAGACCGCGCTATTGAAATTTTAAAAACCGTTTCATACTACAAATCCGCCTGCAAAAATGCAAAGGTTGAAATTGATAAAGATACAAAAACCGCTTCCGAATACTATGCTTCTATGATTTGGCAAAGCTATTCTAACATTTTTGAATCAAATGGTGTGAGCCAAGCTACATTTACAAAGTTCTTTGTAGACGGCGCTCCTTCCCAACTTACCGATTACGCTTTATATTATACAGTTGGAATTGGTACTCCTAACGACTATGAAGAGCTTTACTTCCAACATCTTTACGGCAAAGACGGCGATAAAGAAATTTCTTCTAAAAAAGTTAAAAAAGAGCTTTATAATAACTACCTTATAGCCGACGTTTTAGAAGTAACCTTTACCGAGGAGCAAAAAGACTCCGAACGCAAAGAAATCAAAGCGCAGTTTGAAAAATACGAAAAAAACCTTAAAAACGGTAAAACCACCTTTGAAAAGGTTTATAAGGATTATAACAAGATTACCGATGATGAAAATTTGCCCAAATCCGACGCAAAGGACCCCTATGCTTCAATTTTAGATATCTCAAGTCATAACTACACCGATATCAAAAAAATGAAAACTAATCAAGTTAAACTTTTCTACGATGAAGAAGAAGGGCATCTTCAATTAGTAGTTAAAAAAGATATTGAGAGCGATAAATATTATCTCGAAACCTTAGACAACTCACTTCGTCATTCATTAAAGGATGAAGAATTTCAGGAGGATTCTAAAAAAGAAATCGAAAAGCTTAAGGTAAATGTTAATGATTTTGCAGTAGATAGATTCAAGGTTAAGAACATCAAAATCCCTGAAAGTCAATACTAATTTTTTAGGACTTGAAGAAATTTCTTCAAGTCCTTTTTATTATCTGCGACAAATGGAAAGGACTTAGGGTTGCCCCTAAGTCCTTAAATTGATTATTTTTTTGTTTTTGCTGTGATAATTTCACCTGAAGACTTGATTTTCTTTCCGTTTTCAAGTGAATAAGAAACTACCTTGAAATAGTACTTTTTATTGGACTTTAACTTTTTAACAGTATAACTCGCTGTATTGTTATCCTTAACTGTCTTTGCAGTCTTCCATTTACCTGACTTTGAAGTCTTTTGATATACTATATAACCATCAGCATTTGTGTTTTTCTTCCATGAAAGTTTAACCGTTTTATTGGTCTTCGATTTAACCTTTGCAGTTACCTTTTTAAGTGTATTTTCAATTGTGGTTATTGATGTATATTTCTTAGATTTAGTAACAGCGGTTACTTTAAAGCTATACTTCTTACCTGCCTTAAGATTCTTTATTGTAGCGGAAGTTTTCTTAGTGGTAACACTCTTCCACGACTTGTCACCGCTAGCCTTATATTGAACCTTATATTTTTTAGCACTTTTTACAGTATTCCAATCAAGATATACTGAAGAATTAGACTTCAAATAATCTTTCTTGAAGTAAATCTTTGCGCTTTTGTCAGATTTAGTTGTGTAAGCATAAGGCTTTTTGGTTTCAAGAAGATTGAACTCAACTGTTTTCTTATTGTCGGAAAGTGTGCCGTTAGTCTTTGTAATTGTATACGGCAAGGTGATTTTCAATGTTAAGGTGTAATGCTCTCCCAAAAGCGCTGCGGTTGCATCTAAATCACTGATCATTGTAGCAGTAAATTGCTTAGTTGTAACCTTGAATTTCTTAAAGATTCCGTCGTTATTTTCGCCATATTCTTTAATCATATATTTGTTGGCTTTTGTAGTGGAAGAAAAACTCTTTGTTACTTCATCAACATAACATTCAACACCGTTTACCGTCTTGATTTCCATATCTTCGAGGTCTTCCATATCATAATCGCCATACATATTATCCGAAGTGGCATTTGGTGTTTCGGGGATATCTTGTTCTAAATCAAAATTAAAGTCTTCATCTCCAAAATCAAAATCTTCATCCAGTAAAATATCATCATCGGTTGTAAGATCTTCTTCTGGATATGGTACAGTACTTTGCATTTCTTCAATTGTTTTAACCGGAATAGCTGATATAACAGATATCTTTGTTTTTCCGTTTTTACTTACTTTAGCCGAATATTCTGCGCTACAACCGCACATAAGGGTCGCAACCATAACAACTGCCAAAACAAGCGCTAAAATTCTTTTCATAACGATACCTCTTTCTAAAATGTATTAGATTTTTTAACCTAATTTGATTGTATCACTGCAAAATCGCAATGTCAATTACAAAACAATTACAATTTATCCTATAATTTTTGTAATTTACATTATGCATTATAATCTATTTCAGGTTAAAAGTCAATAACCTAATTCAGATTATTCTAAAATGTTCATATAATATATTTGGAGGTTTTAGTATGTTCAAAAGAATACGCGATTTACGCGAAGACAGCGACCTCAACCAAACGAAAGTAGCAAACATTTTAGGAATGTCTCAAACGGGTTATTCAAAATATGAAACCGGCGAAAACGATATACCCACTTGGGTTTTAATAAAACTCGCTCGTTTCTATAACACCAGCATCGACTATCTACTCGGCGAAACTGACCAAAAGCAAAGATATCCTAAAAGCAAAAGGACTTGAGAAATTTAAACAAGTCCAGTAAAAACGGACAATAACAAAAAGGCACTCCTATGGTAGAATTAAAATAACTACTATAGGAGGATTATTTATATAGCGGAACCAAAAATGGCTTGGAGAAATTCTCCAAGCCATTTAATTGCGCATTACGAAT
>JAZQYX010000010.1:0-51105 GCA_045633725.1 Acutalibacteraceae bacterium | reverse complement strand
ATTGTCGTTATCCAATAAATAACCCCATAAATAGCACTCGCAATTGTACCGTAAACAATTACAGGGCCTGCAATTTTGAACATATTAGCGCCAACGCCCAGTACAAACCCCTCTGCTGCTGTCAACATAGGACACACCGTTTTAAAAAATATTTACATTAAAACAGCGGAGTGGTATAATAAAACAACAATTATTTAACACACTCAAAGGAGTAACAAATGGATATTAATGATATTGATACTAAATATATCAATGATTTTTCTTTATTTTACAATGGTGCCAAATCTAGATTTGGTAAAAACATTAGAAACGAAAGCGTAAAGAAACAAAGGAAATTCCGAAATTGGATAAATAAATACTGCATTTCTGCTGAAGATTACCCTGAAAATATTATAAATCAATTAAACGCTTTAAGTGATAATGAATTTATATTATTTTTTGAATCTTGCGATGAATATATCAGTCTAAACGGCGATGTTTGGACACAACAAATAACCAAAACATGCGAAGAACTTCCCGAATCCGTAAAAAATGCATTTTTCCATTTATTCGACCATGAATTTTATGTAAAAGATGATTTTAAATTAAATGATGATGTTTTAAAAATTTCGGTTCTTTCTACCGCATCGTATGAAGAATATCTTATTTTATCGGGCGCGAAATATTCGACGGATAAAAAATTTGATACCTTTTGTTTTTTCGAAAACGCATCTTTAACAAAAGAAGACGGCATTTATAAATTAACGGGTGAAGGTGCTTTGTTTGACGATGAAGAATTCCCGCTTAGCGTTACTTTCACTTCGGCTAAAACCGAATTTATAAGTTTGAATCCAACAAATTCATATTTTGACTGTACCCCTTGGGAACAGTTAGTACATGTTTCGCTTTGTATTTTAGATAAAGAAGATTTTGAAAATTCATTTAACGAGTTAGAAATCGATCTATTGCCCCTTTTGAAAGAAATCAAATCCCTGTTATTTGATTGGGACAAATCCGAGCTTTCCACTCCTATTTTTGAAGCATTGGTTAAAAAACACGGATTTTTTGAACTGTTGCCACTCATTGAAAAAACAAAAGCAAAAAACATATCCGATAAAAGAAGAAATTTTTTAACTCAACAATTATTAAATAAACTCGATTTAATAAAATACAAACCCTTATGGCAAGAAATTTTTGATTTAATAACCGAATCTCAAAAAGATTACCCCTTTGAAATTGCAATAAAAAAATCAAAAGGCACTATAACAAAATTCAAAAACAAAATAACCAATTTAATGCAAGAATATGGATTCGACGGTGTATATCCTGATTTCTACCAAAAATCAGCTGTAAAGGGAGCGCATCTTTTTGAATCTTATAATATGTCTTACACCGCATTAAACGAGAAAAACGCTGTTCATCATATTCGTTGTGAAGAATTTATAAATGAAAACAGTATCGACTTATCGTTTATATACGGCACGGAGTTTCTTAAATCTAACCAAGATATGACCGATATTAACGCTTGTCGATTCAACTGCAAAGGCAAGAAGTACGCATCATGCATAAGGTTTGATGACCTATTTGATACCGATAAAAAAATAGCGCTTGAAGAAAAAGTTAAAATTGTTACCAAAAAAGCCGAATTTAAAAAATTAACTAAAGAAGAAAAGTCAAAAACGTTTAACCCAAACTATTCTTTATCCGATAAATTCGCACTATTCTTAATTACATTTATATTTTCGGGCTTTTTCTTTGCTTCACTTTTCATTCCCGCAATGATGGCATTTTGTGCATTTATGTTATGGATAGACGGTATGCCTGTAGTTATAAGCGATATACCTTGGCTTATACTTTATTTTGCAACTTGGGTTTTATTCGGCTTGCCTATGGGTATAGTAACCGTTTTTTCGAAAAAATAAACCTTAAGGCTTGACCGCTTTGGTCAAGCCTTTTGTTATACCATCCCGCAAATCCAATAAATAACCCCATAAATTACACTCGCAATTGTACCGTAAACAATTACAGGGCCTGCAATTTTGAACATATTAGCGCCAACGCCCAGTACAAACCCCTCTGCTTTAAACTCTATTGCAGGTGATACAACCGCATTGGCAAAGCCTGTAATTGGCACCAATGTACCTGCTCCAGCGAATTTAGCTATTTTACTAAAAAGCTTTAATGCGGTAAGCAAGGCTGCCAAAAAAACAAGGCTTACCGTAACGAGAACTTTTGCCCGTTCTTCATCTAAAGCACAAACTTTTGAGTAGAGTTCTAAAAGCAGTTGCCCTAAAGTACAAATAAATCCGCCCACTAAAAAGGCACAAATACAGTCTTTTAATTTTGGTGACGGCGGTGAAAGTTTTTTAACCATTTCAGAATATTGCTTATTATTAGGTTGCATAAAAAACACTCCTTTTACTTTATTTTTAGCAATCAGAGTGTTTATATTCGTTATTTTTATTATAATTCAATAATTTCAATATTTTCAATTTCAACTGCAACTATCGGCTTATCACCTGCGGCAGTTTTTACATTTGCAATAGCGTCAACAACATCCATTCCTTCGTAAACCTGACCAAAAACGCTATGACGATAATCAAGCCAAGGTGTGCCACCCATATCGGCATAAGCCTTTGCACATTCGGGAGGGAATGCATCGGGTAAATCTTCCATTTGGTCCAACATATTTGACGGAACAGTATTAGCCTGTACAATAAAGAACTGGCTACCGTTTGTGTTAGGTCCTGCGTTTGCCATTGAAAGCGCACCACGAAGATTATGAAGCTCGGGAGTAAATTCGTCTTCAAATTTTGTACCCCAAATAGATTCACCGCCTATACCTGTACCCATTGGGTCGCCACCTTGAATCATAAAATCCTTAATTACTCGGTGGAAAATAAGACCGTTATAGTATCCGTTTTTAGCGTGTGTGGTAAAGTTTTCAAAGGTTTTAGGTGTTTTATCGGGGAACAATTTTATCTTGATGTCACCCATTGTGGTGTGCATAATTGCAACGGTGTCACCCTTTTCGGGCGCTTTTAACTGTAAATAAGCCATAGCTTGCCTCCAAAATGTAAAATTATTACTTGTATTTTACCACTATATGTAGTATAATACAAGTAATAATTGGCAAAAAAATAAAAATTAAGGAGTATTTTTATGAATTGTCCTTTTTGTTCCTATGAAGAAAGTAAAGTAATCGACTCTCGCCCTACTGATGAAGGTCAACGTATTCGCCGCAGACGTGAGTGTTTACAGTGCGCTAAGCGTTTCACTACTTACGAGATTATTGAAAGCCTTCCCATTATCGTTATTAAGAAGGATAAATCGCGCGAAACCTTTAACCGCAATAAGATTATGAATGGTCTTTTACGCGCTTGCGAAAAGAGACCGGTATCTATTGATATGCTTGATAAAATGATAGACGATATCGAAGCGGTTATTCAAAATTCTTTAGATCGCGAAGTAACAAGTGAAAAAATAGGCGAGCTTGTAATGGAAAAACTAAAGGACATTGACGAAGTGGCTTATGTTCGTTTCGCCTCTGTTTACCGTCAATTTAGGGATATAAATACATTTATGTCCGAGCTTAATAAGCTTTTATCTAAAGACTAACATTACAAAGGGTATGTTGAATACCCTTTGTTTTTTAAAACAGGAGTTACTATGTCACAAAATATTTTACTTGCAGATTTATTACTGCCTAACATTCAAAAAACACCCGACTATTACGAAAAGTTATACCCTACCCGCAATTTGCCCGAGGGTGCAAGGGTTGTTCGTATAGCACCAAGTCCTACAGGATATTTGCATTTAGGTGTTTTATTTGCGGCTCTCGTAAACCGCATAACTGCAACAACTTCAGGTGGTGTATTCTTCACCCGTATTGAAGATACCGACAAAAAGCGTGAGGTTAAAGGCGGTATTGAAGATATTATAGGTGGTCTTAACCGCTTTGGTATTGCTATTGATGAAGGCTTTGTAAATGGCAACAAGCAAAAGGGTGACTACGGCCCATATCAGCAAAGCCATCGCGCCGAAATTTACCAAACCTATGTAAAAGAGCTTATACGCCAAGGTCTTGCTTACCCTTGTTTTTGCACTTCCGAAGAATTAACTACTCTTCGTGAAGCCCAAGAAGCAGGTAAAATTCGCACTGGCTACCACGGTGAGTGGGCAAAATGCCGCGAGCTAACATTTGAGCAAATAAAAGCCAATCTAGACCAAGGTAAGCCCTTTGTAATTCGTCTTAAATCCCCCGGTAGCGAAGAAAATAAGGTGATTTTTGATGATGCCATTAAGGGCAAAATTGAAATGCCTGAAAATGACGAAGACTTTGTACTTTTAAAATCTGACGGTATTCCCACTTATCACTTTGCTCACGCTATTGATGACCATTTGATGCATACAACCCATGTTATGCGTGGTGACGAATGGATTTCTTCAGTACCGAAGCACATTCAGTTATTCAAAATTTTAGGCTTTAAGGTTCCTAAATTCGCCCATATTTCACCGATTATGAAGCTTGATAACGGTGCTAAGCGCAAAATTTCCAAGCGTAAAGACCCTGAAGCCGCTGTACATTTCTTTGCACAAGAAGGATATATGTGCGAATCGGTTATTGAGTATTTAATGACTATAGCCGCTTCCGACTTTGAAGACTGGCGCCGCGCTAACCCAGATAAATCTTACAAAGACTTTAACTTTAACCTTAAAAAGATGAGTGCATCGGGCGCTTTGTTTGACGGTATTAAATTACTTGATGTAAGTAAAAACCTTGTAAGCCGACTCGGTAGCGTTGAGGTTTACGATTTTGTGACCGCTTGGGCAAAAGAATTTGACACCGAATTTTACAATGTACTCACCAAAAACCCCAACTATACAAAATCTGTTTTTGCTATTGACCGCGATGTACCGAAACCGCGTAAGGATATTGCTAAGTGGAACGAAGTTAAGGACTATTTCTCATATATGTTCTCGGAATACTACACTCCCGATTTCACTTTGCCCGAAAACATAGCTAAAGAAGACGCTGTTTTGTTCCTTGAAAAGTACAAGGCGGTTTATTCACCCGAGGACGATCGTCAAGAGTGGTTTAATAAGATTAAAGCCATCGCACCCGCGCTGCAATTTGCAAGTGAAACCAAGGAATATAAGGCAAATCCCGATGCTTTCAAGGGACATGCTGGCGACCTTAGTACAGTTTTGCGTATTGCAATTACAGGCAGAAGAAACACACCTGATTTATGCAGTATTATGCAAGTTCTTGGCAAGGGCGAATGCTTAAAGCGTATTGAGAATGCAATAAGAGGTTAATTATGGAAGAAATTATAAAAAATGAAGAAGCTATAGCTTCAAACTTTATACACAATTTTATTGACGAAGATTTAAAAGAAGGCGTTTACAACAAGGTACAAACCCGATTTCCGCCCGAGCCTAACGGTTATCTTCATATAGGTCATGCAAAGGCTATTTGCATTGACTTTGCTACTGCCGAAAAATATGGTGGTAAATGTAATTTGCGTCTTGACGATACAAACCCCACTAAAGAGGATGTTGAATATGTTGACGCTATTAAAGAAGATATTAAATGGTTAGGCTTTAATTGGGATAATGTTTACTTCGCATCCGATTATTTTGACTATATTTACGAATGTGCATTAAAGCTAATTGATAAAGGCCTTGCTTATGTTGACGAGTCTACCCCCGAGCAAATTAAAGAAATGCGCGGAACTTTAACAGAAGCAGGTATAAATAGTCCCTACCGCGACCGCCCTATAAGCGAAACCAAGGATTTATTTAAAAGAATGACCGATGGTGAGTTCCCGAACGGTGCTATGGTACTTCGCGCTAAAATTGATATGTCATCTTCTAACATCAATATGCGCGACCCGATTATCTACCGTATTATGAAGGCTACCCACCACCGCACAGGCGATAAATGGTGCGTATACCCGATGTATGACTTTGCGCACCCGCTTAGTGATGCCAAAGAAGGTGTTACCCACTCACTTTGCTCACTTGAATTTGAAAACCACAGACCGCTTTACAACTGGTTCTTAGAAGTGCTTGAAATCCCCACCCCACCCCGTCAAATTGAGTTCGCAAGAATGAATGTAAACTACACTCTCACCAGTAAGCGTAAGTGCTTAAAACTTGTAAACAATAATTTAGTTAGCGGTTGGGATGATCCAAGAATGGCAACTATTTGCGGTATGAGAAGACGCGGTTACCCTGCAGAAGCCGTACGCAACTTTGTTGATAAAATTGGTGTTTCTAAAGCATACAGCGTTATTGACTACGCTTTGCTCGAATCCTGTGTACGCGATTACCTTAACGAGAATGCCCAGCGCGCAATGGCTGTTCTTCGTCCTTTAAAGGTTGTAATTGATAACTATCCCGAAGGCAAAACCGAAGAAATTGCGGTTGATATTAACCCCAATAAGCCCGAGCTTGGCAAAACTACCGTTACCTTCTCAAAAGAAATTTACATTGAGCAGGACGACTTTATGTTAGACCCACCGGGTAAATACTTCAGACTTTGTCCCGCAAAAGAAGTACGCTTAAAAAGTGCTTACTATATTAAATACGCTTCTCACGAAACCGACAAAGACGGTAATATTACAGTGGTTCACGCCACTTACGACCCCGAAAGTTTTGGCGGTGAAACCGCTGACGGCAGAAAAGTTAAGGGCACACTACACTGGGTATCGGCGCAAAACTGTATCGATGCAGAAGTTCGCCTTTACGAGCGTCTTTTCAATGTGCCTAACCCGAGTGATGAAGAGGGTGTTTCCTCCTTTGAGGATAACCTTAATCCCGAGTCCCTTGCAGTCCTTAAAAACTGCAAGCTCGACAAAACTTTAGCTAATGTTAAACAGGGTGACACCTTCCAATTTATGCGTCAAGGCTATTTCTGTGTTGATAAGGACTCTAATAACGATAAACTTATTTTTAACCGCACAGTAGCATTAAAAGACTCTTTCCAAAAGAAGGTTTAAGAATGAAAGTTAAAGATATTTTTGACTTCTTAAATAAAAAGTTTCCCATAGATACCGCCTGCGATTTTGATAATGTAGGCTTACTTTTAGGGGACGGCGAGCAAGCAGTCACTAAAGCGGTTATAGCGCTTGATTGCACGACTGATGTTATAGATAATGCAATCGCCAATGGTTGCGATCTTATTATTACCCACCATCCCGTTATTTTTGAACCGCTTAAAAAAGTGCTTAAAGGCAGTATTGTATATAATGTAATAAGAAATAATCTTTCGGTTATTTCTATGCATACTAACCTTGATGTAGGTGAAGGCGGTGTTAACGATAGCCTTTGCGAATTACTGTCACCCTTATCTATTGAAACGGTTGTTGCAAGTGACGGCTATGCGCTTAAAAAGTGTTTTATATCCCCCGTTACCGCCGATGATTTGGCAGAAAACTTAAAATCCACGCTTGGTGGATGTATAAAATATACCTACTGTAAAAAAGAAATTAAAACTGTTTTGGTATGTTCAGGCAGTGGCGGAAACTTTATAAACGAAGTTTTAAATTTCGATTGTGATGCTCTTATTACTGCCGATGTTAAGCACAGTCAGTTTTTAGAAGCCCAAAGATTAGGTGTTTGCCTTTTCGATGCAGGGCATTTTAACACCGAGGATGTTGTAGTAGAACCGCTAAAAGCAATGCTTGAAAAACAGTTTCAAGAAATACAATTTATATCTAACCACAAAAGTGTAATTAAAAACCGCTAACTATAGCGGTTTTTAATATTTTATAAGGTTTAGGCTATAATATTTTTGGTGATAAAATGATAACTACAATTATTCGCACAATTATATTATATGTATTTGTAACTTTTGCAATACGGGTTATGGGTAAGCGCCAAATCGGTGATATGCAACCCAACGAATTGGTTATAACCCTTTTAATATCGGAAATTGTAGCAATACCGCTTCAGGATATAAGTCAACCTATTTTAAGCGGTGTTGTTGCTATTTTTATGCTTATAGTACTTGAAATTGTTATGTCGGTATTATCGCTTAAAAGTGTAAAGGTAAGAAAATTTATGAGTGGTAATTCGGTAGTTATTATAAACAACGGCATTCTTGATCAAAACGCTATGAAAAATGTAAGAATGACTGTATTAGACCTTGTTGAACAGCTTCGCGGTCAGAATGTATTTGATATTTCTACCGTTGCGTTTGCCGTGCTTGAAATAAACGGCAATTTAAGTGTTTTGCTTAAAAGCGGTGACCAGCCTGCTACAGTAAAAGATATGGGAATAAAAAAAGAAAAAGCAGCGCTACCGTTACCTGTTATTAGCGATGGAAAGATTTTAAACGATTCTCTTAAAGCACTTAATATTACAACTGATGCTTTAAATAAAAAACTTCACGCCAACCACACGACTGCAAGCGAAGTGTTTTTAATGACACTTGACCGCCACGATAATATAAGTATTGTAAAGAAAGGCAGTATATAATGAAAAGACTGTATGTTGCAGGCACTCTTCTTATTTTAGTTATAACAACCTATGTTGTAAGTTTAAATTATATTAAGTTAAGTTGTGACAAAGCAAACACCCTGCTCGACACTTCGCTTAAAACTTATGAACAACAAAAAACTTCTGAAAGAGAAACAAAAGAGCTAATCGATTTTTGGTCTAAAAAAGAAAAAATACTCTCCGCCTTTGTAAATCATGACCGCATAGATGATATTGAAAAGGCGATTTCGCTTTTAAATCTATACTCAAAATCACCCAATAACCAACTGTTTTATGAATATGCTGATACAACTAAAGTTCTTCTTCATCAAATAATGGAAGATACGAAAATAACAACGCATAGTATTTTTTGACTTTAAACAAATAAAATGTTTGCTATTTTGAGAACATTATGATATAATAAATTAACTATTTTTTGGAAAGGATGTATAATATGACATTTGCGTTTATACTCTATTTTGTTGTCATTTTAGGTATTGGTATATACTTTTTCCTTAAATCTAAAGACAACGGCGAAAAAGAATATTTTTTAGGCGGCAGAAATATGGGCCCATGGGTTACAGCTTTAAGCGCCCAGGCTTCCGATATGAGTGGTTGGCTTTTGATGGGCTTCCCGGGAAGTATTGTTGCCTTTGGTTTAGGTAAAGTTTGGATTGGCATCGGTCTTGCACTCGGTACTATTGCAAACTGGATATTTGTAGCACGCCGTTTGCGCCGTTTTTCAAAAGCCTCGGGCGACTCGATTACCGTTCCTCAGTACTTAACAAATCGCTTTGCTTCTTCAAGCCCCATTCTTAAGGTTATTTGTGCTATAATATTTCTTATAAGCTTTACTGTATATGTTGCATCGGCATTTAATGCAGGAGCTGAAGTATTTGCAACAGTTATACCTTGGTTTGAAACACGCAAGTTTTTAGCCATGTTTATTTTTGCAATTTTAGTACTTACATACACCTTCCTTGGTGGTTATAAAGCCGTTTGTTGGACTGACTTTTTCCAAGGTTTACTTATGCTTATAGCTCTTATATCTACTCCCATTCTAATGTTACTCATTGGTAAGTTTGATTCTTCCTTTGTGGGTGCATTTGGTGAAATTTCAGCATTTGGTAGCAATCCCTTTAATGTTGCGTGGACAGATATTGTATCAGGTCTTGGTTGGGGTCTTGGCTACTTTGGTATGCCCCATATCATCGTTCGTTTTATGGGTATCAAGAATTCTAAAATGGTTAAGAAATCTGCAACCGTTGCTATTACTTGGCTAATCCTTACCCTTGGCGCAGCAATTGCAATTGCATGGCTCGGTCGTACATATATATTAAATAATGAAGGTATTGCTTTGGCAGAAAAGCTTTTACCCACAGGTACTCAAAGCCGAATATTTATAGAGATTGCACTTGATATTTTTGCTCCATCTATTGCTGGTCTTATGTTGGCAGCAATCATTGCCGCAGCCATGTCTACCGCTGACAGTCAGCTCTTGGTAGCTTCTTCTTCATTTACAAGCGACCTTTACAACCCAATCATCCGTAAAAACAAAGCTAGCGATAAAGAAATGCTATGGATGGGACGCTTAATCGTTCTCATCGTAACAGTTATTGCTTTCATTATTGCTGCAAGCGGTCTTGGCAAGACTAATTCTTGGGCTTCAAATATTATGAGCATGGTTGAAAACTCTTGGGGACTTTTTGGCTCTGCATTTGGTCCTGTTGTTATACTTTCTCTCTTCTGGAGAAGACTTACCTATAAGGGTGCCGTTGCAGGTATAATAGGTGGTGCTGTATCAGATATTGCTTGGCTTGTACTCTTCACAAGCACGGTTACTACTCCAATTATATACGACACTAAGATTTACGAAATTGTACCAGGATTTATCATCAGCGCTATTTGTACTATTGTATTTACCTTGCTTGATAAAAAACCTTCCGATGAGATTATTCAAATTTATGAAAACGCAACCAACCCCAATATAGACGACTAACTCATTTATAACTCTAAATATAACATTTTTAAAGATGCCGTGCATAAATAACGGCATCTTTTTGCATATATGCATTGATATTAAATAATTTTGCACTATTTTTTGAATATTTTAAAAAAATATGCAAAAAATGCTTGACAAATAAAAATTGCTATGATATACTCTCTTCATAAATTATTTAAGGAGTGTTTCCAAATGAAAAAATTATTAGCTTTGGTGCTCGCTCTTGTTATGCTTTTTAGCTTTGCAGGTTGCGGTTCCGAAAAAACAGATGAAAAAGTATTAAAGGTTGCTACAAACGCTGAGTTCGAGCCTTTTGAAAGTCTTGACGCTGATGGCAATTATGTTGGCTTTGATGTTGACTTAATTAACGCTATTGCTGAAAAGATAGGCTACGAAATTGAATTTGATAATATGGAATTCGACGGCGTTATCGCTGCTGTTGCAAGCGGTTCTTGTGATATAGCTCTTTCCGGTCTTACCATTAATGCAAAGCGTGCTAAGTCGGTTGACTTCTCAAAGGCTTACTACAACACCGCTCAATTACTTATCGTAGGTGCTAACGACAAAACCTTCACCGGTACCACCAAGGAAGAGCTTGACAAACAGCTCGAAGGCAAAAACATTGGTGCTTGCTCAGGTTACACAGGTCAAAGCTATGCTGAAGGTAATGCTGACTGGAACTTCCCCGGAATCAAGGATGCTAATGTTAAGATTTATGAAAACATTAGTCTTGCTATCAGCGACCTTAAGAATGGCAACTTAGACGCTATCATTATGGATGGTCCTGTTGCTAAGGAAGCAGCTGCTAAAAATGCTGATGTTGCAAAGGTTATTGATGTTGCTTTAACAGTTGAAGAGTACGCTATTGCTATTCAAAAGGGCAACACCGAGCTTAAAGACAACATCGACAAAGCTATTCAAGAACTTATCGACGCAGGCGAAGTTCAAAAGCTTTACGATAAATACGATTTAAAATAATATTCCCCGACAAAGCATCGTCGTAAAAGGCGATGCTTTTCGTTATGGAAAGGCTGTGATTTATTGTTTGACAATTTTTTTGAAAGATTCCACAGAATCTTTATAGAAGGCGAAGCTTATCTCCTTCTTATTGATGGTTTAAAATACACCCTTATTATTTCTATTATCGCAGTAATGATTGGTGTGCTTTTGGGTATATTGCTTGCGGTTTGTAAGGTTATTCCCCACAAAAATATATTTACAAAAATCTTAAACGGATTTGCTTCGGTTTACATTACTATTATTCGCGGTACACCTATTATGGTACAGTTGCTTCTTTTCTACTTTGGTATTTTTGCAACCACCTGGCGCGATTTCGAATACAGAGCACTGGTTATCGCCATTCTTGTTTTCGGTATTAACAGTAGTGCTTATGTTGCCGAGATTATCCGTTCGGGTATATTATCAATAGATAAGGGTCAAATGGAAGCAGGTCGTTCTTTAGGTCTTACATACGGCACTACAATGACTAAAATCATTCTTCCCCAAGCAGTTAAGAACATCTTACCCGCTTTAGGTAACGAATTTATTGTAATGATAAAAGAAACATCTGTTGCAGGCTTTATTACCGTTTTCGATTTAACAAGAGCTGCGCGTGCTATCGTTGCCGATAACTATGATGCATTTGTACCTTATCTTGTATTGGCGGCAATTTACTTAGTACTTGTAATGATATTCACATACTTCCTTAATATGCTTGAAAGGAGGCTGCGTAAGAGTGATCACTAATGAAACTTTAATTGAAGTAAAAGGCCTTAAAAAGAATTTTGGTGATATTGAAGTTTTAACCGGCATCGATACCGAAATTAAAAAAGGCGAAGTTGTTTGTATTATAGGCGCTTCGGGTTCAGGTAAGTCTACATTTTTACGTTGCCTTAACCTTTTGGAAGAGCCAACAGGCGGTCAGATTATATTCGGTGGCACCGATATTACCGACCCTAAAACCAATATTAATATTCACCGTCAAAAAATGGGAATGGTTTTCCAACAGTTTAATCTCTTCCCCCATATGACCGTACTTAACAATATGACAATGGCTCCCATTAAGCTTTTAGATCTTTCTAAAGAAGAAGCAGAAGAACGCGCTATAAAGCTTTTAGAGCGTGTAGGTCTTGCAGATAGAGCAAGCTCTTACCCATCTCAGCTTTCGGGCGGACAAAAACAACGTGTTGCCATAGTCCGTGCTTTATGTATGCAACCCGATGTTATGCTATTTGACGAGCCTACAAGTGCACTCGACCCTGAAATGGTTGGTGAAGTACTTGAAGTTATGAAGTCATTAGCACAAGAAGGTATGACAATGGCGGTTGTAACTCATGAAATGGGCTTCGCTCGCGAAGTTGCAGACCGTGTATTCTTTATTGATGAGGGCATTATTATGGAAGAAGGCACCCCAGAAGAAGTGTTCGAAAATCCAAAAAGCCCAAGACTTAAAGATTTCTTAAGTAAGGTAATATAACTTATAGAAAAACAGGATGGATATTTAATCCATCCTGTTTTTTTAGTTAATAGTGAAAAGTGAATAGTGAAGAGTTAATGTGTGCCTTCAGCACAAATATAAAAAGTTACGCATTACCCATTATATATTCATCAATCGCTTTTGCGGCGGTTTTGCCTGCACCCATTGCAAGAATTACTGTAGCAGCACCTGTTACGGCGTCACCGCCGGCGTAAATACCTGTTCTTGAAGTAAAACCGTCTTCATTTACTACTATTCCGCCCCATTTATTAACTTCCAACCCATCGGTTGTAGATTTAATAAGTGGATTAGGTGAAGTGCCTATAGACATTATTACGCAGTCGGCTTCAACTGTAAATGCGCTATCGGGTACTCTTACAGGGCGTGCTCTGCCCGACTCGTCAGGTTCGGAAAGCTCTATTCTTTCGCAAACTATACCGTCTACCCAACCGTCTTTTTCCTTTATTTCAATAGGATTTGTAAGGAATTTAAACTTTATTCCCTCTTCCATTGCGTGTTCTACTTCTTCACGGCGTGCAGGTAACTCGTTTTCGGTACGGCGGTAAACTACAGTAACATCTGCGCCAAGTCTTTTTGCAGTTCTTGCCGCATCCATAGCAACGTTACCACCGCCAACAACAACAGTATTTTTAGTTTGCATAATGGGGGTAGAATTATCCCTTGTATATGCTTTCATAAGGTTATTACGGGTTAAAAATTCGTTAGCGGAATAAACACCGCAAAGTGCTTCACCCTTAATACCCATAAAACGCGGAAGTCCTGCGCCGGAGCCTATAAATACCGCTTCAAAACCACTTTCAAAAAGCTCATCAATAGTTATGGTTTTACCGATTACAACATTAGTCATAATCTCAACACCTAAATCCTTTAGGGTATCTACTTCCTTTTGTACAACTGCTTTGGGTAAGCGGAATTCGGGTATACCGTAAACCAACACACCACCTGCTAAGTGAAGTGCTTCAAATATAGTTACTTCATAACCTTTTTTAGCCAAATCACCCGCACAGGTAAGTCCCGAAGGACCTGAACCTACAACTGCTACCTTATGACCGTTGCTTTGGGGCTTTTGCACCTTTTCTACTGAGTGAGTATTATGCCAATCGGCAACAAAGCGTTCAAGCCTGCCAATGCCTACGCTCTCACCTTTTATACCCCTTACGCATTTCGCTTCGCACTGAATTTCTTGCGGACAAACTCTACCACAAACTGCGGGCAAGCTTGAAGATTGTGATATTACTTGGTAAGCGCCCTCAAAATCGCCAACCTTTATTTTTTCGATAAATTTGGGGATATCAATGTTAACGGGACAACCCTGTACACATGGCATATTTTTACAATTAAGGCAACGCATTGCTTCATCTATGGCGGTTTCTTCACTATAGCCTAAAGCAACCTCGTTGAAGTTGGAAGCGCGAACAATCGCATCCTGCGTTGGCATTTCATTTCTTTTAAGCGACATATTTGCAGTCATTATTCCACTTCCTTTTTAAATAAATTACACTCTTTATCATAAGCGTGGCGCTCAAAATCACGGTAAGCAGAACTGCGGCTTATAGCTTCATCAAAATCTACCAAATAACCATCAAACTCGGGTCCGTCAACGCAAGCAAATTTGGTTTCGCCACCAACGGTAAGTCTACAACCACCGCACATACCTGTACCATCAATCATAACGGGGTTCATAGAAACAGTAGTCTTTACGCTAAACGGTTTTGCAGTAGCTACTACAAACTTCATCATAACAAGCGGACCTATTGCAAAAATCTCGTCATATTCGGTTCCGTTTTCGAGTGCTGCTTTTAAAGTCTCGGTTACAAGACCCTTTTGTCCGTAAGAACCGTCATCGGTCATTATTGTAAGGTTAGTAGAATACTCCTTAAACTCATCTTCCAAAATAACTAAATCCTTATTTCTAAAGCCTATTATTGAATCAACCACACAGCCTTGTTCCTTAAGCTTTTTAACAACAGGCAAAGCAATAGCGCAACCAACACCGCCGCCTATAACACAAGCGCGTTTAATACCGTCAGTATTAGTAGATCTACCTAAAGGACCAACAAAATCTGCAATGTAGTCGCCCTCTTGCTTTTGATTTAATTTAAAGGTTGTAGCACCTACAATTTGAAAAATTATACGTACACTTCCCTTTTCACGATCAAAGCCAGCAACAGTCAATGGAATGCGCTCACCTTTACTGTCAACGCGAAGTATAATAAACTGACCTGCTTGTGCTTTTTTTGCCACAAGCGGTGCCTCAATATCCATTTGTATAACTGTTGGATTAAGTGTTTTTTTTGATAAAATTTTATACATTTTTTTCATCCTTTGAAACTGTTAAGTTAGTCACCGTAAGCGTATTACCTTCAACATTAAATTCAATATGATATTTTGAATATTCAAAGGCATAAACGCGATCATCATTATGATAATGCGGTCGAGGGTCACCCTCTAATATTTTTAATATGTTTTCGATATCATAATCTGTTATTTTAGACCTTAAATTTTGCGGAATTTCTACTGTAAGCAAATCAGAAAAAACACTGTCTGCAAAGCCGCATGTAGCATCAGGGTGACTATCGGTAAAACTTAAATAAGGTTTAATATCGTAAATAGGCGTTTCATTAAGCAAATCTGCACCCGAAACCAAAATTACTGTACCATTTTCGCCGTCTCGGTAGATTTTTTCTATCTTAACGCTTGAAAGCCCTAATGGATTTGGTCGGTTAGGTGAACGAGTAGCGAAAACACCTACCCTTTTATTCCCGCCAAGGCGAGGTGGACGAACAGTTGGCGACCATTTTTCACTCTTAACTTCTGAAAAATCCCATATGAGCCATAGATGTGAAAATTCACTGAGTCCCCTAAGTGCGCTATCATCACGAAACTCCGGCGTAAAAACAATCTTAGCGGTTGTATTTACAAGTCCACTTTGACGAGGTATGCCAAACTTTGTGGAAAAATCTGTTTTTATGTAGGCTATAACACTTAATTTTCGCTTCATATATTCTTTAAAATTTCATTCCATTCATCACTGCTAAGTCTGTCTTCTTCAATACCTATATTGTAATTTGCATAAGCGTTATCAACAATTTTCTTGTAGGTTTTACGTATTTTTAAATCAGCTCTTAAAGCAATAAAATTAACACCAAAATTGGCGAGCAAAAGTATACAAAGCGGTACCAAATGGCGCCAATAAAATGAAGCCTTAAAAGTACCTATTTCGTTTTCTAAAAGTGGCGCAAAAGTCAATAACAAACCTACACAAGACAAAGTATTTATAACAAATGAACTAATAGTTGCTATTATGCTATTTTTAAATTTTGTAAGCACAATTGCCGCAATAAGAGTAACAATAAGAATTAAAGAGGTGTATAACTGAGCCTGCATAGTAGAAAGTAAGGTTTCACTCATTGAAACACCTAAAGCAAAAAACACATTCATAGCGGTTGTAAAAATTAGTGTCAACATATAAAATGCCATTACAAATTTGTAAAGCTTTCCGTCGGGTTTAGCATAGGTAATGCCCCATTTTTCTTCATAAACCCTAACCTTTTCAAGAATATTATCGTATAATTTCATAACACTGCTCCAAACACATATTACATATTATTATACTACTAATTATCACTCTTGACAAGAGTGAATTATTAGATTTATAATGGTTATCGGTGATAAATATGGCAAAATTAAATATAGTTATGATAGAACCCGAAATTCCGCAAAATACCGGTAATGTGGCCAGAACCTGTGCAGCAACTGGCGCAAGACTTCACCTTGTGGGACCTATGGGTTTTAAAATTGACGATAAAAAGCTTAAACGCGCAGGTCTTGATTATTGGCATTACCTTGATATTACCTATTACAAAAACATAGACGAATTTTTTGAAAAAAATCAAGGTGAGTTTTATTACTTTACAACTAAAGGAAGACACACCCACAGTGATGTAGAGTACCCCGATAACTGCTACCTGCTTTTCGGCAAAGAAACCAAAGGTTTACCCGAAGAGTTGCTTATTAAAAATCCCGATAGATGCGTACGTATTCCTATGCAGAGTGAAATACGCAGTCTTAATCTTTCAAACTCTATTGCAATAGCGGTTTACGAAGCGTTAAGGCAATGGCGTTACCCAAAACTCGAAAATTTAGGCCAATTGCACAATTATAAGTGGGAAGAACTTTAATATTTTTAAAAATATTTTTCAAAATAATATTGAAAAATATTATTTTTGTGATAAAATAGTATTTGTAAAAAAATTAACAATTTCAGGAAGGATGTTACTAATGAACGCACTTAACAAAAAAACAGTTGATGACATCAATGTAAAAGGCAAAAAGGTGCTCGTTCGCTGTGATTTTAATGTTCCGCTTAAAAACGGCGTTATCACTGACGAAAACCGTATCAATGCCGCACTCCCTACAATCCAAAAACTGATTGCTGACGGCGGCAAGGTTATTCTTTGCTCCCACCTTGGCAAGCCGAAGGGTGAACCAAAGCCTGAGCTTTCTTTAGCTCCCGTAGCTAAAGCTTTATCTGAAAAACTTGGCAAAGAAGTTGTTTTTGCTGCTGACGATAATGTTGTTGGCGAAAATGCTAAAGCGGCAGTTGAAGCAATGAATGACGGCGATGTTGTTCTTTTACAGAATACCCGCTACCGTGCAGAAGAAACAAAAAACGGTGAAACATTCTCAGCTGAACTCGGCTCTTTAGCTGAAATTTTTGTAAATGATGCTTTCGGTACTGCTCACAGAGCACACTGCTCTACAGTAGGTGTTGTATCCTATGTTAAGGAAGCTGTTGCAGGCTATCTTATTGGTAAAGAGCTTAAGTATTTAGGTAACGCAGTTGAAGACCCTGCTCGTCCCTTTGTTTGCATTTTGGGTGGCGCTAAAGTTGATAGTAAGCTTCCTGTTATTGAAAACCTTTTAACCAAGGCTGATACCCTTATTATCGGTGGCGGTATGGCTTACACCTTCTTGGCTTCTAAGGGCTACGGCGTTGGTAAATCATTAGTTGATGAAACTAAGATTGACTACTGCGCTGATATGATGAAAAAGGCTGAAGAAAAAGGCGTTAAGATTCTTCTCCCCATTGACTGCACCGTTATTAAGGACTTCCCCAACCCTATCGATGCTCCTGTTGATGTAAAACACGTTGATGCTAACAAGATTCCCGCTGATATGGAAAGCGTTGATATTGGTCCTAAAACTGCTGAGCTTTACGCTAACGAAGTTAAGACTGCTAAAACTGTTGTTTGGAACGGACCTATGGGTGTATTCGAAAACCCAACTTTAGCTGCAGGTACTTTAGCTGTTGCTAAGGCTTTGGCTGAAACTGATGCTGTTACAGTTATCGGCGGTGGCGACTCTGCTGCAGCTGTAAACAACTTAGGTTATGGCGATAAGATGACACACATCTCTACCGGTGGCGGCGCTTCGCTTGAATTCCTTGAAGGTAAGGAACTGCCCGGTATTGCAGCACTTAACGATAAATAATAAAAATAATTTGTAAGGGCGGATGACTACATCCGCCTGTATTTAAGCGGGTCGATGTAGTCATCGACCCCTACATTTGTATTATAAGGAGAAAGAAAAATGGATAAACAAAAAAGAAATGCAGTTATCGCTGGTAACTGGAAAATGAACAACACCCCTGCACAAACTACCGATTTAATCAACCAAATGAAGCCTTTAGTAAAGGATGCTGATTGCAAGGTTGTACTTTGCGTTCCCTTTATTGACATTCCCGCAGCTGTAGAAGCTGCAAAAGGCTCTAACATAGAAATTGGCGCTGAAAATGTTCACTTCAAATCTTCGGGTGCTTACACAGGCGAAATTTCGGCACAGATGCTTGTAGAATCAGGCGTTAAGTATGTTGTAATCGGTCATAGTGAAAGAAGACAGTACTTCGGTGAAACCGACCAAACTGTAAACCTTCGTACTCTTGCTGCTGTTAACGCAGGTCTTACTGCTATTGTTTGCGTTGGTGAAACCTTAGAGCAAAGAGAATTGGGCTACACCAAAACTCTTTTAAAATATCAAACCAAAATGGCATTAACAAATGTATCTGCTGACCAACTTAAGAATATTATTGTTGCTTACGAGCCTGTTTGGGCTATCGGTACAGGTGTTACCGCTACTGCAGACCAAGCTGATGAAGGCAACGGCTTTGTTCGTGAAGCTATTGCAGAGGTTTACGGCAAGGATGTAGCTGATACTGTTACCATTCAATACGGCGGTTCTATGAACGCTAAAAACGCTGACGAATTGGTTGCTAAAATCAATGTTGATGGCGGTCTTATTGGCGGTGCTTCCTTAAAGGCAGAAGATTTTTCTGTTATTGTAAAAGCAGCATCTAAGTAATTTATCATAAAAAATAAAAAGGTGTCTGCTTTGCGGACACCTTTAATTAGGAGAAATTTATGAAAAAACCCATAGTTCTAACTATAATGGACGGTTTTGGTTTTAACGATGAAAAGGGCGGTAACGCTATTGAGAGTGCTAAAACCCCCCGTCTTGACGAAATTTTTAAAAATTGCCCCACAACACGCATAGGTGCATCAGGTATGGATGTTGGTTTACCTGATGGACAAATGGGTAACAGTGAAGTAGGTCACACCAATATCGGAGCAGGTCGTGTTGTTTATCAGGAACTCACCCGTATTACAAAATCAATTACCGACGGTGATTTTTACCGAAACGAAGCCTTTATGCAGGCTGTTGAAAACTGCAAAAATAATGACAGCGCTTTACACCTTATGGGTCTTCTTTCTGACGGCGGTGTTCACTCGCATATTGAGCATTTGTACGCTTTGGTAGAGCTTGCCAAACGCAATGGTTTAAACAGAGTTTATATCCACGCTTTACTCGACGGACGCGATGTTCCGCCCACAAGTGCTGCCGACTTTATTGACGCTTTAAATGCAAAGCTTAACGATTTAGGTTGCGGTAAGCTTGCTACTGTTTTAGGTAGATTTTATGGTATGGACCGCGACAATCGTTGGGACCGCGTAGAAAAAGCTTATGCCGCTTTGGTTTATGGCGAAGGTATTAAGACCGCCGATGCCGCAAGCGCAGTAAGAGCTTCTTATAACGAGATTGATGCCGACGGCAAAAACATTACCGACGAATTTGTTATTCCTACCGTTGTTGACGGTAGCGAGCGCATCAAGTCAGGCGACAGTGTTATTTTCTTTAACTTCCGTCCTGACCGCGCACGCGAAATTACTCGCACCTTTGTTGATAACGACTTCCAAGGCTTTGAGCGCAGAGGCGGCAAGCTCGATGTTTTCTATGTTTGTATGACGCAATACGATGCTTCTATGCCAAATGTTACTATTGCATTTAAGCCACAGTCATTAGCTAATACATTAGGCGAATTTGTTGCAAATAATGGTCTAACACAGTTGAGAATTGCCGAGACTGAAAAGTACGCTCATGTAACATTCTTCTTTAACGGCGGCGTTGAAGTTGAATATAAAAATGAGGACCGCATATTAGTTAACTCACCCAAGGTTGCAACCTACGATTTACAACCCGAAATGAGTGCTATAGAGGTTTGTGACAAGGTTTGCATTGCTATTGAAAGCGGTAAATACGATGTTATTATACTCAACTTTGCTAACTGTGATATGGTAGGTCATACAGGCTTCTTTGATGCCGCAGTAAAGGCAGTCCAGACTGTTGATACCTGCGTAGGTCGTGTTAAAGATGCTACCGAAAAAATGAACGGTATAATGCTTCTTACTGCCGACCACGGTAATGCTGACCGTATGGTAGATACAGATGGCTCACCCTTTACCGCACATACTACCAACCCTGTTCCCTTCTCGGTTATCGGTAAGGATTGTTTTCTTCGTGAAGGCGGAAGGCTTTGCGATATCGCACCAACTATCATTAGTCTTTTAGGACTCAAACAACCCGAAGAAATGACAGGTAAATCTTTAATTAAATAAACAAAATGAACAGCACAGGGCTGTCTTGCTAAAAAGTAAGACAGCCCTGTTTCTTTTAAATTTTTCTAAGGGGTGTTTTTTAATTTGCAGTACAAAAGTCGGTTACATTTTCGTGCTCGATTTTTGCAATTCTTCTATTAATTGTTTTGATTTTTTCTTCAATTACGGGCACCTTGCTTGTAATTGTATTTTGCATATCAACCTTCTTTTCAAGCTGGGATAACCGGTACTCTACAAGCTTACTCGAAGCAATAATACCACCCGCAGTACCAAAAAGCGTACCCGCAAAGGAGATTAAAGCCACTATAATTGTACTGTTCATTTGCTTTCTCCTATTTCTTTTATTTTCTCTCTTTGTGCTTTAAAATTTGCGTCTTGCCCAAAAAGCGAAGAGTAAGAAAAATATACATACCCTGAAATATTACTGTCATTTTGACACAGCTCCACCTGTCTTGCAATAATATCGGTGTTATTTTCCCATTCTCCCTTGTCGGCTTCTAATGTAGGCTTTGCTTTGTATATACCAAGTCCTATTTTTAGTTTTATATTTGGATTTATCTTTACTATATTTTTCCAATCACGAAGCAAATTTTCAAAACGAAAAGACTCATCCGGATATTCAAAACCAAAATATAACTGCGGTATTATTTCGTCAACCAACCCAAGTTTTATCCATTCATAGACATCAGCATACAAATTATTATAATTATTTTCTTGTGAAGCAGTGGGACTTATACTAAAAATAATATTCTCATCTAAATGATTTATTAAACTATTACATGAGCTTATAAGGGTATTAACATTTTCGCGTCTATAGTCCGCTAAAGAAAGGGGATTTTCACATTTTGTTTTATATTCTTTATAGCTTGATTCATCAAACTCTGCTTTTTGCGTCGGGTAAAAGTAATCGTCGAAATGTATACCATCAATATCATATTTTGTTATAAGCTGGCGCATCTCATCTAATACAAGTTTTCTAACCTGTGCACTTGCAGGGTTAAGGTATATACCGTTTGCAAAGCCTACATTTGTATCATTATCACCGCTTTGGTCGTGAAGCCACTTATAAACAATGCTTTGCTTGTTGAGTTTTTCTATATCGACATTAGCAGAAATCCTATAAGGATTTATCCAAGCGTGAATTTTAAGTCTGTTTTTCTTACTTTCTTTTACTATATACTCGAAAACATCAAATCCGTATCCCTTCGCAGACTGTAAAAGCGGAAAATAATCTGTAGGGTATAGCGTTTCACCAAAAGCACGGGTATGCAAATAAAGGTTTTCTATTTTAAAGTCCTTGCAGTTTTCTATTACTTTTTGAAATTCACTTTCAAATCCGTCGTTGCTTTTTAGCATACTCTCCAACTCATAGTAGCTTATCCATACGCCACTACCCGACAGGGACTCTTTATACTCTGTCAAATTTTTATTGGAGCAAGAGCATAATATAAAAACCAAAATTAAAACAGTTAAAACCCTTTTCATACACTAACCCGTTATTCTGTATCTGATTTCAATTTCACCGATACTGAAGTCCTTATCGGAATCAAAACTAATATCCACACCATTTACATTGTAAAGATGCGGTGAAAGTCTTACCGATTTATACTCGCACTTATCGTAATCTCCATTAAGAAAGCCAAAATCAAGTTTAGTTTGATATCTATCATTAACCGATATTCTAACCTTCCCCTTAGCCGAAAGTGTAAAATATATACCCTCTATATTCTTAAAGGAGTTTTGCTGTTTAAAGCAATAATGCTTAGTAGTAAAATTACCTGGAATCGAGAGATTTTTTTGCGTAATATTATCTTTTTCGTCGTAATAAAGCATACTATCATTATTGCCTTCAAGGTATGATATATATGCTAATCGACTGTCGTCACCACGGCACAGAAACATATATCTCCCCGAATGATAAAATCCGCTATCAACATTAAGGCCTGTAGGTGTAGACCAAAGAAAGCTCTTATTTTCTTTTTGTTCACCCATATAAGTAACAAGCATTTTATCAAAAATTGATAAAATATAATATTCGTCGCTACCCAAGGCTGTTGCTTCACTGTATATATCGCTGTTAAGCTCAAGTACCTTTGGGTTATAAATCTCGGTTATTTTTTTGCCTGTTACATCAAATTTATATATCTTACCATCATCGCCAAGCCAAACATTTTTACCACCGCAAATAGCCACTGTATTTTTATTGGCACAACCTATTTTTTTAGAAATTTCCTGACTTTCAAAGCTATCAGCTTTTTTAAACACCTTTCCGTTGTCCTTAAGCAAAGTAACTTCGTTAAACACATCACCTTCTTTAAAGCTTAATAGATGTAGTTCATGCTCTTTAAAAGCTACTATTTTATCCTGTTGCGGCGACATACAGATTACGGGGCTTCCACTCTCACCTATACTAATAGAAGTGTTTTTAGGAAAATACAGCGGATTGTCATAATCGGCGGAATATACGATATTGCCGCCCTCACCGCCTGCAACCAACAATTTAGAATTATACCTTGTAACACAAGAAGCATTGGCAACGCTTGCCATACCGCCTGGTATCTCCTTGGTAGCTGTTATTTTGATGTTGTTTTCACTGCACATTTCCATAATAGGAATAGGAAAATCCCCCGATTCACAAGTAAAATAAAAAATTCCTGTATCTCGGTCAACCAAAGCAGAAACTTCTTCACCATAAAATTTCTGTATATCCCTGATGTTATTGGCCGGTATTACCCATTCAATATATTGGCTTATATTGTAATATATTTTACAGGATATTGCTTGGTCTGCCAGACTGTTAAAAGGCAGTCTGAACGAGTGTGAATATCCGTCGGATGTATAGTAGGCGTGAAATTTGCCATCCAACATATTTTGTGATTCAAGTGTTAAGGGTGTAGAGCTTTCAAAACCTTTTTCGGTTTTAGCGGTTTGGTATTTATTACCCCTGCCGTTTATCAAAACGGTGGGAACATAAAAATCATTTACCCTCTCCCACCCGCTATAGTCAGAGTTAACTTCATAAATACAATAGCTTTTTTTGGACCAATTATATTTGTCTTGTAAAGCTACAATAACAAAAATTCCACCGCCGTTTTGCGCTTTTCCGTTAAAAAAGTTGATATGTGCAGGAATGTAAAACGAATTATTCGACACACGATTAAAGGAAATATAACCCATAGGTACTATATTACCCTCTAAGTCTATCAGATAAGTATATACATAATAGGAATAGTCGTCTATAAGGGCTTGGGCGGTTGCAATACGCCAATATACACCATCTAAATAAACAGCTGTATTGGTAACATTGTACTCAAGCTCTCCATCAGTACCAAAAATTTGAGTTTCTACCGCTTTGTCTATATAGTTTTTAAAACCGGGTCTGGTTTTAAGATAGGAATCCTTATACCACATATTACATCCTGATACTATTTGGTTATCCTTTATTAAATCGGGTACGCCATCACTACTCAAACCACCGTCAAGTACGCCCGTTTTAAACGACTTTACCCCCTGACTGTTTAAAGAACTGTATTTCATTTAATCAACTCCCGTAATCTACTTTGGGTAATTTATCTTCAATAACATCCTTAGAAGAAAGCGCAGCTGCTCTTTTAGCATTATAAATATTGGCAAACATTTTATTCTTTGCGCCATCGCCATCTACAAGTGCAATTATCATAGCCGTTCCGTAGCATAAAGCATCTAAGGCTTTTTCACTTGCTTCAATTTTATCGGATAGTTTTGCAATATTAGGTATTTTTAAATCGAAACAAATTTGATTAAGTATATCAAGCACTCTTTTTAAAAGGTTTTGATTATCGGCTCTCACAGTGTGTGAATTAAGATAACCCAAAAGATTTAAAACGCGGTTAAATACATCATTTCCCGTCATTTTTCGCTTCCTCCTTAGTTAATAACAAGTTTCTTCGGTTTGTTAGAACACCATCGGGCAAGCGTTCAATAAGCTCGTTGCGGTCAATTACACCCTTTTCAAATAGGGTAACCAATGCATCCATACGCTCTTTTTCACTGTAAACCGTATCGTTTACAACCTCAACCTTTGTGTTTATAAGTAAATCCTTATATTTATCGCCATCAAACGGCATATACCAAATGCCACTTGAGTCCGAAATTTTTATTTTTCGTTTTCCGTATTTACTCACCCAAAATTCCGCCCAAATCCGCGCAGTTTCTTCAATGAAGTTATAAAAACGGTTTTTAGCAATTTGAAGTGGCATCAGAGCAGACTCACGCATGGTCATAAGCGCAGTAGCATTATCGGCACGCGAATCACCCAAAGCTACTTCATTAGCACCGCTTTGAGTAAGTGTGTTGTTTATAAGTGAATTTATACTGCTATCATAATCCTTTAATGAGGTTGGTGGTGAAACATAGTTTACCGCACCTGCAACATCCTCATTACTGCCGTAAACCTTTATAATCTGACCGGGCTCATTTGTCACCTTTTCGGTAACGGTATCTCCGTTTACTAACATTATGGGCATACCCGTTGTCATAGCAGACCAAACATTTGCAGTAATCATTCGATTTATAGCAATTTGATTTGGGATTTGGTAAGTAATTTCGCTCTCTCCATAGGCAGAGTTGTTTTTTCTTTCCCATTTGAATACCGAAATAGGATAAAGCCTTAGTCCCGTATCAAATTCGGGTCTTATAACTGCCTTTTCGCATACCTTTACACTTTTAATTGTATAAGTCATATCAGATTTATATTCCTTAAAAAGTTTACAAAGAACAGTTATCTTACCCGATATCTCACACTCGGTAATATTATTAAGAGTAGCAATATCTGCTCCGCTAAGACGCGCTTCTCTAAGCACCGCTTCAGTGTCCAATTTAGTTTCTATAATAATATACGGCTGGTCTTCTATTCTTTCAGCATAAACATCACCAAAATACACATCTTCAATATCCAATACCTGACAACAAATATCGCCCTTAATTTTTACTTTTTTAAGGTCGTCGGCGTAAAGACCTGTTGCGATATTGCTATCCCAATAGGTATAAAGCACGCCCGTACCTGTTATGTAAGAATTATGAAGTACCCTTTCTTGCAGGCTGTCAAAATTTATTCTTTCGGCGGTTGTGCTAAAATATTTTCCAAACGCCTTTGTTACCGCATCAATATCGTTTGCGCTACCGTCCAAAACAGTGTTTTGTGAAAGTTCAACACCGCTACCGATAGGTATCCCTTCTGCTGAAAACATAACCGAAGGCGATCGGTTTAAAATTTGCGACATTTTATAATCGCCTATTCTTTTAACAACATTGTGGCGCACTAAAGGTCTGTCGTTACCGCATTTAGCGCCGTACCATTGGTCACCAATATAAAAGCGCTCGTTAATGCGGTTTTGCTCATACATACCGCGTTTACCAAGTGCGCTTTTATACTCCATACCCCGCTTATATTCTTGGAATATCTCATTAGGCTTAATAGTCATATTGTTCCTCCTTCACTAAAGGGTGGGATTACCCCACCCTTTAGATTTAAAAGTTTAAGCTACAGTAACTGTAACAACATCGGAAGTGATGCCTGCCATTCCGTTTACAATAACCTTAACGAAGTAGTAGTATTTACCACTTGTAAGATCGGTAGGAATGGTCATAGAAGCAGCGGTAGCGCCTGCAATTTTAACGGCGTTTGCACCATTTTCGTCAGAACACTTGTACCACTGGTAAGAAAGTTGAGCGTTAGATGTTGCTGTTACCGAAAGAGAACCGCTGATAGAACCCTCTGTTACGGTTTTATTAGCAGGATTTGCTGTAATGCTTACTTCGGGAGAAACCCAAGCCCAGATAGAATCAAGACCACTCTTGTTTACAAATACATCATAGTAAATTCTGTAATCGAATTTGTAAGCATCTGCATCAACATTCTGTTCGGGAGTAAATATACGCATATTTTCGGTTTTCTTAATAAGATGAGCTGCTGATTTAGGACATACAAGCATGTAAATTTCGCTCGCCTTTTCTGCAGGAGTGAAACCATTAGCGCCGAAGGTATAAGCGGTTTTCATACGTTCACTTACAACCGGAATAAGCGCTACACCATTAATTGATTTAACCTTTAACGATACATCACCCTGTTTAAAATCGCTTACAGTAATCATTTTAGAAATTTCGGTAGAGTTTTGTAAAGCTGCAAACATATAACTGTCAACGAAAGCTACAAGCTCTTCGTCATATCCTACAACAGACTGAACTTCGTTTATAAGATTGCATAATGCCTCAAAGGGCTTTTCAGCATCACCTTCAAGTGTATTTGCACGGCTAACCGCAAGACCTGCCAACTTTGAAAGCACATAAGCATCACATTCGGGAACAACCTTAGTGCGAACATATTCGCCTAAAATTTTACCTGCAAGGTTTGCAATACCTGTTTCGTCCATATCTTCGCGGTCAATCTGTAAAGAACGTGCGCGGTCCATAGACATTGTGTAAGAAGTATTGCTTACATTTATAGCGCCCTTTGTAAAACCGGTATCACGGTCATAATCGGCAAGACCTTGAAAATCTACATCGGGAATTATTACTGTTTTAGCACCCACAAATTTGGTAGCTAAAGCGTTATCAGCAAAAAAGCCTGTAGCCGATTTTTGTGCGAACATTTTATCAAGCTCGCTTGAGTATTTTATTGCATTTTCAATAGAGTTAATAGACATAATATATCTCCTTAAAATTTATTATCTTTGCCATAGTCCACGTAAAAATTCCGCCGTTTCGGGATTTTCTCCACCTTTTCTGTTAACAAACGGACCCAGCGCAGACTGTCGGGCAGAGTTTTGCTTTTTTATACTTTCATTCATAACGCGCTCTGTTTTATGTAAAAATCTAAGATATTCGTCAAGAAGTAAAGTACCCTTCAATTTTGCAGCTTCAACAACACTTTCTGGTAAATCCTCAATAGCAGTTATTTTCGGAAAGCACTCTTTAAGCTCGCCAAAACCCCTAATTTCCGTATTGTTGCCGTTTTCAAGCTTTAAGATATGCTCTGCAAATTCGTTATCTCCGCCGCATTTTTCTGTAACCTCGTTTAAGCGCTTTTGGGCGGCATTGTTTTTAAGCTCGGCAAGATATTCGCCAACATTTTTGTTTTCTTTAACAGCTAATTCCTTTAATGCCTCAAAATCCGCCGATATCATATCGAACTTCATACCCTTTTGCGCCAATTCCTGAGCCTTTTCTAAATTCAGGTCAATAATTTTCTTATTGTATTTTATAGGAACAATTATTTGGGAGTTGTCTATAGGTATGGTATCCTTTAAAATTTCGTCGGTAGGCTCGTTTAAAGCTGTACCTGAAACATCGTTTTCTGACATATAAATCTCCTTTACTGTTGAACACTTCCATCATAATTCAGGAAGTTTTCATACTCTTTTTGTAGCCTTTCATCATCAATTAAAGGCTCAGTAGGTTTTTTCGCTCTTTTTTGCGGAAGTTCACTGTTGCCAACAGTAAGTCCCATTAAAAAAGTAGCTATACCAACAAAAATTACCGTAAAAATAATCATAAATCCCATCCTCCGTTAAAATCATTTTTTGTTATATCCCCTGTGCTTCGATTAGTTACTCGTTCCTTTTGGGGTTTGAAAAACTTAACATCCTCAAAAGCATACCTAAGTGCATCGCACAAATGATTTTCGCTGTCCTTAGGCATTTTAAGACCATTCTCACTACGTTTATCTTGATAAACATAGGAAGAAAGCTCGCGTATAGTATTTGCACAGGAAGGATGCACCGTAATTTGATATTCACAAATGGCTGATATGCCATTAAGAATACTGTCGCGTCCTTTAACCGAAGGGGTTATTCTGCTAATCCCTAATCGCCTTAAATCGTCATTAGACTTAGGCTCTGCACAGTCGGCACGTATGCGCTCTTTTGAAAAGCCTAAATTTTTGATTTTCTCGGCAATGTCACAGTTAAGCATTCGCTTTTGGTAAAATTCATTGTAAATATAAATTTGTTTTTTTATGGGGTTGGCTTTAAAAGCAATAAAGGCAGTAGGGTCATTAGTATATCCGTAATCAAGGCCGAAAAAGCTTTTCCACATATACTCTTCATCAGAAGAAATATCCATTTCCCCCACCGACCAATTTTCAAACACCAGACCTTCGGAAATACCCCAATTCCCAAGACCTGCGACCTCGTACTTTCTCCTGTTAGTTTGTTTCATTCGTTCAAAAACCTCAAGGTCGGTACGGTCTAAAAACTCATTACACAAATAGTTTGTAGAAAAAGTTTCTACATTAGGATAAGCAACATCAAAAAAGCGTTTTTTAAGCCAATGCGTTTCACTCCACGGGTTAAAAGTAAGGGTGGTTTGCTTGTAATAGGGTTCAGGTATTTTACCCCTTGGTACCGAAAGGTCTAATTTATCAAAATCAGCCTCATTGCCTATTTCAAACGCTTCTTCTATCCAAACATAGTTTAAATATCCCTTTGAAACAGTGGTAGACGCAAGCTTTAGAACATCATCAAAACCGCGAAAAAGAATTTTTTGTCCTGTTGGTTTATAAACCATTTCCAACGGGGATACGGTATTACTCCAATACTGTGATACCCCCAATCTTTCCTGTGCCCATTTCAGTTGCGAAAAGGTACTGTCTCGGTGTGTGTTCATCACCTGTCTTACAACCAAAAGATTACTCTTTTCCTCCCTCATTAACCTATAAATAAAGTTTAGCGCAGTGGTGGCAGATTTTTTGGAACCCTTACCGCCTTTAAGCACGCGGTAGCGCTTTTTACAGTTCCAATATTTTTCGTAGCCTTGTCCGACAATAGCCGAAATCTTAATCTCGGATGTCGTCAACAATAATCACCGCCTTACAGTCCGTAGACTTCTCATCGGTTTTTTCACTTACGATAGAACGAAGCTCCTTTATAGCTGACAAATCCCCGGCAGCTGCCTTCTTATAAAGAGCTATCATAACGGCTGTTTTTCTAGTGGGACTTTTTACACAAAAGCCCTCTTCTCTTAAAGAGAGTGTCTCTTCCATTGATAGCTTTTCGTTAAGTATGGTTTTCAGGGTTTTATAAAGTAGCTTATCGTATTCTTTCATAGCGAATTCCTCCTGTCAGCACACTTATAATACACAAAACCTTGCCGACATTCACCGACATCTTTTATTTTTTTGGTATAAATATAAAAAAGCTTCTGCGCAAATAACTTACGCAGAAGCTTTTAAATCTTTATATATTATTTTTTCAAATATCCGTTTTTATCGAACTTATATTTTTTACCATTTATTTTCTTTGTGCCGGTTACCATACGGCCCTTAGAGTTAAAATAGCGCTTTTTAGAGCCAAATTTCTTCCAACCTTTATATACATACCCTGCATTGTTTTTTTCTACAAAGTAATAATACTTGCCACTTATTTTCTTAAGCCCTAAAGTACGGTAGCCACTCGTTTTATTTAAATAATACTTTTTACTGCCTACAGTGAGCCAACCTGTTTTCATAACGCCTTTTTTATCAAAATAGCGGTATTTTTTGCCAAACTTCTTCCAACCTGAACTGTAAGCATACCCTGCATTGTTTTTTTCTACAAAGTAATAATACTTGCCACTTATTTTCTTAAGCCCTAATGTGCGGTAACCACTTGTTTTATTTAAATAATACTTTTTACTGCCTACAGTTAACCAACCTGTTTTCATAACCCCGTTTTTATCAAAATAACGGTATTTTTTGCCAAACTTCTTCCAACCTGAACTGTAAGCATACCCTGCATTGTTTTTTTCTACAAAGTAATAATATTTACCGCTTATTTTCTTAAGACCTAATGTGCGGTAACCATTTGTTTTATTTAAATAATACTTTTTACTACCTACAGTTAACCAACCTGTTTTCATAATCCCGTTTTTATCAAAATAACGGTATTTATAACTACCGTTTGAAAGAGTATATTTTTTCCAAGCACCACTTGATTTTCCATAGTTGTAAATAACGCCATTTGTATTGATACCGTAATACTTCCCACTTATCTTTATAGGAGAATAATTATTGTCTTTACCCCTAACCATTATACCTGTATTTGCATCAAAATATCTTGGATATCCGGCAACAGTTCTAAAACCTGTGTACATTACACCATCTGTACCAAAATAGCGTACATCCCCGCCTTTAATCGGCTCGTATCTATAAATATAAGAATTAGATGTAAAGCTATAGGTAGCAGACTTAACAAGACCGCCTGAAAAAATGTAATACTTTTTACCGTCAATAGTATAAACGCCTTCTGTAACATCCTTTTCGGCAATGTAATACTTATAACTTTTAATCTTTGTGCCGTCACCGCCTGCGAGTGTGACAAGACCACTTAACTGTCCTTTACCCTTATAAATTTTTATTTTATCATCGGTTACATTAGCGCGAAAATCGTCAATTTCGTCGCCGACTAAATACACAGGCCCATACATAGCTGCATTTTTACAAGCAGTATAATACATTCTGTATTGACTCTCTTTGTAGCCTTTATTACTGTTTAAGGCATAAGAATATTTAGGAGTAACCGCTTTTAAAAATGCTTCACTTGAGGAAGTAGAAAGCGCATGATGATTAAGCTTTAAAATATCGGCATCAAGGGTATTGGTGCCTTTGTATTTTTTTACTAAAGCCGCTTCTTCCTCCTTCTCAATATCACCTGCGGTTAAAAATGAAGTCTTACCGCAAACAAATTTTATTACAAGTGAGCGATTATTTATATAATGGTCCAACTGGTCACCGCTATCGTCAAGCTCGGGCTGAAAATCATCAGGAGTAACTGTCGAAACAGGGCCTATTACCGAAGCCTTAACATTACCCACGCTAAAAGCATCACCTACTTCAAGTTCAAATAATTCTGCCTCAGAATTATTATTGCTAGCATATAACTTTAGGGTGTCGATTTTACTTTCAGTAAAAGTATCATACGGAGTTAATGATGCATCGGGTAAATAAAGCTTATTAATTTTAATATTGCTTTTGCTAAGACCTTCAAAACCGCCCGAATGGTCATGATGCAGGTGTGATATTAAAACATCTAATTCTGTAATATTATAGGAATTAAGCTTAGTAATAAGCTCATCGCAATTTTCTTCTACACCCGTATCAATAAGCAACCATTTGCCGTTTGATTCTAAAAGACTCGCGTCACCTTCCTTGGTTAAATAGATGCCGTAAATATTCATACCGCTATTAGTTGTAGCGGATGACACATTCACAACAAATACAGAAATAACGGTCAAAAAACTCAATAATAAACCAATTAAGCTTTTAAATATCCTTTTCATTTCCGTCACTCCGTTTCATCGTCTTGATAATTCACCTTAAAACCGCCATCAAAACCATTTTCTGTTTTTGGAATTTTAATACAGTCTATAGCATCCAAAAGGCTTTGAGTTTGTGTGATTTGTCCCTCAATTTCGGGCTCTTCCGCTTCATTTAGTTTCCATTTTTCTAATAAAATTTCACCCTCGGGATAAACATTTTTATTTATACATTTTTGTTTAATTATTAAGAAAATTGCGGTATATAATATCAGCAGTATTGCCGAAATACCTGTCACCAAAAGACCAATTTTCAAACCAGGAGTAGTATAATTAAAACGAATTTCGCTCTCACCTTCAGGTACTAAAACCGCCATAAAGCCTTTGTTAACCTTTTCAATTTCACAGGGTTGTCCGTTTACTGTAGCACTCCATCCCTCACTATAAGGGATAGAGAAAAATACCAGATTTTCTCTTTCACGAGTCACCTTTGCAGTAAACCCACGCCTGTCAGTTTCAAAATGATAAGCCGAAGTTTTTCTAAGCTTAGTACAGTCAAATACATAATTATCATAGTCAAAATAAAGTGATGTTTGGTCAGAGTCTTGGTCATCACTTTCATAAAGATAATCAATATTTTTGAGTATATGACCGTATTTTACAATCTGCTCATCATTTAAAAGCATAGCCTTAAGCATTAGATTTGGTCGGTCTTGATTATCATAGCGGTCGCAAAACTTTTCATCCATATAATACTCGTACGAAAATCCGTACGGTATATAATTGTCGTTTTGATAAATATAATATCCGCTTTGGGTATCAATGTAGGTATACCCTTCCATAGCGGTTTCGTTTGTATCTTCATTAATAAAACTATCCCCGTCTACACGGTTAAGTAAATATTTAACCGATAAAAACGGTCTTATTGCATAATAGTCCGTATCGGGTCTGCTAGCAACACTTCGCTCTACACCGATATATTCATAATATTCCATAATAGAAGCAGGCACTACCGAATGAAATGCGTTTATTCCCGAATAGCCTAAATACATCGCGGTATTATCTACACAGTCATAGGTATCTATACGAAATTCGCTATCATCCTGAAAATCAACTTCGCCCTCTATAAGACTGTCAATCATAACTTCCTTAATTTCATACGAATGTGACCTTCCGCAAATTATAAACACATTACCGTAAACAATCGAAATTAAACATACACAAACCAATGCCGTTTTGTAAAACGCTTTAGAACTGAATTTTAAAATTTTAATTAGTGTGCCGAGTATTATAAGGCTGATTATAGCAATAACACATGCTATAAAGAATCTTATCATATAGGTGTTATCTTCACTTTGGGTGTAAAGACCATAGATTATATTTCCATCACTGTCTTTTTGCGGAAAAAAGCCTATAACAAGCGTTACTGCCAAGGTTATACCCATAACCCATTTAAAGCCGTAAGACCAGTCGACTTCCTTTTCTTCTGTTAAAATGACTGTAGCTAAACACATAAGCAATATCGGCATATAGAACCAACGCGCATAATAAGCATTATTAAAGGCAAAGAAAGCACTGTTAAGTATCGGCACTAAAGCCATAAATACGCAAATGCCGATTACCCTTTTAATCCAACTGCCTGTTTTTTGTTTAAACCAGGTAAATACACCAACCATACTGAAAACAGGCAACCAACCGCCCAAAGAAGACCACTTAACCTCAGCACCAGGAAAAAATACCGGCCTTGCAGGAATATCGGGTGGAAAGAAGAAGCATTGTAAAATATTAGCGTAAATTTGCTCCTTGCCATACATTATAGCGCCCCAACCCATAGAAAAATCGGTTATACGCCCATTTCCTATAATTGCTAAAATTGACGGCAGTAATATAAACATTGAAAGCATTAGTCCTAAAACTGCTTCTAATACTAAACTCAAGAAACGAGTAAATCTTGCTTTTATTGAACCTGAACACAAGCGCACAAAAAAATAAATAACTGTAAATACAACCATTCCGAAAAAGAAAAAATAATTAGAAATAGCGCATATGCAAACCGTCAATGCAAAAACTACACGGCGGTTTTCGGTAATTAAAAGTTCTAATGCCAAAAGCAATAACGGAAAGAAAATTATTGCTTCGTGAAAGTGGTTGAAAAATATATTATAAACCGAAAAGCCCGAAAAAGCGTATAATAAACCGCCCAAGCGCGCCGCTTCGGGAGTTCTTGTAAAACGGCGGATATATAGGTATGCCGTAAGCGCCGCAAAGGCAAACTTTAAAACTAAAAGCGGACCCATCAAATACGGTACAAAGCTATTTGGAAAAATAAGGGTTATCCAAAAGAACGGACTTCCTAAAAGATAAAAACTGTAAGAGCCTATAAAATCCGCACCCAAATCAGTACCAAAATCCCAAAAAATATTACCGCTTCTTATCATTTCGTGGCACTTTTGGTAAAACGGAATTTGTTGAACATTAAAATCACCGTAAAGGGTAAAATACCCTTCGCTTATAATCATATAAGGCACAAAAAGACACACCGCAGTAAACAGCGCCCACAAAAAAGTAGAAAACGCTTTTTCCTTTTTAGGCTTAAGTAAAGCTGTCTTTAATTCGGAAAAAACCATTTTTTGCACCTCATTTATAAAATCTTCTATTGATATTATATCATTTGATGTTATAATAATCAATAAAGGAAGTGAAAAAATGAAAAAACATTTTTACGCCATGATGTCAAGAATGAAAAACATTTACCGTTGGGGGCTCATGCGAAACACAAGAAACGAAAATTTAAGTGAGCATTCGCTTGAAGTAGCCTTCATCGCGCACGCATTGGCAGTTATAAATAATGTCCGTTTAGGCGGTAATGTGAGCCCGGAAAAAACGGCAGTTTCAGCTATGTATCATGACACTACCGAAATTATTACAGGCGATATGCCCACCCCTGTAAAATATTATAACTGCACTATAAAAAAGGCTTATAAAGATATTGAAAAGGTTGCCGAACAACGCCTTTTAGATAATTTACCCGACGACTTTAAGGATGAATTTACAAAGATATATAATCCCGATGCAGATATTGCCCGTCTTGTAAAAGCAGCTGATAAAATTTCAGCACTTATTAAGTGTATTGAAGAATCTAATATGGGCAACCGCGAATTTGCGGTGGCAGAAATTAGCACCCGCAAAGCAATTAAAGAGCTTAATTGCCCCGAAGCCAATATATTTATAGCAGAATTTTTAGAAAGTTTTTCATTGTCACTTGATGAGCTTAATTAAAACTTGTAAAAATATTAAATTTATGGTATAATTACAAGGATAATCATTTAAAGGCGGAATACTTATGTCAGAGATTTTACAAACCACACAAAAAAAGAAGGTTTTAAGTTGTATACAGCCAAGCGGTATGCTAACCCTTGGCAACTATTTAGGCGCGCTTAAAAATTGGTGCAATATGCAGGATGAGTTTGACTGTACCTTTGCAGTAGCTGATTTGCACGCCATAACAGTTAGACAAGACCCCGCAAAACTTCGCGCACAAATTTATTCCACCTATGCACTACTTTTAGCTTTAGGTCTTGACCCTGAAAAAAATACAATTTTCATTCAATCCCATGTGCCCGAGCACGCCTGCCTTTCTTGGTTGCTTTCCTGCAATACACAGTTTGGCGAAATGTCGCGTATGACACAGTTTAAGGATAAATCGGCAAAGCATGCTAATAACGTAAATGTTGGCCTTTTCTCATACCCTGTACTTATGGCGGCTGATATTTTACTCTATAAACCCGATTTAGTACCCGTAGGTGCCGACCAAAAGCAACACCTTGAAATCGCGCGTGATATTGCTACTCGCTTTAATAATCTTTACGGTGATGTTTTCACAGTGCCTGATGCTTATATTCCAAAAACAGGTGCGCGTGTAATGTCACTGCAGGACCCCGCTAAGAAAATGTCTAAATCGGACGAAAATCCTAACGCTTGGGTTGCTATTTTAGACTCCCGTGACGATATTATAAGAAAATTCAAGCGCGCCGTTACCGACTCTAATGCAAATATTCATTTTTGTGAAGAGCAACCGGGTATTTCTAATCTTATTACTATCTATTCGGCGGTTACAGGTAAATCTGTTGCCGAAATTGAGAAAGAGTTCGAAGGCAAAGGCTACGGCGAATTTAAAATGGCGGTTGGCGAATCTGTTGCTGATACCTTAGCGCCCATAAAAACAGCTTATGACAAAATTATTAAGGATAAAAAAGCCTTAGAAGTACTTTACAAGCAAGGCGCCCAAAAGGCAGAATATGTTGCCCGTAAAACTTACTTTAAAGCTATGAAAAAGGTTGGTTTCGTTTTATGATTTCCATTGTAGGAAATGATAATCTGGCAATTACGGTTGAAAATTTCATAAAAGCCAAGCGTATCCCCCACGCTATTTTGATTGAGGGTGAATACGGTACAGGTAAGCACACTTTGGCAGGCTTTTTGACCAAAGCTATTGTTTGCGAAAGCGAGAATGCCCCTTGCCTTAGCTGTAAGCATTGCCATTTGGCAGATATTTCTTCCCACCCTGATATTACCGTATTGGCCCCTGAAGACGGCAAAAAAAATATTTCAGTATCGCAAGTAAGGGATTTGCGCGACCAAACTGTTGTTAAACCGCACAGCGCTTTAAAACGCGTTTTCTTAATTGACTGCGCCCATACTATGAATCAAAGCGCCCAAAACGCACTTCTAAAGGTGTTGGAAGAACCGCCAAAAACGGTTATGTTTATTTTAATAGCCGAAAACAAATCCGCTTTGTTGGATACTATTATTTCGCGCTGTGTTACACTATCACTTACAACACCAGAGTTTTCGGTAGCGCTCGATTATATAAAATCCACTGCAAATTTTGAAGAGCAGCTTATAAAAGACGCTCTGATAAGTGAAAAAAATAATATTGGCAGAGCGCTTGATGTTCTAAACGGTGTTTTATCTCAGGGTAGCCAAAGAGATGCCGAAGCCTTTTTAAAAGCGGCCATTGATTGTGACCGATATACAATGCTTAAAATCGCTCTTACCTATCAAAAAAACCGCATAGATGCCGATAAATTTATTAAAGATTTAAAATTAGTAATAGCAAAAAAGATTAGATACTCCAAAAATTCATATTTTTCAAAACCACTATTAAGCATCTATGAAGAGCTTGTAGAGTTTCAGTCTTGTCTTATCACCAATATAAACCTGAATCTGTTGTTCAGTAATTTAACAAGTTCTATGACAGAACATATACGGAGGAACAAATGACAGAAGTTGTATCAGTAAAATTTAAAGATACCGGTAAATCCTATTACTTTGCACCCGCCGGCAAAAATGTGAAATTAGGCGACAAGGTAGTTGTTGAAACCCAAAACGGTAACGAGCTTGGCACCATAGCTGAAGAAGCTCACACCGTAGAAGATGATGCGTTAACCCTACCGCTTAAAAAGGTGGTTCGTATTGCAACCGAAAAGGATTTAAAAAGGGTTGAAGATAATAAGAAAAAAGCCAACGAAGCCTTTAAAATCTGTGAAGAGCTTATAGAAAATCATCAACTTGATATGAAGCTTGTCGAGGTTGAATATTACTTTGACGGCGGAAAAATTGTGTTTTTCTTTACTTCTGACGGTCGTGTTGACTTCCGTGAGCTTGTAAAGGATTTGGCAGCCCGCTTCCACACCCGTATTGAGCTACGCCAAATCGGTGTTCGTGACGAAGCAAAAATGCTTGGCGGCTTAGGTATATGCGGTCAGCCTTATTGTTGTAAACGCTTTTTGAATGATTTTGAATCGGTTTCCATTAAAATGGCAAAGGAACAAGGCTTGTCGCTAAATCCTACTAAAATTTCGGGTAGTTGCGGACGACTTATGTGTTGCCTCAAATACGAAGAAGACGCCTATAGCTATTTAGCATCCATAACCCCACGCGTTGGCAGTACAGTTAAAACTCCCGACGGAATAGGTACTGTTACTGATGTCAACCTTGTTACAGGTAATCTTTATGTGAAGCTTCAGGATAGTGAAGCTATGCCTATTAAATTCCATCGTGATAATGTTGAATGTCTGCAATCTCCAAAAAAGTCCCCAAAACCTAAAAATTAGCAATTATTTTACATTTTTTTCATTGTTGTAAATTTTACTTGATTTTTTAACTGTTTAGAGTTAGAATAATATTAGTAAATCTACGGAGGTGTATCTCAAGATGGCTTATGTAATTTCTGATGCTTGCATTAGCTGTGGCGCATGTGCTGGCGGTTGTCCGGTTGACGCTATTGCTGAAGGCGCAACTCAATACGAAATCAACGCTGACACATGCATTGACTGTGGCGCTTGCGCTGCTGGTTGTCCGGTTGACGCTATCTCTGAAGGCTAATCTCTACATAAAGAGAAACCTTGTGAACTAACGCCTTTACAGTTTGCTGTAAGGGTGTTTTTTCGACATTTTTTACTTGACAATAACTTTTTATAGGGTATAATCAATTACTTGAAAGGGGTGTATTCTGTGGAAAACTTAAAAACTATTACAACAAATAAAAAAGCCTTTCACGAGTATTTTGTGGAAGAAAGTTTTGAATGCGGAATTGCCCTTTCTGGTACCGAAATCAAGTCTATAAGACAGGGCGGTGTTAATCTTAAGGATGCTTGGTGTAACATAGAAAACGGCGAAATGATTATTAAGCAAATGCACATTAGCCCCTATGACCACGGCAATAGGTTTAATAAGCCACCCGCGCGTGACCGCAAACTGCTAATGCATAAACGAGAGATTATGCGTTTACTTGGTACTGTTAAGCAAGACGGTATGGCTTTGGTGCCCTTATCCCTTTATTTTAAGGGGTCGCTTGTAAAGGTGCAGTTAGGTCTTTGTAAAGGTAAAAAACTTCACGACAAGCGCGAAACCGCCGCAAAACGCGACGCTAACCGCGCAATTGACAGAGCCATGAAAGAACAAAACCGATAATCCGATTGGGAATTATTTATATCCGTTTCGCATAAGCGAAACACATTAATTTTTCACTATTCACTATTCTCTCTTCACTCACTAACAAAATTCATATAATGGATTTTGTATATATACGGGAGTGTAAAGGTTTCGACAGGGATTTTGAAGTATGGGAAGCGAGCAGCGGTGCGGTACCGCTTAAAAAATCGCATAAAAAATTAACTAACAACAATAAAGTTGCTTTAGCTGCCTAATTAGGCGGCTCATCGAGTCTCGGACAGCCGCGGCTGAGATAAGGTGTCATTTTAGCGGCGAACATGAACTTTAGGTTGTTCCACCTAAAGTCAGGAAGTAGGAACTACTAAGCAAAGCAGTCGGTCGCTTGACGGCTTTGTAAGGGAATGTAAATAGGCGACTGCGCTCGGAGAAGCCGTATGGATAGATTTTTGGACAGGAGTTCGATTCTCCTCACTTCCACCAGTCAAGGGGCTCGACACCCAATTCGTACTAAAGTCTTCTGCTAATTACAACTTAGCGGCTCGACCGTTTAGTTCGCTTATGAGTGTTGATGCTCCACCAGTCAAGGGGCTCGACACCCAATCCGTCATAAAGTCTTGTGCTAATCTTAAATTAGCGGCTCGACCAAGTAGTCCGTGTTTGGATATCGTTGCTCCACCAAACAAGTATTGGATAAACACCTACTTTTTCAGCGGCGGATTCGCCGTTAAGGTAATACTCTGATACAAAGTCACAACCTCCGCCTTAGGCGGAGGTTGTGACTTTTAAATTATTTTAACATTTTTAAACTCTATTTTTGCAACATCAGGCTTAGTAGTTATTTTTATGGGAAGCCCCGTTTCGCCAAGCTCAAGCTTATACTCAAAATCGTTATTTGCACCCTCTAAATAAAATACATTCTCTTGCTCGTAAACCCGAGTATTATTATTTGAAAGTACTTCATACAAAAGGCTTGCTACCGAATTTTCAAAAATTATTTTATCGGTGATATATTCAATTTCCTTAAAATTAACCGAAACGCCGTTTTTAGAAAAGACAAATTTAAGTCCTTCAATTTCGGCAGGATAGGTAAACTGTACCGTCATATCGCCGTTTTTTTGAATATCGCAATCACATTCATAGCTTTCATTGTAATATGTAGCTGTGGCTGAAAATGTAATCCCCGTTTTTAAGGGAGTTATTTTTGTTTGGCTTTTGCAACCACAAAGCAAGAGTAATACAAATATAAGCGAAAAGACACGTTTCAAATAATCACCTTATTATAATGATTGTAGTTTGTCGAAGTGCTTTAAAGCGTTTCGACAAGCCGATTTTATCGGCCTGTGCACAATTTAATTTTAATAAATTGCGCACAACATTCATTACAATGGGTATAGTCAAATTTTCCTTGAAAATTTGCATGAAAATCGGAGATTTCATGTCAAAACAGTAAATTTCATTTACTGTTTTGACTAACTATAACCATTATAAGGCTTCGATTATATCACTAGGCAACAATGCCCTTTCCCCTTTAATTCTTGCAACCTTATCTGCGGTAGCGCTGTGAATATAAACTGCGGCTTTAATTGCTTCTAAAGGCTCTAACCCTTGCGCTAAGTAAGAAACGGTTATGCCTGCCAGAACATCACCGCTGCCACCTGTAGCAAGTCCGTTATTACCACAAGTATTAAAATAAACCTCACCGTTTGGAGTAGCAATAAGGGTATTAGCACCCTTTAACGCTACAATACAGTTGTATTCCTTAGCAAAATTTACCGCCGTATTTACGCGGTCTTTTTCAACTTCTTGCACCGAAGTACCGCAAAGCCGCGCCATTTCTGCAGGATGGGGTGTTAAAATAATCGGAGCGTTAGTTTTCTTTAATACATTTATATTCAAAACCAACGCATTTATTCCATCCGCATCAATAACTGTAGGAATTTTTGTGTTTTCTATAATTCTTTTTACAAGCTTTGCTGTTTGCTTATTGTTACCTATACCACACCCAATAAGTACTGCCGTTGCCTTTTCTAAAGCTTTTTGTAAATTTATATTTCCCTTAAAGGTACCCTTTATTGTTTGCTTTTGTATAACACAAACCGCTTCGGGCACCGCGCAGGTCAAAATTTTATAAATGCTTTTGGGGATAATAGACTTTACAATCCCTACCCCGCTTCTAAGACAAGCGCGTGATGCCAAAATCGCCGCCCCCGCCATACCGTAGCTTCCACAAAACAAGGCTGCCGTACCAAAAGTACCTTTATGTGAATTCCTTTTTCTTTGCGGTAAGTTTGGCGCTTCAATAGTTTTATAGGTATAATCGCACATATCAACACCAATATCTGCCACCACGATTTTACCTATGTAATCGGTTGCAGGCGGTAACATAAAACAAGGCTTTAACGCTATAAACGTAACCGCTAAATCGGCGTTTACACATTTCCCTAAAATTTTACCGCTATCACTTTCAATCCCTGACGGAATATCAATAGCAACGACATACGCATTTTGAGAATTTATCTGTGTAATAATTTTTATAATGTTGCTATCAAGTGCTCTGTTTAGACCAATGCCGAAAAGCGCATCAATAATAATATCATAACTATCGCTTATAGTGTTTGTAACTTCTACACCCGAAAGCAACGAATAATAGTACTTTGCAGAATCGGTTACAGGCTCGCCCAAAGGGGTTACAACCGTAACATCTGCACCGTTATTTTTAAGGTTTCCGGCAATTACAAAACCATCGCCACCATTATTCCCGTTACCGCATACTACCGCAATTTTTTTGTTGTTAATATCTATATTTTCACATATAATTTTATAAGCCGAATCCCCAGCTGTTTTCATAAGCTCTAAAAAAGAAAATGTGCCGTTATGGACGGCATTTTCCTCAGAAAGCCTGATAAGTTCCTTACTTAAAACATCCATACGGCACACACCTTACTTAAACAAACTGTTAGATATAAATTTGGGTAAATATTTAGCTACTACAGATTGCATTTTTTCATTCGGCGCAAAAACAAGATTCATTTGCTTTCCGTTTTTTTCATATACCAAAAGATATGCGTTCGGGTCGGTTCGATTGCAAGCTATAACAATATTATTAGAATCCACGCCAATAAGCGATCCATCATTATAGGCTTCCATTCTTGTAGTCTTTGAAATATCAAAGCTTAAAATACGCTGACGGCTTTGCTTGTTCACAATTTTATCAACATCCATAGTGCTGTTAGTTATAATATACTCATATTCAACATTCAAAGTACCCGAAAGCTTATAAGCACCGTAAAGCACACCTGCAATCAATAAAACCGTAAGACCGCCTAATACACCCGAGAAAAGAAAAATTATGCTGCAAAGCAATAATGCCAAAAACCATATTGCAAGCATTAAAGCTATTTTTTTACCGCCTTTTTTAATTGAAACAATTTGCTCGAAAAAAGTATCCATATATTTACTCCAATGTTAAAATTTATATATTTATTATACACTAAAGTACTCCCACTTGCAATAAGCAATATTTTAGTATATAATAAATAGAAAGGGGTGTCAAAATGAAGCTTAAGAACGGTTATACACTTGTAGAACACTGTGACTATTACTCTGTATTATCGCCTGACGGTGGTGAGATTAAATCCTTCAATTTAGATAAATATTCGGCTTTTATGTGGAATTCTCTTGAAAATACAGAGCTTTCAAGCACCGAGCTTTTAAACCGTCTGCTTGCCGCATTCCCAATTTCAACCGTATTAGCTTTGGGTGAAATAGACTCCTTTATTAAAAAATGTAAAGAAAACGGAATTTTAGAATAATGAAAGAACAAAATACTAAGGTCCTTTCTTGGATTTATAAAAGCTATAAAAAATTCATACCTAAAATCGCCATTATCAGTTTTTCTTCTGTTGCAATTTCACTTTTGTATATAGCTTTAGCATTCCTTTCAAAAAATGTGTTAGAGCTCGCAACTGCCGACAGAAGCGGAAGCTTTACCTACTATATAATTGCTTTTGCGGCAATTATACTTTTACAGGTTTTGTTTACTACTGTATTATCTTTGCTTAAAACATCAGTCTTAGGCAAATACACAATAGACCTCAGGGAAAGACTTTTTATGGTCTTAAACAGTAAAAAATATTCTAGCACCAGAAACTACCATTCGGGCGATATTTTAAACCGATTCACAGCTGATGTTGAGATTGTAGTTGCCAACACTGTATCCCTTATTCCCGATTTGTGCTCTATTCTAAGCAAAATCATAGGCGGTGCAGTAGCGCTGATGTTTCTTGAATGGCGAATTGCTATTTTTGTTCTGCTTTTCGGTATTATACTTCCTGCTATAGGTAGAATTATAAGTAAAAAATATAAATATCTTCATAAAGAATATGCCCGTACCGAAGGTGTTACACGCTCGTTTTTACAAGAATGCTTTGAAAACAGCATAATTTTAAAAACATTTAAAAGTGAATTGCCATTTAAAAACCGCTTAAAGCAGTATATGAATGATAACTACCGCTTTAAAATTAAGCGCTCTGTACTGACCGTAGTTACCAATATAAGTATTTATTCTTTCTTTTCACTTGGATATTATGCAGTTTTAATTTGGGGCGCTATAGAAATTAAAAACGAAAATATATCTTTCGGTGTTTTAATGGCTTTTTTACAGCTTATCTCTCAACTGCGTGCCCCGCTTCAAAACATTTCAGGCATTTTACCAAAATACTATGCTGCTATTGCTTCGGCGGAACGGCTTATAGAATTAGAAGAATTAGACAACGAAGATACAACAAATTCCGAAGAAATTCCGGATTTCCAAAGTATTGTTGGCGAAAATATAACCTTCCACTATGGTGATAAGCCCGTTTTAAAGGATATTAGTTTTAAAATAGAAAAAGGCAGTATGACCGCTATTGTGGGCACTTCAGGCATAGGCAAAAGCACCCTGTTTAAGCTTATTTTAGGTCTGTATAATACCGAAAGTGGAGCTATTAAAATAAACGCAGAAACAAATGTAAGTGCCGCTACCCGCCAGCTTTTTGCATTTGTTCCGCAAGGCAATATGATTTTATCGGGTAGTATTCGCGATAACCTTACGCTTTGCAATCCCGACATACCTTTAAGCGAAGTTATAAAAGCATGCAAAACCGCCAAAATTCACGATTATATCGCTTCATTAGAAAGCGGCTACGACACTATGCTTACCGAACGCGGTGGCGGAATGTCGGAAGGGCAAATACAACGCTTGGCAATCGCGCGAGCCCTTTTAGCCAATACCCCTGTACTTTTATTGGACGAAGCCACAAGCGCGCTAGATAAAGAAACCGAGCTTTCGCTTCTTTCTAACCTTAAAACACTTGAAAACAAAACCATAATATTAGTAACCCACCGCAAAACAAGTATTGAATTTTGCGATAATATAATAAGTTTATAAATTAAAACCCACAGGGTCAAGCTTTGACTCTGTGGGTTAATTTATTGCCTGTTATAACACTAATTTGCAATAACCTGCTTGCCTGCCAAAAGGCGCTCAAGATTTTTGAGTATTTTATTATAGCTTGAAGAACCTATTCTACCCATAGCTACACCGTCTACTTGATACTGATATTTTGTAGCATTGATTTTAGTATACTCAACAACCGTAGGTTCTTTGGTTTTGTCTTCATAAACAAAGGTCATTTTAAGCTCGGGCTTTGCGGTGGTTTCTTCTACTTCAAAATCCATATTCTGCAAAGCGCACAAAAAAGTATAGTAAGATTGGAAATATGTAGAATTATAGGTTTTACCATCACATTCTATTATATAGGTATTAACCGAATCCCCGTCTTCCTTAGGAGCAATACTGAAATTGTAGCTGCCGTCTTTGGTTTCAATTTTTAAATTTTTCACACCGTCAATTGGCGTTATAAATACAGTTTTACTGTAAAAATCCGTTGTAGTATAACTTAAAAATGCGAAATTTTCAGCATCTATCTTCTTAACATTTTTACTATCCTTGCCAATTACGGCATAGTTGCCGTCGCTTTGTTTCTTGAACTTGTAAGTATAAGTGAAATCCTTAAACCTTGCGCTAATTGAAACATCAGGCTTATTAAGACCTAAACTCTCTATTGTCTTCTGGCTATTATCATAAGAATATGCACCTATTACATTGAATCCTTGTGAAAAGAGTGCTAACATTTGGTTACCATTCTCAGCATTTCTCTTAACAGGCTTTGATATATAAAAGGGTACATATCCGCCAAGGTCTGACTCAGTCATTTTAAGCTCTAAATCTTGGGGGAAGTTTTTGCCCGAAATAGTAATACTATCGACGGTTGCGACCACACCATTTTCAATATAGGATTTATATTTATCCGAGAGGGTTATAGGTCCTTGTGATTCAGTAGAAGCTACATCAAATTCGGTGAATGTAAGAATCTCATCAAGCATATCTCCTATAAGATATATCTTATTATCTTTGGTAGTTCTTATATACACACCTGCGCTATCAGGTGACTTGCCACCAACAGTTAATGTAAAGGTTTCGCCGTCGTTATCTGTAACATTAGCGGTAACCACCGGCTCATCTAAACCACAGTCCTTATCGGTTCTCGAAGTAATTTCGCGAATAGCTTCCATGCTCACAGTATTATTAACGATACTCTTTAAAGCGTCGCTGGAGGTCAGTTCTTTATCGTAGCCCTTTAAATACCAAAAAGTTCCGCTAATTGCTTCACCGGTAGCTTCGTCTTGGGTTTCAACCAATTTAGAATAGATATTAAAGCTTCCGTTTTTGTTTTTTATGGTGATTTCCTTAATATCAGAATCTTCATAATCCAAAACCGTAATTTCATTATCGCCGGTTTGCTCTTCTGCCTTTTCGGGAATAAGCTTTATTACAGCTACAGTACCGCATATAAGAATTGCAACAACCAGTAATAGCGACAAAGCCTTTAAAGAGCGCTTACTGTTTTTTGTTTTTTTCTTTTCAGTATGTGCAGTAGGGTCAGAAAAGACAGTAGAAAATTCTTCGTTTTCTATTTTGTTTTCGTTATTCGGTAAATTATCCATCAAGCGTTTCTTCTCCTAATGTATACGACTATTCCCGTAACAATGCAAGCTATGGGAAGTAATATCATAAATATCCATTTAACAGTATCGGCAGCAGTTTCTGTAACAGAAGTAGCAAAGCTTTGTTCTGTTATAGTTTTAGTGACGAAGGATATACCGGTATCTTCTGCACCAACTGCACGCTCTGCAACTGCGAAAGACATATTCTTATTGCTTGTTTGCTGATATTCTGCAAGCTCTGAAGAAATAAAGTCTACACTTGAAAGCGCAATTACATTATTCTTAATTAAATTATTGTTACTGTCATAAGTAGCCCTTTGAGATTGAATAATTGAAGCAAAGGAACCCTTTTCATATTCTTCTGCGCCTTTCCAAGAATTAGCAGTACCCTTGGGAGCCGCTACTACCGACGAACTTGTTGTGTAAAAGGTGGTAACCTTTTTGTCGCCTTCTTCATTGAATATAGGGTTCAAAGGTATGTTAGAGCTTGTAATGCAGTAATTCATACCGTTTATAATTTTATCGTCTCCTGTTGGGAATGTGCCCATAAGCGTAGGTTTGCCTTCTAAGTGATAGTTAGAATCGGTTTCAAATAAAACACCGTCACCAACTTCTATTCCCCATTCTTCAAGGAAACCATAGAAATTTTTAAGATAAGGTGCTGTAGCGTCTGCCACAAATACAAGGCCCTTACCGTATTTTTCGCCGTTATCAAGGTAATTTGCAATACAGTTAAGCTCGTCTTCTATAAAATCTCTGTTAGGTGCTACTAAGAAGATTGCATCATATTCATCTGAGATTTCGTTTACAATTTTATCATCTATAACTTCAACAATATAGTTGTTGGTTGTCAAAAGCTCGCGGTAGCTTGCCGATAAATCTTCTTTAGAATGTCCGGTTAAGAAAGCCACCTTCTTTTGCTCATCATTTACAACATAAGCAATTGCGCTGGTGAGCGCAGTTTCTATATTATTGCCTTCAACAGCGACGGTGGTATAACCATAATACTGTTGCATAGATGTATCTTCGTATAATTTGTATATATCTTGATAACCTACAATTTTATAACGCTCGGTGCCGCCAAAGTCACAGCTTACAATAATATCACCGTAACGAAGCTCCTCATTAGAATACTTAGATAAAATTTCAGAGAATGATGAATCTTGAGTATCATTGAACTCTACTTTGATTTTACTGTTATAATTGTTATACTTTTCAATAAGGCTCATTGTTTGTTCGTAATAATCGGCATACGCACCCGAATTATCATTAACATTGTACTCCTGTGCATAATAGCTCATATAATTGCTATATTCTTCTTGCTTAGCACAAACAGTTACTTTAACTTCCTTGTCAATGCCCTTAATGAACTTAATATTATCTTCACTAATAGAGTTTACCTTGTCAGCGGTCATATCATATACAAGCATAAATCGGTTTGATAAAGCCGATAGAAGTATATTGAACACAACAATACCTATTAAAACTACCGATGTAATTACAATCGCATATCCACCGCGTTTAAAAACCGCTTTATTTTTAAAATCAGGTAATTTAAAGTTTATTTTGCGTTTTGCCGAAGTTTCTTGGCCATTCAGAGTTTTAGCATTTGTTAAATTCTTATCTTGCATTATAAAATACCTCCTTTAAGCCCATCTTCTCTTCTCAAGCGCACGCACGCAAAGGAACAAAAATGCCACGGTAATGCTTAAGAAATAGAACACATCGGGTAAAGAAAAATATTCTTGCCCAAAGTTTGCATACATATTGATAAATGCCATTTTTTCGAATATCTTTGATATCCACTCTACAGTTATTATTTGTGAAAGCGAGGTCATATAAAGGGTTAAAAGATTTATTACTAAAGTAAGTATAGCCGATATAACCGAGCTTTCCGTAAGGCAAGAAATAAACATACCTACTGCAATTAAAGCGCCGCCTAAAAGCAAAATACCTAAAAGCGCATAAATATAGGTAAATATATTTACAGTAACATACGTCATAATAATAATTTCGAAAATTATTGTGGGCACAAAAGCAATAGCATAAACCGCAAAAGCCGCAAAGAATTTACCCAAAACCACCGATGTAAGCTTTACAGGGGCGGTAAATAAAGCTTGGTCAACCTTTTGGCGACGGTCCTCACTCATAAGACGCATTGTAAGTATGGGAAGTAAAAATACCGCAACGGTAAGCATTTGAGAAATAATATATTCAACCTGCGGTGCACCGTAAGAAAATATATCCCAAAAGTTAAGACCTAAGAAGAAATAAAATGCGGCTAAAACGATATAGCCAATGGGAGTAGAAAAATATGATTTGAATTCTCTTTTAAAAATTGCTAACATTATTCATTCTCCTCCTTTTCGGTTTGGGCTTCAGTTTCACTTTCAAGCTCTACATCATAGCCTAACAATTTTCTTGATTCTTCATAAGTTTCGGCTTCGGTAAGTCTTAAGAAAACCTGCTCTAACGATAATTTGTTAGAGTTGAGTGATAAAATGCTCTTACCCCTTGATACAACACGCTCAAATACAGCCTTGCGTATATCGCAGTTGTCTTCAGGCTCAATAAGGAAGTCAAATGTTCCGCCTTCCTTACAACCCATTGACATAACCGATTTTACACCCTGTACAGTTTTTAAAGCCTCAAGCATATCGCTTTCATTACATTCAACTCTTGCGACTAAGGCTTGGTCGTTTGAAAGCTTATCAGATAAGGTTTCAGGTAAATCATCTGCGATAATTCTACCTTTGTTTATAATAATTACACGCTTACATACCGCCTGAATTTCTGACAAAATATGTGACGAAAGAATAATAGTATGGTTTTTGCCAAGGCGTGAAATTAAGTTTCTTATTTCTATAATCTGCTTAGGGTCAAGACCAACTGTAGGCTCGTCCAGAATAAGTATATCGGGGTTGCCGATAAGCGCCTGCGCAAAGCCAACACGCTGACGGTAACCTTTAGAAAGGTTTTTGATAAGGCGGTTCTGCACATTATCAATCTTAATAAGCTTCATAATTTCATCAATATGAGCTTTTTTAGGAAATTTAACCTTCTTTAAATCATAAATAAAATTAAGGTATTCCCTAACCTTCATATCTATGTATAAAGGCGGAATTTCTGGAAGATATCCGATGCGCTTTTTGGCTTCCTCAGGGTTTTCCATAATATCAAAACCGTCAATTGTAACCTCACCGCTTGTAAGCGATAAATAACCGGTTAGAATATTCATTATTGTAGATTTACCCGCACCATTGGGACCCAAGAAACCTATTACCTCGCCCTTTTGGATGCTAAAATTAACATCACTTACGGCAAGGTGCGTTCCGTACTTTTTAGTAAGGTTTTTTACCTCTACCATATCTAAACCTCCAATTGTATTCTTAAAAAAGTATAACATACATATAATATCATTTTTTTAATAGTTTGTAAATAATAAAATTAATTACTTAGACAAAAAACAGCACCCACTTTCGTGAGTGCTGCAAATTTTGAAATAATAGTAATTATCTCTTTGAAAACTGGGGTGCACGACGTGCGCCTTTGAGGCCGTATTTCTTTCTTTCCTTCATTCTTGGGTCACGTGTTAAGAGACCTGCTTTTTTAAGTTCACTACGGAGTTCACCGTCAAACTGTAAAAGAGCACGGGAAATACCGTGACGGATAGCACCGGCTTGACCGGTAACACCGCCGCCTGCAACACGGCATACGATATCAAACTTATCAGCAGTTCCTGTGAGATTTAAGGGCTGACGAACGATAAGCTTTAAGGTTTCAAGACCGAAGTAATCATCAATGTCTCTGTCATTGATAGTGATTTTACCGGTACCGTTGTAAACGCGAACACGAGCTACAGAAGACTTTCTTCTACCTGTGCCGTAAAAATAACTTTGTCCTTCAAACATTGTATATTACTCCTTTCTTAAAATTCATAAACTTCGGGTTTTTGAGCTACTTGCCTGTAGTCAGCACCAGCGTATACATGAAGTCTGGTTAAAGCCTTGCGGCCAATAGTGGTATCGGGAACCATGCCTTTAACAGCAAGCTCCATAGCAAGCTCAGGGCGGGTAGCCATAAGGGTAGAATACTTAACTTCCTTAAGACCACCGATATAGCCTGTATGACGACGATAATACTTGTTTTGTAATTTGTTACCTGTTAAAACTGCCTTTTCAGCATTGATAACTACAACGTGGTCACCGCAATCTACATGAGGGGTGAACTCGGGCTTAACCTTACCGCGAAGTAAATCTGCAACCTTAGTTGCGGTGCGGCCAAGGGGTTTGCCGGCTGCGTCGATAATATACCATTTACGCTGAATTTCAGCAGGTTTTGCCATAAATGTATTCATTTAAAAACCTCCAAAAATTTGATGTATTGCAATAGTCCCCTATTGCGTCAGCTTGAATATAATACCACAACCAAAAACCCTTGTCAACACATTTTTTAGATTTTTTTAATTTACGCTCACAATTCTCTCGTTTTCTTCAATTTCCTCTTGTTTTCTCTTGTTTTCTCTTGTGCGATTTTAAAAAATGTCACCCCGAACTCAGTAGAAAGTCCGCAAAACCAGAGCACAAACAGCCTTTATGCGATTCTTTTCCCTACAGCTTGGAATGACATTTTTCTGTGTTTTATTATTAAATTTTTTGATTTTAATCTAATCCAAAGCTAACGCCGAGCGCCTTGTCCACCTTGTCCATAGCCCAATTATCCAAAACACCCATTCTTTCCTTCAGGCGCCGTTTATCAATAGTTCGTACCTGTTCCAATAAAACAATAGAGTTTTTCGCAAGTCCGCAATTTTCCGCTTCTACCGAAATATGTGTAGGAAGCTTGGTTTTATCGGGCAAATCACCCTGAATTATTATACTATAAATGACTCGTTTTGTCGACACAAGAGAACCGTCCCC
>JAZQYX010000009.1:0-7949 GCA_045633725.1 Acutalibacteraceae bacterium | reverse complement strand
GGTATGTATTTAGGTCAAGAAGCTATCCGCAATAGACTTATTGCAGAAGTTAAGGATATTGCTGAGTCTGAAAAGGCATCTAGCGAAGCTAAGGCTGCTGCTAAGATTTATCTTGATACTGTTAATGACGGTGCTAAGAATGGCGCTGCAGCAGAAGCTCTTGTAGCTGCTCTTAAGGCTCAAAACTGCTCTTGCGAAGCTTGCAACGATGTTATCAATAATGCTGAATACCTTGCTAAGAAGTCTATCTGGATCTTCGGTGGTGACGGTTGGGCTTACGACATCGGCTTCGGCGGTGTTGACCATGTATTAGCTGCTGGTAAGAATGTAAACATTATGGTATTCGATACCGAAGTTTACTCTAACACAGGTGGACAAGCTTCTAAGGCTTCTAACATTGGTCAGGTTGCTCAATTCGCAGCTGCAGGTAAAGCAATAGCTAAGAAGAGCCTTGCTGAAATCGCTATGTCCTACGGCTATGTATATGTAGCACAAATCGCTATGGGCGCAGATATGAATCAGACCTTAAAGGCTATCAAGGAAGCAGAAGCTTATGACGGTCCTTCAATCATCATTGCTTACTCACCTTGCGAAATGCACTCTATTAAGGGTGGTATGGTTAACTGCCAGAATGAAATGAAGAAGGCTGTTGACTGCGGTTATTGGGATCTCTTCCGTTATAACCCCGCACTCAAGGCTGAAGGCAAGAATCCATTCTCTGTTGACTGCAAGCCTGCTACCGGCGATTATAAGGAATTCATTATGAACGAAGCTCGTTACTCTTCACTTACCCGTTCTTTCCCAGAGCGTGCTGAAGAATTGTTCGAGCAAGCAGCTCAAGCAGCAAAAGAGCGTCGTGCTCATCTTGAAAAATTGGTTGAACTTTACGGTAAATAATATTTAACCACATAAATAAAACTGCCAAGGAAAAATCCTTGGCAGTTTTTTGTATCTAATATTAAGTTTTTTACGGCATACTGTACGGGAAATACAGATTTCCTAAATTTTCGGCATCCTTACTGTAATACATAGCGGTAAATGTGCCGTTTTTTTCTTTATTTTCATTTGCCAACTGCGCGTATTCTTCTAATGGTTCAAGCGATAGTTCGTTTTGTTGATTAGTAGCAATAAAGGTACTAAAGCCCATTTTTTCATAAAAAGGTATTAGCCCTTCATTTACAGGACGAAGAATGAGTATGCTATCATCCTCTGCTTTAATTTTTTCAATAAGCTCAGTCGCGTAGCCTTTAGAGCGAAATTCTTCGCTTGTTGTAACCGCAAAAATATATTTAGCATTTTTTTTACCTATTTTACAAGGTAATGCAAAACACATTGCAACCGTTCGGTTTTCCTTTTCAAGTGTCTGACAATACTTAAAGCATCTCTCGAACAACTTATTTTCAAAAGCATTATCGTCTTCACCAAAAGCCGAATGATACATTTGCTTTAGCCACTCTTTTTTGGAAATGCAAAGGTATTTTCTAAGCAATAAATTAGGTTTATAGGAAAGCTTTGCTTTGCGAAGTCCCTCTATTCCTAAATCGTCTTCACGATTAATATACTTATAATCACTTAGTGTCTTTGCAAACTCATTATTTATAACTGTATAAGCAGTAGCATACTCCGCAAGTGCTTTTTCTATATGAACATCAAAAACGTCCTTGTTTATGGGTGAGCCTAAGGTGAACGCAACCGCCTTACTGCCAACATAAATAGCACCGCCTTTAATATTTAAAGGCTCCATATTATTTAAAATAAGCTCTATTCCCTGCTTTTCGGTATTCATAGTATCGTCAAACCTGTCGGCATTTTCGCTATACCATTTTTCCATGCATTCAAAAATATCCGGTATATTATCCTGAGTGATTTGCCTATATTCCCAATTATATTTTTTACTGAAAGCCGAAATATGATTGCGCTTACTATGATATTTTTTGCCCAAAAGATTTGCTAAATCCTGTTGTAAATAAATATAGTCAAAAGCATCTCTTGAAGGGATAAACTCATAAAATTTGCCAAAGTTCAGCTTAAAATCTATAAAACGTTCTCCCTGTTGTACCCATAAGGGCGGATATTCAGTTTTGGTGTGTTCCCTTAATTTTTGAATTCCTTTTTGAAGATTTCCACCAAAAGGCAACCGAAAGGTTTCCTTTTCGGCACCTGCTGATTTTATAAATAGCATACCATCCTTGATAGCATACATATTGTCATACATTTTAGCCCATACAACTAAGTTTGCTGTGCTTGATTCACACGAAAACCGCGCAGGCGAAGTAACAAACGGGCGTAAAATTTCTGCATCGTCTAATGTTATAGGTTTAAAATTCAGCATAAAATCATTCGTTTTCGTAAGAAGTAGTTTCTTGTTTGTTTTCTTCGTTTTCTTTCTTTTCTTCTTTTCTTACCTCTTCAGGTGTCTTCATAAGCTCACCGCTATGCTTGTGACAAGTATCGGGTAGATATCCCTTTTTATACCAACCAATAGCAGTTTTTTTACAGTTATCTGTTGCTAAACCGCCGGTTTTGGTACAGTAATATCTCTCAACCGCATACGAACTTTCGGGGAATTCCTTAGCCTTTAAGCCCTTATGAATCTTGCTCATAACAGTAGCCCATTGGCTTTTTGCAATTCCAAGGTTAGCAGAAGGCATTTTCTGCATTGTTTCATAACCGCACCAAGACGAAACCACATAATACGGCGAACCGCCCACAAACCATTTATCGTTATCCGAGCTTGAAGTACCGGTTTTACCGAAAAGCTTCATTTTACTTACAGACGAAGCAACCGAAGTACCTGTACCCTGACTTCCGTAAACAACGTTTTGAAGCATTTTGTTCATTACAGTAGCGGTATCAGAGCTTATAGCCATTGTAGGCTTTGTATTTTTCTCAAGAACAATATTACCCTTTTGGTCGGTAACCTTTGTATAGAAAGTAGGCTCGTAATAGCGGCCACCATTACCAAATATCGCATAGGCTGCGGCAGACTGTAATGTTGTAATACCGCCACTTGTACCGCCAAGTCCCATGGCTGAAAGGTTTATATCCTGCTCGGTAAGATATTTAAGACCTAATTTCTCTGTTAAGAAATTGTAACAGGTAGAAGCCCCCATTTTATTAGCAAGCGCTACGGGTATAGTGTTTATAGAACGCTCAAGTGCTTTTTGGGCAGTCATATTGCCCGAATATCCGCCACCTGCATTTTTAGGCGACCATTTGCCATAACTTGCTTTAGTATCATTTAAAATGGTTGAATAGTTAATGATATTCTTTTCAATAGCTTGCGCATAAACCGAAAGTGGTTTCATAGTAGAACCGGGCTGGCGTTTAGCATCTGTCGCGCAGTTAAATCCGCGGTTTTTAGTTTTTTCACCAATGCCACCTACAATACCTTTTACATTACCCTCATAATCCATAACGGTCATAGCGCCCCAAAGCGGGTCACCCTTACTGCTTTTTTGCGCCTTTTTAGCAACATCAAGGTAAGCCTTTTCTACTATTTCTTGAACATTAGGATCAACTGTTGCATAAATTTTATATCCTGCGGTATAGAAAAGGTCGCCTGCCTTCTCTTTGGTGTAACCATATTTATCGCGTAAATCGTTAATAACCTGTTCGGTCAGAGCATCAATAAAATAAGAATTTATGCTATTATTAGAAGTTGCATTTTCGTTTACTTTTATTTTTAATTCGGTTTTTACCGCCTCGTCATACTCTTCCTTAGTAATATATCCTTGGTCAAGCATTTCGTAAAGAACGGTATTGCGGCGCGTTTTATTATTTTCGGGATTGGTATCAGGTGCATAGTACGAAGGTGCCTTTGTGATAGATGCCAAAGATGCACATTCGGCAATCGTAAGCTCATTAACACTCTTACCAAAATAATAGTTAGCGGCGGTTTCCACACCGTAGGTACCCTTACCCATTGGAATAGTATTAAGATAACATTCTAAAATAACATCCTTGGAATACTTAGTTTCCAAATATCTTGCGCGCATAATTTCTCTAACCTTACGGCCGGCATCTTGGTCGCGGTCATCGGTAAGGTTTTTAACCAACTGTTGTGTTATAGTAGAACCGCCGAATTTATCTCTGAAATGGAAAAACTCATTAAGCAAGGCGCCAAAGGTACGCTTCCAGTCAACGCCGTAGTGGTCTTCAAAACCTTTGTCTTCAATTGCAATAAAAGCGTTAGCAAGATTTGCGGGTATACCCTCATAGTCTTTATCCTCGCGCTCAATCGCTTGAACATCGTAATCAACCCAAATACGATTGTACATACCGTGTAGACGTTGATATTCTTCCCAATTTCCCTTTTTATCCTGAACATGAACGGTTGTAGTAAAATTAACCTTAAGGTCGTTAAGGTTATTGTCAACAGTAGCGTCAACCATAGTAAATGCATATACAAGAAAGCTACCGGCAACAATAGCAACAGTAATAACACCTATTAAAAAACAGGTTAAAACCAATTTTAATATCTTTTGCTTTGTGTTTTTAGGCTTTTTAGGAGAATTTTTACTACTTTTGCTTTCAATATTTTGGGTCTGTGTAGAAAAACTATCAAGGTCAAAGCTGGAACTTTGGCTATTTATTTCATTGTTAGAATTATCGTAACTAAAAATATCTCTATCGTCCATACGAATCTCCTATTCATAAAAATTCAATTTATAGTATACCATAAATAAATTACAAAATCAACTTTTGCAATTTAAAAAGTTATATGGTATTATGTTTTAAGTGAGGTGTAAAAAAACTATGGTAACATTTGAACAAATTAAAAATAACGAAAATATAAATACATATATTGAGTCTGCAGATATTACACTTAAAAGCTTGGGCTTTACCGAACACAGCTTTCAACATGTGGGTAAGGTTGCAAATACCGTCAAATACATTCTTGAAACACTGGACGCAAATGAGCACGATATTGAAATTGCGCAAATAGCGGCATATCTGCACGATATAGGCAATATTGTTAACCGTATTGAACATTCTCAAAGTGGCGCAGTTATGGCTTTTAGAATACTTGATAATCTTAATATGGATGCTACCGATATTGCCAAAATAATATCAGCTATAGGCAATCACGACGAAGGCACAGGTGTTCCTATTGATAATATCTCGGCAGCGCTTATTTTAGCCGATAAATCAGATGTGCGCCGAAGCCGTGTGAGAAATTCCGATATTTCTACCTTTGATATTCACGACAGGGTAAACTATTCGGTTGTAGAATCAAAGCTCGAAATTAACCCCGATATAACTGAGATTACCCTATCCCTTAAAATTGACACCCAGTTTGCAAATATTATGGAATTTTTCGAGATTTTTATAACACGTATGCTTTTATGCCAGAAAGCCGCCGCAAAATTGGGGCTTAAATTCAATTTAGAAATAAATAATCAATCTTTTTTATAATTTTTAATTGAAACTATAGGCTAAATGTGGTATCATTCTTTATATTGGGGAGTATTGATTTTTACTCTTAAAACAAAAGAAAGGTGCAAAATTTATGGCATTCATCCAAGAAACCTTAAGCGAGCTTGGCTTCCTTGTCGAAAATGTTTCTGCCTTTGCGGCAGACGGCGGTTGGAAGTATCTCGTAATGTGGGTTATCGGCGGTATTTTAATTTATCTTGCAATCCGTCACGATATGGAACCCACCCTACTCTTACCGATGGGCTTCGGTACAATTTTAGTCAATATTCCATTTTCGGGTGCGATAGGTGAAGAAGGCGCGCTTACAACCCTGTTTAATGCGGGTATCGCAAACGAGCTCTTCCCTCTTATATTATTTATAGGTATAGGCGCCATGATTGACTTTGGCCCCCTGCTTACCAATCCTAAGCTTATGCTTTTCGGTGCAGCAGCACAGTTTGGTATTTTCTTTACCTTCTGCTTAGCTTCAATGTTCTTCGGAACCGAAGAAGCAGCTTCTATCGGTATTATCGGTGCAGCAGACGGCCCTACTGCTATAGTTGTTGCTAATAAGCTTTTAGGCTCTGACAGCCGTATTACAGGCGCTATTATGGTCGCAGCTTATTCTTATATGGCATTGGTGCCCATTATTCAACCCCCTGTTATTAAGGCTCTTACCACCAAAAAAGAACGCCTTATCAGAATGCCCTACCAAGCTAAAGAAGTTTCGAAGCTTACAAAAATCTTGTTCCCCATCATAATTACCGCTATTGCAGGTGTAGTTGCTCCCGAATCGGTTTCCCTTATCGGCTTTTTGATGTTTGGTAACCTTATTCGCGAATGTGGAGTGCTTAATTCCCTTTCCGAAACTGCACAAAAGGTGCTTGCAAACCTTATTACTATCTTCCTTGGTATTACCATAGCTGTTCAGATGGAAGCTTCTAAGTTCTTACAGCTTGATACACTTCTTATCTTAGGTCTTGGTTTGTTTGCATTTATTTTTGATACCGCCGGCGGTGTTATGTTTGCAAAGCTTATCAATCTCTTCTTACCTAAAGATAAAAAAATCAACCCGATGATAGGTGCAGCAGGTATTTCTGCTTTCCCAATGTCAGGCCGTGTTGTTCATAAAATGGGACTTAAGGAAGACCCCCAAAACTTCTTACTTATGCAGTCTATCGGCGTAAATGTTTCAGGACAAATCGCTTCTGTTATCGCAGGCGGTCTTATCCTTAACTTCTTTATGTAGGAGGTAAATTATGTTTAGTGGTTTTAATCCAATGGCTTTCGTAGATAATTTAAAATATATGCTTTCAGGTATGATAGCTATATTCATTGTAATAGGTATTATAGTAATAGCTACAATAGTCCTTAATAAAATATTTTCGAAAAAGTAAACTTTTAAGCACCGCAGAAATGCGGTGCTTTTTTATGCCCTTTTGAAAAATTTTAAAAAAACTATTGACAAAATAAAATTTATAAGTATAATAAAAACAGTAATCATTACTGATTTGTAAATTTGCTAAAAGTAAAAATTTTCCAAAAAATTTTTCAAAAAGGTATTGACAAATCAAAAAAAATGATTATACTAAAATAGTAATCATTACTGATTTAGGGGTGATTAAATGAAACACTATTCAAAACGGCGTGAGGCAATATTAGATGTTCTGCGCTCAACAGATACCCACCCCACAGCAAATTGGATTTACAAAAAAGTCCGCGAAAGAATACCCAATATCAGCCTTGGTACTGTTTACCGCAATTTAGCCGGTCTGACAAACGATGGCGAGATATTACAAATTGAAGTAGGCGACGGATTTGAACATTTTGACAGTGATATTTCTCCCCACCTTCACTTATACTGTAAAGAGTGCGAGAAAATTTTCGATAAGCGTCTTAAGTCCGACTATATTTCAAGGCTAGCTAAAGAAAGCGGATTTCAAACCGACACAACAATTTATGTAGCGTATGGTATCTGTAAAAACTGTAACAAAAAAATTATTTAAATCTATGGAGGAAAACAAAATGAAAAAATATGTATGTCTTATATGCGGTTACACTCATGAAGGTAATGCCGCACCCGATGAATGCCCTATCTGCCACGCACCCGCTTCTAAATTTCAAGAGCAAGCAGGCGAAAAAACCTGGGCAGCTGAACATGTTGTAGGTGTTGCACAGGGTGTTGACCAAAGCATTATTGACGGTCTTCGTGAAAACTTCAACGGCGAATGCTGTGAAGTAGGTATGTATCTTGCTATGGCTCGCGTAGCTCATAGAGAAGGTTATCCCGAAATTGGTCTTTATTGGGAAAAAGCAGCTTATGAAGAGGCTGAACACGCTGCGAAATTTGCTGAGCTTTTAGGTGAAGTTGTAACCGATAGCACAAAGAAGAATCTTGAAATGAGAATTGACGCTGAAAACGGCGCAACACTCGGTAAATTTGAGCTTGCTAAAAAAGCTAAAGAATTAGGCCTTGACGCTATTCACGATACCGTTCACGAAATGGCACGCGACGAAGCAAGACACGGCAA
>JAZQYX010000008.1:0-40718 GCA_045633725.1 Acutalibacteraceae bacterium | reverse complement strand
CCGAAATGCGATGGCATAACAAAACCACCGTCTTGCTGCATCTCATACTGTAAAACTAAAATCTTCATAAACATTCTCCTTTCTGATGTTATGTAAGTGGTGCCGCTGGCTCGGCACCTGCATCAACAAAGATAATGAAGGAGGAATTGGAGGAGGAATGAAAAAATTAACACACACAACTTGCTCTAATTGCCAGAGAGCATTGAAAGGTAGAAAGGTCAAAAATGAAAAAAGACCTACACACAAAACTCCCGTCAGAGTTTGTATGTAAGTCTAAAAATCAATATGTTATGTGCTATTCAATTGTTACATTAATTATAGCATATTTTACCTTTAAAGCCAAGAGGTTTTTGACATTTTCCTACATAAACCGACAATTTTTTTATAACCCAAAGTGATAGGTAAGAACTTCTTTTCGTTCCACCCACCCGACCTTTTATATAACTCTTAAAAGAGAAACGATTATATGTATGTGATATGAGACCCCATATAAAAACCTTGATTTTTAAGGTGTGTTGTGGTATCATAGGGTAAAGTTAATCAGTGGTTATTGTTTTGGAGCGATAAAGGTTATTTTTACCCAAGAATTACCCATATTACCCACAGATTACCCAAGACATCCGAGAAGATATGAGATTTTATGACACGATATGAGAGGTTATGAGAACCCTATAAAATTCACTGTTTTTTCGGTATCTTATGAGACTTTATGAGAGGATATGAGAAGTTATGCCAAACTCCTTATCTATCCCCACAATGAAACCCCTTGATTAAGAAACCCCCCGATAAATAAAGGTTTTTTAAGGGTTTAACAACCGAAAAAAATTCATTTTACCACAGTTTTACCATAGTTTATGAATTTTTCTTAAAAAATGATTAAGTCCTGCCGGAAACGGCAGGACTTTTTTATATTTCACTTTCTATCATCAAAAGTCTGTTATATTTCGCGATGCGGTCACTTCTACAAGGAGCACCCGTCTTTATTTGCCCCGCATTGACTGCCACCGCTAAATCAGCGATGGTTGTATCCTCACTCTCTCCCGAACGGTGCGAAATTATCGTATTATAGCCGTTTTTTTGCGCCATACGAATTACATCTAAGGTTTCAGTTAAAGTTCCTATTTGATTAGGCTTTACAAGTATTGCATTAGCGCAGTTTTCTGATATTCCTTTTTTCAATCGCTCAGTATTTGTGACAAACAAATCATCCCCTACAAGCTGAATTTTATTGCCTAACTCTTTTGTAAGCTTCTGCCAAGATTTCCAATCTTCTTCAGCTACACCGTCTTCAATAGATATAATCGGATATTTTTCGGTTAAATTCTTATAATATTCAATTAATCCGTCACCTGTCATTTTTTTGTTTCGCTTTGGCATTATATACTCACCGTTTTTATACCATTCGCTTGAAGCAACATCAAGCGCGATTTTTATTTGGTCGGTGGTATAACCTGCCTTTTTTATTGCTTCAATTATTATTTCTATTGCTTGCTCATCGCTCTCTAAATCAGGTGCGAAGCCACCTTCATCACCAACCCCTGTAGCCTTACCCTTTTCCTTTAAAATTTTACCGAGTGTGTGGTATATTTCGGTGCACTGCCTAATACCCACTGAAAAGCTTTCAGCATTTATCGGTATTATCATAAACTCCTGAATATCAATATTATTTTTAGCGTGAGCGCCACCATTTAAAATATTAAGCATCGGTCGCGGAAGTGTATTAGCGTTTATACCGCCTAAATATTGATAAAGTGGCATCTTGTAGGCGCTCGCCGCCGCTTTTGCTACCGCTAAAGATACCGCCAAAATGGCATTTGCGCCCAGGCGTGATTTATTTTTTGTGCCGTCAAGTTTTATTAAAAATTCATCAACCTTACGCTGATTTACAGTTTTTAAATCGATAAGACCACCTACGATTTCATAATTTATAAGTTCTACGCAGCTCTTAACCCCCTTACCGCAGTAGCGCTCGCCACCGTCACGTTTTTCATGCGCTTCAAACATACCCGTAGATGCTCCCGAAGGTGAAATTGCGTAGCCTTCACTCAAGTCACAGAGTGTCACCTTAACCGCTACAGTAGGATTTCCACGCGAATCTAAAACCTCAAAACCATCAACTTTTTTTATACAAATTTCTTTCATAACAAACTCCATTTCTTCTTTTTATTACTTTTTGTAAAAATTTCCTTAATATTATAAAATTTACTATTTTATTTTAACTTAATTTATGGTATAATCTATTATGTATAATTATAATTAAGGTGTTTAGATCGATGGAAGATAAAAAAGAACAAGGATACAATATTATTTGCGGACGAAATCCCGTATTTGAAGCAGTGCGCTCAGGCAGAGAGATTGACCGTTTGCTTGTTGCTCACGGTGTGTCGGGCGGTAGTGTAACCGCTATTATTGCAAAATGCAAGCAAAAAGGTATTTTAATTAAGGAAGTAAGCCCCCAAAAGTTAGATTTTTACTGCGGTAACACCAATCACCAGGGTGTTGCAGTTTTATTTGCAGAGCAGGAATATTGCACAGTAGAAGATATTTTAGACTATGCAAAAGAAAAAAACGAGCAACCCTTTATTATAGTTTGTGACGAGATTGAGGACCCACATAATTTAGGTGCAATAATCCGTACCGCCGAAGCTTGCGGTGTTCACGGAATAATTATTCCTAAACGCAGAAGCGCTTCACTTAACGCAACGGTTGCTAAAAGTGCAAGCGGCGCGCTCGAATATATGCGCGTAGCACGTGTTACCAATATCCCAAATACCATAGACCTTTTAAAAGAAAACGGCGTTTGGGTCTTCGGCGCTGATATGGATGGCACCGACTACGAAAAGGTTGACTTTAACTGTGCTGTTGCTTTAGTTATTGGTAACGAAGGTAAAGGCATTGGCACCCTGACCGCCAAAAAATGCGACCAAATTGTTAGTCTTCCGATGTTTGGTAAAATAAACTCCCTCAATGCTTCGGTTGCGGCAGGCGTTTTAATGTACGAAGTAGTAAGAAAAAAAAGAAGTTAGGATAGATAAGAATGAAATTCTTTTCCCAAAAGAAGAAAGATAATGATTTTATAATCGATACTCCAGAAAATGAAGATATTATTGCCCCCTACAGTCAAAAAATGGCTCCCGCACATAAGCTTACTGTAGACGAGGTTTTAGGAAATAAAAAGCCTGACGCTCCAAGATATGACGGAAAGTCGGCGCTTGAATCTTTAAGACAGCGAATGTTCCAAACGGCAGATAATTCTACCGTTACCGATACCGTTCAACTTAAAGAGTTTGAAGATAAAAACCCCGACAAAGAAGAAATCAAGCCCGAAGAGCCAAAGGCTACTGTGTCGGATGCTCCGCCTGTAACCGAAAATAAACAAACTTTGCTTGAAAAATGCAAGCCGTTTATTACAGATTCACAAGGTAATAACGCTTCTCATAACCAAGCTCCGCTTTATAAACTGCAAAGCGTTGCCGAAATTCTTGAAAGTAACCGTCAAAAATATATAGACCGCTTAACCGAACAGTATGATATTACGGTGGATGATTTAGGTAAAGCCGAAGTAATAGCACCGCTAGAGCCATTTATTAAAGATGAGCCCTTACCCGCTACCGATACCGAGGTTATTGAAATCAACGCATTTTTTGAAAATGTTCAGTCAAGCGTTCCCTTTAATGTTACAGAGCTTGAAACCGAAATTGAGCCAACCGAACAAACTGACAGTTTAGAAGAAACAGGCACAATTACCTTTACACCTGTAAGTGATGAGCAAACCCAAAAGGCAAAGGTTATAGTAACAAGCAACACCCAAAACATAGACCTTACGGGCGAAATTGTACCTATAGAAAGTTATGAAAATATAAGCTCGGGCGAAAAAATCGAACTTGAAAAAAGCGAGTTTGAAGATTTTGTCCCCGAAGAAGAAATTGAAAATGAATCTCAAATCAAAAAATACATACGCAAATTTTCAATTGCTAAAAGACGCAGATTTTTAGTTGCTGTATTTTCCTTTTTTATAACCATTGTTTTAGCCTTTTTGAAGTTGCCATTTATGTCCGGCTTAGTTTTAGGCGAAACAATGCCGACTATGATTGTATGTACATCTCTCACATTCATAAACATATTATCAAATTGCGATATGTTTATAAGCCTTAAAAGCGTATTTTCAAAAAAATCGGTTGCGGATGTTTGCCCTGCTATTGCTTCGCTTTTAGTATTAGCCTATGCTGTTATGGGAATAATAACCGGTGAAATAGTCCTTGATACCGTACTGCTTTTATCAGCAATACTATCCCTTCGCGCTTTGTCTGAATTCAGAAAAGAATCCTATATGCTTTCAAATTTAAAGCAGATTTCTAAAGAAGGCACAAAAAACGCTGTAAGGCTTATTGATGACAGTACAGTAACCTTTGCTATGTCTAAAAATCATATTGAAGGCGATGCTCTTATTGCCGCCACCCAACAGTGTGACCGCGTAAGCGATTTTATGAAATATTCTTCTTATGGTAGTTTTTTAAACGGAAAAATGCCAATAATTACCATACTTTCGCTTATTATGGCAATCATTTCGGCAATTGCCGCCGCCAATTATTATGACGGTATAGTTTTCGGTTTTTATGCCGCCGCCTGTGTTTTATGCTTTACTTGCTTGCCATCGGTTTTCTTTATAAATAACTTCCCGCTTTATGCCGCCGCTAAAAAGCTAAATAAAAAAGGTAGTATGATTGCAGGACAAACCGCTGCCTCACATATTGAAATGGCAAACGGGCTAATGCTTAATTCTATAGACATTTTCCCAAAAGGCACAGTAACACTGCATCAAATGAAGGTTTTATCCGAAAACAATTTAGATAGAACTCTTTTGCGTGCCGCTTCCTTAACTGAAAGCCTTAACAGTCCCTTGGCCAATATATTTAAATCTATTGCGGGTGACAGTAATATTGATTCATTGCCCGATTCGGATACCATTAAGTACGAAGAAAGAATGGGTATTTCCGGTTGGGTGGATGATGAGCTTTTATTTATCGGTAACCGCACCTTATTGCAAGCGCACGGTATAGATGTGCCCGATATTGAAATTGACCGCAAAATTTTACGTAGCGGTTACTTCCCTGTTTATGTTGCAAGCACTGACAAGGTTTGCGCGTTGCTTGTTGTACAGTACTCGGTTGACCCTGATGTTTCGTATGAACTTCGCAAACTCTCCAAAGCCGGTATAACAATGCTTGTAAACAATACCGACCCAAATATAAACGAAGAAATGATTTGCGACTATTTAGGTCTTTACAGCGATTCGGTTATGATAATGACCAACGCAGGCTACCATATGTATAAAAATACCGCTGTTAAGAAAGAAAGTTTTTCGGCGCCTGCAGTTTTCCGTAATGGTAATATTTCTATAGCTCGAATTATGAACTGCGCTTCAAAAATCAAGCGTTCTAATACACTGCTAACAGTTTTGTATATTATATCTGCAGTTTTAGGCATTATGTTTTTTGCATATTCGTCATTTGCAGGCTCTACTACAATTGTTGGCGGAACTACTATACTTTTATATTCGCTTATCTCTACCGCAGTATCATACATAGCGTATTTGTTTGAAAAACCGTAAATTTACACCAAAACCAAAGGAGTGTCCTTTATGTCACAAAATAAAAAATTCTATATTACAACCGCTATAGCCTATGCTTCAAGCAAGCCTCACATTGGCAACGCTTACGATATTGTGCTTGCCGATATGATTGCGCGCTATAAAAAACAACAAGGCTTTGATGTGTTTTTAATGACCGGGTCTGACGAGCACGGACAAAAGATTGAAGAAAAAGCTAAAGAAGCAGGTATTACACCTAAAGAGTATGTAGATAATGCTGCAGGTGTTATTAAAGCCGTTTGGGATAGTCTTAATACCGATTTTGATAAGTTTATAAGAACTACCGACACCGACCACGAAGCCGCCGTCCAAAAGATTTTTACAAAGCTTTATGAACAAGGTGATATTTATAAGGGACATTATGAAGGCAAATACTGCGTTCCTTGCGAATCCTTCTTTACTCCCTCGCAGTTGGTAGACGGTAAATGCCCTGACTGTGGCAGAGATGTAATTGATTCTAAAGAAGAAGCATACTTCTTAAAGCTTAGCAAGTATCAGGATAAACTTCTCGAATACTACGAACAGCACCCCGATTTCATTAAACCCGAATCCCGAAAGAACGAAATGATAAACAATTTCTTAAAACCGGGACTATCCGACCTTTGCGTTTCGCGTTCTTCCTTTACTTGGGGTATTCCTGTTGAATTTGATAAAAAGCATGTGACTTATGTATGGCTTGACGCCCTTTCAAACTATATCACAGGTATCGGTTACAATCCCGAGGGCTCTACTGAGCAATTCAATAAGCTTTGGCCTGCCGATTTGCATGTTATAGGTAAGGATATTGTTCGCTTCCACACAATCTATTGGCCTATTATTCTTATGGCTTTAGGTCTACCGCTACCCAAACAGGTTTTAGGTCATCCGTGGGTGCTTGTCGGTGAAGATAAAATGAGTAAATCTAAGGGTAATGTTATCTATGCAGACGCATTAGCCGAAAGATTCGGTATTGATGCGGTAAGATATTACCTTTTGTCCGAAATCCCCTTCACTCAAGACGGTACTATAACATACGAAAGCTTTATTGCAAAATATAATGCAGACCTTGCTAATACTTTAGGTAACCTTGTAAATCGCTCTGTTGCTATGACTAATAAGTATTTTGACGGCACCGTTACAAAGGGAAAGATATTTGACGATTTTGATAAAGAGCTTATAGCCACCGCAAACGAAACAATTGCGAAATACACTACCTTAATGGATAGCTATCACAACGCCGAAGCGGTTGACTGCATTATGTCACTTGCAAAGCGTTGCAATAAGTATATTGATGAAACTACACCTTGGACCTTAGCTAAGGACGAAAGCAATAAAGAGCGCCTTAATACTGTTCTTTATAACTTACTCGAATGTATTCGTATGCTTAGCATTATGCTCTACCCCGTAATTCCTGAAAGCTGTGATAAAATCAGAGCACAACTTACTAATAATAACCTCTCTCTCGAATTTGGGGTAACCGATGCCTTTACAGTAGGTGCCGCCACTCCCCTTTTCGCCCGTATTGATTCAGAAAAGGTTTTAGCCGAAATTGCAGATGAGCAAGCTAAAGCCGCTGCAGAAAAAGAAAAAGCGGAAAATGTTGCAACCATTGCCGAAATCGGTATAGAAGATTTTTGCAAAGTAGAGCTTACTGCCGCTAAAATCACTGCTTGCGAAAGTGTAGCAAAGGCTAAAAAGCTTTTAAAACTCACACTAAACGACGGAAAGGGAGAACGCACAGTAGCATCAGGTATTGCTAAATTCTATACCCCTGAAGAGCTTGTAAACCGTACCGTAATTTTGGTTTCTAACCTTAAGCCCGCAAAACTTTGCGGTATCGAATCCCAAGGTATGATTTTAGCCGCTGACTGTGGGGATGATGTTAAGGTTGTATTTATAGATGATGTGCCCGCAGGAAGCAAGATAAGATAATGGAATTTTCTAATATAACTATAGACGGTACCGCCCATATTTTCGATTCACACGCACATTATGATGACAATCGCTTTGACGGTATTTTAGATACATTATTGCCTAAAATAAATTCTATGGGTGTAGATAAAATAATAAATTGCGGTTGCGAAAGAGAATCCATTATAAAAAGCCTTGCTATTGCCGATAAATTTCCCTTTGTCTATTCGGCGGTTGGAATTCACCCTTGTAATGTTGGATGTGACACCACAATAGCGGAAATTAAAGAATTCGCTCGCCACAAAAAATGCGTAGCAATTGGTGAAATTGGGCTTGATTACTATTGGGAGCCCGATAAAAAAGAGGCTCAGCACAAGCTTTTTGTGGACCAAATTCTACTCGCAAAAGAACTAAATCTACCCGTAATAGTTCACGACCGCGACGCGCATGGTGATACTTTAAGTATTTTAAAGCAATATAAACCCAGCGGTGTTTTGCATAGCTTTTCGGGCAGTGTAGAAATGGCGGAAGAGATTTTAAACCTTGGTATGTATATTGGTATTGGCGGTGTTATAACCTTTAATAACGCCAAAAAGTTACCAGATGTTGTAAAAATGTTACCTCTTGAGCGCCTTTTGCTCGAAACCGATGCGCCATACCTTACACCTGTTCCCTATCGCGGAAAAACCAATCATTCCGAAATGATTTATTTAACCGCGCAAAAAATTGCAGAAATAAAAGGTAAAAGCTTGAACAAAATTTTGGAAATTTGCTACAATAATGCAAGCAAACTATTTAATCTTTAGTATAAACACCCCGTTTTCACAAATAATAAACGTGAAAGCGGGGTGAATGCTAATGGAAAACTTCAATAAAGATTATAACAACAAAAACGATCAAAATAATAACCAAAACAAAAATAATCAGAACAATAACCAAAATAAGAACAATCAGAACAACAACCAAAACAAAAACAACCAGAACAAAAACGAAAACAACAATAACAATAATAGATAATAAAAATCTACTTTGGATAGAAACTAAAATGAAAAGAAGCCGTTTACACGGCTTCTTTTCATTTTAAGGGGAGAAAAAATTTTTAAAACATAACGTTTTAAAAGTAACAAAAGGATTGCGGCTTCCTTTTATGTACAAGCATATACTAATATAAAATTATTACCTTTTTATTAACAAATTTGAAAATAATTTTAAAGAATATAAATCACCGCTTCAGTCAATAATAAAATTGAAAGGACTGATTTTATGAAATATACGCAATACTCCCAAAAGAAAAAAGGGAATTCTGCTTTTTATATTACAATAGCGTTATGCCTTTTTCTAATCGGCGTAGCGGCTTGGTTTGCTTTTTCTAAGGTAGATAATACCGATATCAAACAAGCGGAATCCCAGAATAGTAAGCCACCTATAGCTTCGAGTGAATATAATAACACTGACCCCTCATATACTGAAAATATGGAGCCCGAAACTCCTGCTAACCCCACTGATGAAGAGGTTGAAAATGAAGTTTACACTTCAAAAACTGAAACTGTGAAAAAGAGTAAATCTTACTGTATGCCTGTAAATGGCGAAATTTTAAAGGATTTTAATCTTGATACCTTACAATATTCGGCAACCTTTGGCGATATGCGTATTCACGCAGGTATTGATATTGCCTGTAGCGAAGGCACACTTGTGAGTGCGGTAACAGACGGTAAAATACAAGATATAATTGAAACTGCCGACTTTGGTAAAACCGTAACTATTGACCACGGTGACGGACTTGTAATTAAATATTGCGGACTTAAAAATATTACTGCCGAAAAAGACACTCCCGTTAAAATGGGCGATACTATAGGTGCCGTAAGCACAGTACCATCAGAATGTTCTGACCAACAGCATCTTCATATTGAAGCGTTTGATAACGGAAAAAGCATTTCTATTCTTAAATTTTTTGAATAACAATGCCCTCGGAATAATTCGTTTAGGGGCAAAAAGTACCGTCTTTTTTTGGCGGTACTTTTCTATTGTTGACAAATTACGGCAAAAGTTTTAAAATAAACTTAACTGTTATCGGCGGAGGGTTATATGAAATACGCAATTTTTTACAATCCCTATTCATGTGGCGGCAATGGTCTTAAAATTGCCAAAAAAATTGAAAAGCTTATGGGAGATAACAACTATACTTACTATAATATTTTATCAAAAACCCCGCTTAATACCGTAATAAATTCTCTGCCCGAAAATACAAATGTTATAATAACCGGCGGTGACGGTACTTTAAATAGCTTTGTTAATCAAATAGAAAATGTAGAGTCGCGAAACTTTTATTTCTACGCTTCAGGCAGTGGTAACGATTTTGCGCGTGATATCGGATATAAAAAATACACCAAGCCGATTTTAATAAATGAGTACATAAAAACTCTTCCCACCGCAAATATTAACGGTAAGACTTATAAATTTTTAAATTGTATCGGTTCAGGTATGGATGGTTACTGCTGTGCCGAGGTTGAAAGGCTTAGAAAAATTTCTAAAAGGCGGGGCAATTATCTTATGGCCGCAATAAAGGCTTTGCTTTATGCTTATAAACCCTGTGACGCGTATGTCATAGCCGACGGCAAGGAATATATTTTTAAAAACACCTGGTTAGTACCCACCATGAATGGAAGATTTTTTGGCGGCGGCTTTATGGCAGCACCAAACCAAGACCGACTAAACAGTGATAAAACCCTTTCACTTATTGCTATGCACAGTAAAAACTTTTTTAAAATTGTAATTGCTTTTTTGCTCATAATGAAAGGCAAGCATACAATTCTTAAAAGTATGATAACAATAATCGAAGGGCACGAATTTTCAGTAAAGCTATCAAAATCTGCCTTTTTACAAATTGACGGTGAAACTATACCCGATGTTAAGGAATATACTGTGTCTTCTGCTAAAAAAACCGCTAATATGACTTGACAACACAAAAACACAGTAATATAATTTTAGGGTATAAATAGGAGTGAATTATAATGAAAATAGGAATTTTAGGCTACGGCAATTTAGGCCGCGGTGTAGAATCTGCTATAATGCAAAATGAAGATATGTCTTTAACCGCCGTATTCACACGCCGAAACCCCGAAAGTGTTAAAATAGCAACAAGCACAGCTAAAGTACTTCATATTGATGATATTTTAAATTATAAAGACGAGATTGATGTACTCATAATCTGTGGCGGCAGTGCAACAGATTTACCGGTGCAAACCCCCGAATATGTGAAGTACTTTAATGTTATTGATAGCTTTGACACCCACGCAAAAATCCCCGAGCATTTTAAAAATGTAGATAAAAACGCTAATGATAGCGGAAAAATAGGCATCATATCTGTGGGTTGGGACCCAGGTATGTTCTCGCTTAACCGCCTTTATGCTAATGCAATTTTGCCCTATGGGAGTGACTATACCTTTTGGGGCAAGGGTGTTAGCCAAGGTCATTCTGATGCTATCCGCCGTATAAATGGTGTTATAGATGCACGACAGTACACTATCCCCATTGATACAGCAATAGAAGCTGTTAAAAGCGGTAGTGAGCCTACGCTTACTACCCGCGAAAAGCATAAAAGAGAATGCTTTGTAGTAGCTGAAAATGGCGCTGATTTAGAGAGAATAGAAAACGAAATAGTTACTATGCCTAACTACTTTGCCGATTATGATACCACCGTACATTTTATAACAATGGACGAAATGAAGCGTGAGCATAGTGGTCTTCCCCATGGCGGAACGGTTATTCGCAGCGGCAAAACAGGACTAAATCACGAAAATACCGCCGTAATCGAATATAATTTAAAGCTTGACTCTAACCCGGAATTTACTGCAAGCGTGCTTATAGCCTATGCCAGAGCAGCTTATAAGTTAAATCAAAAGGGTGATAAGGGTTGCAAAACAGTATTGGATATCCCACCTGCACTATTATCACCCAAATCAAACGAAGAATTAAGAAAAAACCTACTTTAAAGAAAAAACCGAAGTGAACTTTCACTTCGGTTTTTGTTTTAAAATTTTAACACTCTTTCATTACCCGTAGGAACATACTGTCTATACTTAACACCTGCGGTATCGAACATTCTTTTAGATGCCTTTACGCTATCAGAATCGGCATATTTATCTTCCATATAAACGATTTCCTTAATGCCTGACTGAACTATAGCCTTAGCACATTCGTTGCAAGGAAAAAGGGTTACATAAACTGTGCAACCGCGAACATTGCCACGCTCACAGTTTAAAATAGCGTTAAATTCGGCATGGCATACATAAAGATACTTTGAATCAAGCCCTATGCCATCACGGTCCCAAGGGTATTCGTCATCACTACAGCAGCGGGGCATTCCGTTATAGCCCATAGACATAATGCGCTTGTCGTCATTAACAATACAAGCTCCAACCTGTGTTGAAGGGTCTTTACTACGCATTGAAGACAGCATAGCTATACCCATAAAATATTCATCCCAAGTTAAATAGTCATTTCTTTTCACTCTTGTCACCTCAATTTAATAATATACCTTATTAAGCTATTTTTCAATCTTTATTTTTTAAAATATAAATCCCGCACAAAACCATTATAACCGGGAATACGCTTGCAAGCGCTATTCCTAAGTTAAGAGTTGACCTATCTGCTACTGCACCTATAAGCCAAGGGCCTAAACTACAGCCTGCATCTCCGCAAAGCGCTAATGCGCTAAACATTACAGCACCGCCGTTTTTAAAGTTTTTTGCACCTTCTGAATATACACCCGGCCAAGATATACTAACCGTAAATCCTGTAAGAGCACATCCTATAAGCGCTATTACGGGAACATGGCAAATGGCCACTGTTAAATAACACCCAAAGCACAGTATGCTAAGCACTATAAGCGATTTTATAAATGATAGCTTTTTAGAAAATTTAGCGTATAAAATTCTTCCGCTACCCATACATAAAGCAAAAGCACACGGTCCTGAAATATCGCCTATTACCTTTGAAACGCCCAATGCATTCTGCACAAAAATTGAAGACCATTCCGCCATAGCAATTTCGCTAGCCCCTGCGCAAAGCATCATCACCATAAAAATCATAAACTTTTTACTTTTTAAAAGTTCTAAAAAGGTTGCGTTTTTTTGTTCGGGATTAGGCTCAACTATTGGCACCCTTAAAAAACTAAACATATTCATAAACGGTACTATTGACCATATAAGCGGAACATACATCCAATTAACAAAGCCCAAAAGATAAATAAGCATTGTTGTAATTAAAACTGTTGCCGCCTGTCCCCAACAGTAAAAGGAATGCAAAAACACCATATTTTTAGCCTTGTTGCGTGTAGGTAACATTTCTATTAACGGGCTTAAAATAACCTCTGTAATACCGCTTCCCGTTGCATAAATAATAATACAAATAATAAGTGCGGTATATGGTGGGATTATATGGGGTAATATTCCTAAAAGAGCAAGACCTAAAAAAGCTATAAACTGCGATAAAAAGGCAGTCCTACGGTAGCCGAATATGGCACAAATTTTAGGGGTAATACTATCCACAAATATTTGTGTTACAAAATTAAAAAGTATCAGGTTTGCCAATTGCTCATAATTCAGTTTGTAAACATCCTGCAGTGCAATAAACAGTATAGGCAAAAAGTTATTTACTATAGCCTGAACAAAAAAGCCAACATAACCTGCTATTTTAGTTGGTAAATAATTTATACTCATTTTAAATTCCTAATATAAATGTCGCTATTTCCCGTGGATTATGTATTAAATACTTGGCGCCGCCAGTTTTAAGTTCATCTTCGGTTCTAAGTCCCCAAGTTACACCTACAGGAACACAACCTGAATTAACGGCGGTTTTCATATCAATACCTGAGTCACCCAAAAATGCACATTCACTTGAAGTAACGCCAAAATGTTTTAAAATATTCAAGGTTGAATCGGGGTTGGGCTTTAATGGGCAACCTTCCCTTTTGCCCGAAACCAAATCAAACAAATCACCAAACAATTTTTTCGCTATTGCTTGAGTGAATTCATCCTTTTTATTTGAAAGTATCGCCAACTTTATGCCATTTTCCTTTAAAATTTTTAAAGATTTTATAACTCCGTCATACGCAGCGGTATTTACTAAATAATTAGAAGAGTAATGCTCTATAAAAGCATCATATACTTTTTGAAAGTTTTCCTTATTTAAAAACTGCTTAGGAATAGCCTTTTCAATAAGGTTTGTCATACCCTTACCTACAAAATAGTTATACTTATATAATTCGTGCTGTGGAAAGCCATACTTACTTAAAGCAAAATTAACGCTGTTACAAAGGTCGGCTAAGGAATCTACAAGCGTACCGTCTAAATCAAAAATAACTGCCTTAATCATTAAATCACCTTACGAACGATGACAAACCGAAAAGTGCCAAAATTATGCCATTTTAGGCAGGTTCGGATTGTTCGTGTTTGCTTAAATACAAAAAAATCCCTGAGCAGCGCTCAGGGTTTAATTGCAAGAAATATTAGATAGCTCTGGTAACCTTACCTGAACGCAAGCAACGGGTGCAAACATTGATACGACGGGGTGCGCCGTTAACGATTGCCTTAACCTTCTTAACGTTGGGTTTCCATGTTCTGTTCGAACGTCTATGTGAGTGAGAAACCTTAATACCGAAAGCAATTTCTTTACTGCAGATATCACATTTAGCCATGGTCTGCACCTCCTTCTTTTTTGCCAGTTTACATCAACTGACCGCATAACAACATATATAATACCACATATAACTTCAAAAATCAAGTATTTTTTTATTTAATTTTAATGCTCACTTCTTGAGGGTTTGAACATAAGGTTTTTAACCGCATTAGCAATATCTGTGCCGCAATATAACGCATTGTAGCACTCGTTTATTAGCGCTAACTCTACCGAGTTTATAACCCAAACGGTTGTTTAGCCTTTATTTCCCTGTGATTTTAATCTTAGATTCGGTACCTGCCAAAAGACGCTTTATATTATCTTTATGCTTAAAAATTACAATAAAGCCCATTATTAAAATGGATACAATTTGCGGAAAAGCAAGGGCGGTTTTATCTGTTAGAAAGATTGAAAGAACTACCACAGTAATAGCAGCCGAAATTGAAGCCAGTGATACATATTTTGAAATAAAAGTAACTACGGCAAAAACACAAAGTCCTATAATTATTGCAATAGGGGAGCAAATTGCGAAAATACCAACACTTGTTGCAACACCCTTACCGCCTTTAAAACCGAAAAAGAAGGGGAAAATATGACCTAACATACAAGCAACACCGCAAATATAGGCGCCTATTGCCCCCTTTGAAAGCTCTGCTCCTGTTTGGGTAAAAATATAATTGAATATAATTTGTCCCATATAGGAAGCAACAAAGCCTTTAAATGCATCAAATACAAATGTTAAAATACCCGGTAAAATGCCCGCATTTCTAAGCACATTTGTAGCACCTGCGTTACCGCTGCCAAGCTCTCTTACATCCCTTTTAGTAAAGGCTTTTGCAAAGATAACAGCAAAGTTTATACTGCCTATTAAATAAGCTGCAATAATTGTTACAATAACTGTCATAGCCATTATTTGTCACCTCTTTCACGAATAACAAAGCGTATGGGTGTGCCCTCTAAACCAAAGATTGAACGGATTTGATTTTCTAAATAACGCTGATACGAAAAATGGAAAAGCTCGGCATTATTACAAAAGCATACAAATGTTGGCGGCTTGGTAGACGCCTGAGTCATATAGTAAATTTTTAAACGCTTACCCTTGTCTGAGGGTGGTTGCACACGCGCAGTCGCATCCGCCAAAATATCATTAAGTTTACCTGTAGAAATTCGCATTGTATTTTGCTCGTTTACATACTTAATAAGCGAGAAAAGACGGTCTACACGCTGGCCTGTTTTGGCCGAAATAAATATAATCGGCGCATAAGGCATAAACGAAAAATCATTCATAAGCTTTTTGCGGTAAGCATCCATAGTTTTACCGTCTTTTTCAACAGCATCCCACTTATTTACCGCTATAATACAAGCCTTACCTTCTTCTAAAGCCAAGCCTGCAACCTTTGAATCCTGCTCGGTAAAGCCATCCTTACCGTCTATCATAATAACGCAAACATCTGCGCGCTCTATCGCCATTCTAGCTCTAAGCACGCTATATTTTTCTAACTTTTCTTCAACCTTACTTTTGCGACGAAGACCTGCGGTATCTATAAAGTTATAGGTAACGCCGTCGCGCTCTATCTTAGTATCTATTGCATCGCGAGTGGTACCCGCAATATCAGATACTATAACGCGCTCTTCACCCGAAATTTGATTCACAAGCGAGCTTTTACCGGCATTTGGTTTACCAATAATAGCAACATTTATTATGTTTTCGTCTTCTTCCTCAAATTCGCTTTCAGGAATATTTGCAATAACAGCATCAAGCAAATCGCCTGTACCATGGCCATGCACCGAAGAAACAGCTATAGGCTCACCAAGGCCTAAATTATAAAATTCGTAAAACTCCATTGGAGTATCACCGATATTATCGCATTTATTAACACAAAGCACTATCGGTTTACCGCTTTTTTGCAGCATAGCCGCAACATCCATATCGGAGGCAGTAACACCGGTTTTAATATCGGTCACCATAATAATTACCGATGCGGTATCTATTGCCAGCTGTGCCTGATTTCGCATACTTTTAAGTATAAAATCGTCGGTTTTAGGCTCTATACCGCCGGTATCTACAAACATCATTTTTCTGCCGAGCCATTCGCCGTCACCATAAATACGGTCACGGGTAACACCCGGTGTATCATCAACTATAGAAAGCCGTTTGCCGAGTATTTTATTAAATAATGTGGATTTACCAACATTCGGTCTGCCTACAACGGCAACAATCGGTTTTGCCATAACTTTCTCCTTACATAATTTATATTAAATTTCCTCACCTATAATTTTACTTATAAGCTCGTATCCGTCATTCTCGACAGGGGTGATTTTTACATTCAAGCTACTACTTAATTCTTCTAAAGTAATGCTATCTAAAAACATATCGCGCTGTGTTCTAAGCATTACTGCCGGAATAAGTAGCTGGTCGCCTAAATCGGCACCTTTAAGTTGTTTTTTAATATCGGTAGCAGTAACCAAACCTGCTACCGTGATTTTAGGACCGAAAAAGTTATTCTCAATTTTCCTAACACTACACCTTAAATTATCCCATTTTTTCATGCACTTGTCAACAATTTCCGTAATAAGCGGATAAGCATCCACACCTGTAGCTATAGTTATTTTGCGTTCATTCTCAATTTTATAATCAGTAAGCTTTATGGCTTCTTCGGCTTCACTTTTTAAAAGCGACCACAAGCCTACCCCATTTTCTAACTGTAAAAACTCGCCGTAATAGTCGGCGCAAGGCATTTCACGCTCCGAAATTAAATAAAATTCGTCCGATGCATAAACACGCCTATTACCGTATTTTTCTAAGGTTTCTTCGCCGAAACGCTCAATAATAGCGATAGTATCCGAAGCTTCTTTCTTTGTAAAGCTTCTAAGCTCTGAAAGACCATCTCTGTGGCGGGTGAGTCCCACAGGCACTACTGCTATGCTTTCAACATTTTGTAACGCAGTTAAATCGCTAAGGCTTTTTACAAGCTCTTTATCATCATTCATATCGGGCACTAATACAATCTGGCAATTAAGCTTAATTCCCGCACTGTTAAAGCGGTCTATAAGCTCTAAAACCTTGCCTGCGTTTTTATTGCGCATCATTTTAACCCTCAACTCTGGATTAGTTGTATGCACCGAAATGTTGATAGGGCTTATATGCATTTTAATAATGCGCTCAATTTCGTGCTCGGTTAGATTGGTTAGTGTTATATAATTTCCAAAAAGGAAGGAAAGGCGCGAGTCATCATCCTTAAAATAAAGACTCTCACGCATACCCTTTGGTAACTGGTCGATAAAGCAAAAAACACATTTATTAAGGCAGGAATGCTTTTTATCCATCAAATAGCTTGAAAACTCAAGCCCTAATTCGTCATTTTCGTTTTTCCTTATACGCTTACGCTTTACCTTACCATTGTCGGTTATAAATTCTACCGTAATTTTTTCTGCATTTTGGTAAAAGCGATAATCAAGCATATCTATAATCTGATTACCGTTAAGGCTTAAAAGAGTATAACCTGCCCTTATACCGTGTTTATAAGCAGGACTTCCCTTTTCTACATAATCAATTATTACAGACATTTTATCACTTCCTTTTAAAACATTAAATAGAAAAAAATCAGAGAAGGTTTTTCCCCTCTCTGATTCGGTTAGAATTATTCAGAAATTGCTACAACCTCGCGGTCTCTGTACTTACCGCAAGCAGGGCAAAGTCTGTGAGGGCGCTTATAAGCACCGCAAGTGCACTTTACTAAAGTAGGAGCACTTATCTTCCAAACATTGTTTCTTCTTTTATCTCTTCTTGCTTTTGAATGCTTTCTCTTTGGTACTGCCACTTTGGGCACCTCCTTAAATTAGTTATCAAAATTAAGTTTCAAGTAATTGGGCAAGCACGGAAAGTCTCGGGTCGATTTCCTTTTCGGGACAATCACACTTTCCGGTATTAAGGTCTTTACCGCACTTAGAGCAAACTCCCTTACAGTCCTCTTTACATAAATGCTTCATAGGAAGATTTACCACCGTTTCGGTATAAATAAAATCGTCCAAATCTATCTTCATATCGGGGACTAAAAGTATTGTGTCGCTATCCTCACCCTCGATAGAGGTTGCCAAGATTTTATCTACCTCTATTGTTACAGCCGAAGCGGTTGGTTTGCCACAACGGTCGCAAGGGGCGGAAAACTCGAACACAATTTGTGCGAGTAGCCTTACAAGACTTGCTTTGTTAGAAATAGTACCCTTGAAGCTTACGGGATTTTTGAGCGGAAAATGACCCGCGTACTCAAAGTAGCTTAAGTCTAACAAATAATCCACCGGAACAGAAGCGCCATCATTAACAAAAATACTTTTTAAATCAATAATCATACTTCCACTCCTAATGTCACAAAGATTATTATATATATTTGAGCTGCGTTTGTCAAGCACTTTTTATCGTTATTCTCAAAAAACAGGTGGCATTCGCCACCTGTTTTTAATGCTTAATACGAATTAGTTGCAAACCTCTGCAATTTTGAAAAGCTTTTCAGGTAATTCTTCCTTGTCAGCAGAAACTGTAAATACAAATTCAACATCGTCAATTTTAGCAATTCTTTCAAAGAAAGCGCAAAGCTCATCATAATCGCGAGTGCCTATTCTAAGGGTTGCATCACCAAAAATATGTGTAACATCGTGGTTGCCAGATTTAATACCGGCTAACATTCCGTAATATTCGCCATAGCCTGAAATACCAAAGCTATCAGCATCAATAAGACGTGCTTTATGAGTAACAGAATAGGTTAAAGTATCGCCCTTTTCAATGCAAACTACATTGCCAAGACTAATTTTAGTAGCTTCGTTTACCATATCTACTAACAACTTGGTTTTGCCTGAACCTCTTCTTCCAATAATGATTTTAATCATTTAGATCACTCCTTCATATTTTAACTGCATAAGCAGTAATTTCTAATTTTATTATTTGTCTAAGCGTTTTTCAAGTTCTTCTCTTTGGGCTTCATAACCCGGCTTGCCTAAAAGTGCAAACATATTCTTTTTATAGCTTTCAACACCGGGTTGGTCAAAGGGATTAACACCTAAAAGATAACCCGAAATTGCACAAGCCTTTTCAAAGAAGTAAATAAGTCTGCCAAGGTTTTCTTCATCAGGCTTATCTACATTGATTACAAAGTTAGGAACACCGCCGTCAGTATGAGCTAAAATAGTACCTTCGAACGCCTTCTGGTTTACAAAAGCCATAGGTTTACCGGCAAGGAAGTTTAATCCGTCACCGTCATTATCTTCTTTTTCTATAATAATGTCCTTATCGCTTTCAGCAATATTAACTACGGTTTCAAAGAGTATTCTCTGACCGTCCTGAATATACTGGCCCATAGAATGTAAATCTGTAGAGAATGTAACAGAAGCGGGGAAAAGACCTTTATTATCCTTGCCCTCACTCTCACCGAAAAGTTGTTTAAACCATTCAGACATCATAGTAAAGCGTGGCTCATAAGACACCAAAAGCTCAACAGTTTTGCCTTTGTGGTATAAAGCGTTACGCAAAGCTGCGTATGTATAGCAATCGTTATTATCTAAATCAGCAACCGAGTATTCTTTTGAAGCCTCACGCGCGCCGTACATCAAAGCATCAATATCAGCGCCTGCAGCAGCGATAGGTAAAAGACCCACTGCGGTAAGCACCGAGAAACGACCACCTACATCGTCCGGCACTACAAAGCACTCGTAACCCTTAGCGTCTGCCAACTGCTTAAGAGTACCTCTTGCCTTATCGGTGGTACAGTAAATACGTTTTGCGGCTTCTTGCTCACCATATTTTTCTTCTAAATATTTACGCAATACGCGAAAAGCAATTGCAGGCTCGGTAGTAGTACCAGATTTAGAGATAATATTTACCGAAACACGCTTGCCTTCGCAAAGCTTTAAAATATCATCAAGATAAGAACCGCTAATATTATTACCGGCAAAGTAAACCTTGGGGGCGTTTGTTAAATCGTTATAGAAAGGACCCTTTAAAAATTCGATAGCTGCTCTCGCACCTAAATACGAACCGCCTATACCAATAACTATTAAAACATCGGTATCTTCTTTAATTTTTTGGGCGGCCTTTTTAATGCGAGCAAACTCTTCCTTATCGTAATCGGTAGGTAAATTTACCCAACCTAAGAAATCGTTTCCAAGACCTGATTTTTCTTCAACCATTTTGTGTGCGGCTTCTATTTGAGTTTTTAAGCCGACAATATCATTCTCGCGTAAAAAGTCGCGCGCAAACGACGCATTAAATTTAACTGCCATTATTTTCACCTTTACTTTATTAGTTAATTATATTTTACAATATAATGCACCATTTTTCAAGCAAAATTATATATATTTATAAAAAAGTTTACAAAGTTAATATTGCACACAAAATCCAGCGCAAAGCAACCCATAAACTAAGCTTTTCTACATCTTCATTAGCGGTTATTGGTAAGCGACCTATTTGTGAGTCTTTATTATAGATATTTACATACCCTAAAATGTCCCCTTTTTTAATAGGTGCGGTAATATTTTTCTTCCACTGCGTTTCTCGTTTTATTTCATCCTTTTGCTTTTTAGGTAAAAGAATATTAACCACACCGTCACAGGATATGTTCACACTTTTTTTAACACCATTTTTAAGACTTGCGGTTTTCTCTTTAAGCTCGCTGCCGAGCTCTCGAAAGCTATAGTTTGCAAAACCATAATCAAGCAGTTTTTTAGCTCCTGCAAAACGGTCATCACTGGTATCCCCCGCCATAACTACCGCCACAAGTTCCATACCATCACGCTGTGCCGTAGCAGAAAGACAGTATTTAGCCTTGCTTGTGGTACCTGTTTTAAGACCGGTAGTACCCTGATAAAATCTTACAAGTTTGTTAGTGTTTACAAGCTCACTTTTACCGTTACGCAAGGAATCCATCCAAACTGTAGAATACTTTTTTATAAGTGGATATTTAATAAGTCTTGACGACATAATAGCCACATCGTGAGCAGTTGTGTAGTGGTTATCAGCGTCAAGCCCCGTACAGTTTTCAAAATTAGTGCTATTCATCCCAAGTTCTTTCGCACGCTTATTCATAAGGTCAACAAAGCCTTCTTCGCTGCCGCAAATAGCTTCGCCCAAGGCTACGCAGGCATCATTGGCGGAGGCTATAACTGTAGCCTTTAAAAGCTCGTGAACCGTCATACCTTCACCCGGTTCAAGCCAAATTTGACTGCCACCCATACTGCAAGCGTGTTCCGATGCACTCACGACAGTTTCAAGCGATAAATCTCCGCGCTCGAGCGCCTCCATTACAAGTAGTAGCGGCATTATTTTAGTGATAGATGCAGGAGATAATTGTTCATCGGCATTTTGTTCGTACAATATCTGCCCTGTGTATGGCTCTAAAAGTATTGCCGATTTTGCTTTAATAGCAAGCTTTGTACCTATATCACTCTTTTCGCTTGATGTTGGGAACGGCACATTTATATCGGTAATATCACATTCGCTTGACACTGTTTTTGCAAAGCAATTAACCGAAAAACACAAACAAAAACAAAGACACAAACATATAAATCTTTTCAAAAAAAGCACACCCTTTTATGTTTAGGTAAGCGATACTTACGCCTACTTATCTATAAAAGGATATGCCTTAAATTTTTATTCTATTCCCCTACTATTGTTCCGCCACCTACTACAATGTCGCCATCGTAAAAAACTGCCGCCTGACCAGCGCTTGGTGCTCTTTGGGGTTCTTTAAATTCAATCAAAACCTGACCGTTATCTAACGGTTTGATAATTGCTTCTTGTTCCTTTTGACTGTAACGCAGTTTTACAGTAACCGCCATTTCACTTTCTAATTTATCAAAGGGAATAAAGTTAACATCCCTTACTAAAACTGTTTTATGGAAAAGATGCTCACTATCCCCCAAAACAACGATGTTATCTTCTGCATTTTTAGAGATTACAAAAGCCGGTTTGCCGAGTGCTATAGAAAGACCTTTGCGTTGACCTATAGTATAGTGGATTACGCCCTTATGCTCGCCGATTTTTTCACCGTTTATATTAAGATAGTCGCCCTTTTGCGAAATATAACCAGCCGTTTTTTCTATAAAATTGGCATAGTCGCCATCGGGCACAAAGCATATATCCTGACTATCCTTTTTTCTGGCATTTATAAGGTCCTCTCTTTCAGCAATTTCACGCGCCTGTGCTTTAGTAATGCTACCTAAGGGAAATTCTACGCTTGAAAGTTGGTCTTGTGTTAAACAGTAAAGCACATAGGTTTGGTCTTTACTTCTATCCTCTGCTTTGCAAAGCAGATATCGGCCGTCATCTCTTTTTCGTATTTGAGCATAGTGCCCTGTAGCAATTTTTGTATAGCCGTGTTGGCGGGCAATTTCCAGCATTTTGCCAAATTTTATATACTTATTGCAAACAATACACGGGTTTGGAGTTCTGCCTGCAATATATTCAGCAATAAAATTATCTATAACCTTTTGTTTGAAATCGTCTTTTAATTCCACTGAAAAATGCTCTATTCCCAATTTTTCACAAACTGCCGCGGCATCTTTTATATTATCAGTATCAAAGCTATCGTTAAGGTTTAAGGTCACACCGCCCACAGCGAAACCTTGTTGCTTTAGTAATGCCGCGCAAACTGATGAGTCCACCCCACCACTCATGCCTATTAAAACTTTTTCCAAAATATTCTCCTTTTAGAAAAAGAGCCGATTTACATCGGCCCTTTAAAATTTTATATTGCTGTAATCTCAGCTAAGGTGCAAAGACGATCTTCCAAGCCCTTTGTCATATTAAGGGCTTCGTAAATATCGTAATTAACAATTTCGCCCAATCTATAAGCAACTACACGGTTACCAATACCTTCTTTTAAAAGCTCTACCGCGGCAAAGCCCATTTGTGTAGCAATAAGACGGTCACGAAGAGTAGGACTACCGCCACGCTGAACATGACCTAAAATAGTACCACGGGTTTCAATGCCTGTAGCAGCTTCAATCTTTTCAGCCATTTCGGTAACACCACCAACGCCTTCTGCTACCATAACAATGAAATGCTTTTTACCCATTTTTTGAGTTTCTTTAATCTTTTCAATTACGGCATTAAGGTCATTTTCGCGTTCAGGTACCATAACCGCCAACGCGCCAACACCGATAGCAGTGCGAAGCGCAATATGACCTGCGTGTCTGCCCATAACCTCAACCACACTGCAACGCTCGTGAGAATCGCAGGTGTCACGAAGTCTGTCCACCATCTGTAAAACGGTATTCATAGCGGTATCAAAACCAATGGTATACTCGGTTGAAGAAATATCATTATCAATAGTTGCAGGAATACCAACACAAGGAACACCGGCTAAAGATAAATCACGAGCACCACGGAAAGAACCGTCACCACCGATTACTACAATGCCTTCTATGCCATGCTTTTTGCAGTTTTCAACCGCCTCAGCTATACCCTCTTGAGTTTTAAAGCGTGGACTTCTTGCACTGTAAAGCATAGTACCGCCAAGTTGTATAATACCTGAAACCGCGCGTGAATCTAAATCAATAATATCGCCTTCCATAAGGCCGTTATATCCACGGCGTATTCCTTTTACCTTAATACCATTATAAACGGCAGTTCTCACAACGGCGCGAACAGCCGCGTTCATACCCGGAGCGTCGCCGCCCGAAGTTAATACACCTATAGTTTTCATAAAATCACTTCCAAAATATAATGCTATATTACAGTATAACTGATTATTGTTATTTTTTCAACATTTTTTTAATATATTTAACTTATATATCTAATATTATCGGCGCCTAAAATTTGGGATAATTCATTTATTAGCTTTTCCGAATAATTTATATAAAGATTTTTAGGTGCTTCAAGCTTTTTATTGGTATCAGTACAAATAATATAAACAGGAGAGCTTCCGTTATACCTTGATAGTATTTCTTTTACCTTAGTAAACGATGGATTTGTTATATTAGATATTTTCAAATATAACCCGCTTTTGTATTTCGATGCGGTAACACCCTTTGCTTCGTCAGGAATAAGACTGCATTTTTCAAATACAATTTCAAGCTCCCTATCTTCGTGCTCGGATATTCTGCCTGACATTATAACAGGCTTGCCCGCAGTTAAAACAGGCTTATACATCTCGTAAGCGTTGCCGAAAACCGTAACACTAACCGAAGAATCAAAATCTTCTATTTTAAGGTTGCACAGCAGATTGTTGTTCTTTAACTGCCTAACCTTTAAACCGCTTATAATACCTGCGATATTAACCCGCTTGCCGTCAGGATACTTACTGTTTTGAATATCGACAATAGAATCAAGCTTGGCGTTTTTTAAATATCCCCTGTAATCATCCATAGGGTGTCCCGAAAGATAAAGCCCCGTAACCTCTTTTTCAAAGGCGAGCTTTGTGTCTTTACTCATTTCAGGAACAAACTCTATAGTAAATTTACCACTCTCGCCCATATTCTCAAATAAATCAAGCTGACCGCCCGAAGAATACCTGCTTTCATTTTCAACCGCCGCCAAAACGCTCTCCATATTATATAGCATTTCCCGTCGGTTGCAAGATACACAGTCAAGCGCACCGCTTTTTATAAGACCTTCCAAGGCTCTGCGGTTAAATTCACGCGAGTAGTTTCTAAAGCAAAAATCGTAAAGCGAAGTATATTGTCCGTTTTCTTCACGCTCTTTAATTATTTTGTCAATAAGGGCTACACCTAAATTTTTAATAGCCATAAGACCAAAACGGATACTCTCCCCGTCGGGAGTAAAACTGCTTTGACTTACATTTACGCAAGGCGGCAAAATTTTAATGCCGCTTTTTTTACATTCACCCGTATATAAGGACAACTTTGTTTCGTTGTCCATCATACTTGTCATTAAAGCCGAAAAATACTCTACAGGGTAGTGACATTTTAAATACGCCGTTCTGTAAGCCACAAAGGAATATGCGCAGGCATGAGCCTTATTAAAAGCGTACGAGCTAAAGCTCGACATATCTGAAAACAGCTTTTCGGCAGCCTCTTCACTTACACCGTTAGCAATAGCGCCCTTTATAAATGTTTCCTTTTCTTCCGCCATTACCTTGTGTTTCTTTTTCGCCATAGCTCTACGAACTATATCGGCACGCCCAAGCGAATAACCCGAAAGTGTTCTAAACACCTGCATTACCTGTTCTTGATAAACAATGCAACCGTAGGTTACGTCTAAAATTGGTTTTAGTAGCGGTGTTGGGTAGACAATATTTTGCGGGTTATGGCGGTTGTTTATATAGTTAGGAATAGAGTCCATAGGTCCGGGTCTATATAGCGATAAAACCGCAGTCAAATCTTCTATACTTCGGGGTCCTAGCTGCCTTAGCACATTTTTCATTCCGTCAGATTCAAACTGAAATACGCCTTCGGTTTTACCCTTGCCCATCATAGTATATGTTTCTTTATCGTCAAGCGGTATTTTTTCTATATCAAAATCTATTCCGCGTTTTCTTATAAACTCTTCGGTTTCCTTTATAACAGTTAAGTTTCTAAGACCTAAAAAGTCCATTTTTAAAAGGCCTAATTCTTCAAGTGAAGTCATAGTAAACTGCGTTACTACCGATTGGTCATTTACAGCAAGTGGAACATACTCGGCTACAGGCTTGTCGGATATTACAACACCTGCCGCATGGGTAGATGCGTGCCTTGGCATACCTTCAAGGTTTTTCGCCATATCTATAAGCTCTTTTACAAGTGGGTCGCCCGAATATAAGTCTTTAAGCTCTCGGCTACCCTCCATAGCGCGCTCAATAGTCATACCCATAGACTGCGGTATAAGCTTTGCAACCTTATCACAAGTAGCGTACGGAATGTCAAGCGCTCTGCCTACATCCCTTACCGCAGCGCGTGCCGCCATAGTACCAAAGGTTACTATTTGTGAAACATGGTCAGTGCCGTATTTTTCTATAACATAATCAATAACTTTTTGACGGTTTACATAGCAAAAATCTATATCAAAATCGGGCATTGAAACGCGTTCAGGGTTTAAAAAGCGTTCAAAATAAAGGTCGTATTTTATGGGGTCAATACCCGTAATACCTATACAGTATGCCGCCAAAGAAGCCGCGCCCGAGCCACGCCCGGGACCTACTGGAATATTATTATTTTTAGCATAATTTACAAAATCGGCAACTATTAAAAAATAGTCGATATATCCCATTTTGTTTATAACCGAAAGCTCATATTCTAAACGGTCTATATAATCTTCGCCTACATCCTTGCCAAAAATAGCGTATAAACCTTTATAGCATTTTTCTTTAAAATATTCGTAGTGGTCACGATTCCCAATATCAAATTTAGGCAGTTTTATTTTGCCAAACTCAAACTCTAAATTGCATTTATCGGCAATAAGTTGTGTGTTGGAAATCGCTTCAGGTAAATCGGGGAAAAGTTGTGCCATTTGTTCCGCCGATTTTAGATAAAACTCGTTAGTTTTAAATTCAAGCACGTTATCGTCGGTGATTTTGGTAGCAGTTTGAACACACAATAAAACCTTATGGGTTTTGTAGTCTTCAGCGGTGGTATAATGCGCGTCATTAGTAGCAACAAGCGGTATGCCCGTTTCTTTTGACAAGCGCACAAGCTGTGGATTTATAAGCTTTTGCTCTTTTATTCCGTGGTCTTGAATTTCTAAATAATAATTACCCTTACCAAAAACACTATTGTACCATAAAGCAGTTTGCTTTGCTTGTTGGTAGTCACCTTTTAAAAGCAACTGTGGAATTTCACCCGCAAGGCAGGCAGAAAGCGCAATAATGCCTTCGTTATACTTTTCTAAAAGTTCTCTGTCTACACGCGGTTTATTATAAAAGCCTTCAGTAAAGCCGCAAGACACCAACTTGATAAGGTTTTGATAGCCTATAGAATCCTTACACAAAAGCACTAAATGGTTATAACCATCCAAGCCCTTTTGCTTATCAAAACGGCTACGGGTAGCAACATATACTTCACAGCCGATAATCGGCTTTATACCCATTTGCTTTGCATATTTGTAAAAATCAATAACGCCATACATAACGCCGTGGTCGGTAATGGCAATACTTTTTTGACCGAGCTCCACTGCTTTGTCAATTACATTTTTAATGCGGTTACAACCATCTAAAAGACTGTATTCAGTATGCAAATGCAAGTGTGTAAAATCCATAGACTCAACTCCTTTCACTAATTCGGAATGCGAAATTTCTTATAAGCCTTCTCCTCAAGGAGAAGGTTTTTTATTTTTCACGCTCATAAATTTCAATAATTCTTTTTAGCCTGTGGTTTATTCCCGAAAGCGAAATTGGTGTAGGCGATATTTTACAAAGCTCTTTAAGTGTAGCTTCGGGATTTTCCTTGCGTAGTATCGCCACTTCCAAAAGCTCGTGCGGAAGACTGTAAAGCCTGTCGGTTTTTTCTAAAAACTCAATAGCAGTTCTTTGGCGTATCGAGGCTTCAACTGTCTTTGAAATATTAGCATTATCGCAATTTCTAGCTCTATTGATATTATTTTTAACGCTTTTCATTATTTTAGTATCAATGACGCTGAGTGTTCTCGCGCTATTTCCCATTAAAGTAAGCAAATCTTCAATTGTGTTGCTGTCCTTAGTATAAAGTACAAAAGCTTTGCCGCGAACGGTTTTTTTAAGCGTAATATCAAACTGTGCTAAAAGCGAATTAAAATCGTCAGCCAATGCTTTATTTTTAACCGAAAATTCAATACGGTATTCTTTTTCGGGGTTATTAATATTCCCGCACGACAAAAAAGCCCCCCGTATAAAAGACGGTAAGCAACAATCCCTTAAAAAAAGGCTTCTGTCAATAACCGTTTCACTTATACCAAAATCAATAAGCGCTAAAATTTTAAGCCTGTCCGCTTCGCTCTTAACTTCAGCTTTGTATGTAGGGCGTACGCTACCGCCTACAGTAACCGCCACCTCTGCTTTATAGGTGTGCTTAATAATTTCAGCATAAGCCTTTGCAATATTGGGATTATTTGTTTGTAAAGATATTTTATTAAAGTTGAAAGAGCGTCCGAAAAGCAAAAGGCCATAAATATATGACGATTTACAACATGCGGACGGTCTAATACTTAGTAATTCGTTTTTAACATCAGAACAAAAAGACATTTTTTATATCCTTTTCCATATCACAAGCTCGGTATCCTTTCCACCTTCGGAATATTCAAATACCACAAGCTGTTTTTTATCGGTAACAAGACCGTAGCAACGCTCACTTCCTGTTTTAGGAAGCTCAGCTATATAATACATTTTACTATCATCCAAAATTTTTGCAATTTTACCGTTAGGCAATTTACATTCATTATTTACAAAATCCCCCTTATGTCCGTAAAGCTTTGTAAGAGGGGGCATATCGGGAATACCTAATTTATTAAATTCTTCAATTAACTTTTGCATTATTCTTCACCCACAAATATAACTTCAGGTTCCAATAAAACTCCGTCATTTTCTAAAACTGTAGCTTTGATTTTTTCCATAAGCGACAAAACATCGTTTGCAGTAGCGTTATTGTAGTTTATTACAAAACCAGCGTGCTTCTCACTTACCATAGCACCGCCCACAATCGTACCTTTTAGATTGTTTTGCTCAATAAGAGTACCCGCAAAATATCCTTTAGGACGTTTGAAAGTGCTCCCTGCCGAGCCAAATTCAAGCGGTTGTTTATCCTTTCTGCGAGACATAAAATCGTCCATTTTAGCCTTAATTTCAGCCTTATCGCCCTTTTTAAGCGAAAATTTAACCGAAAGAATAATATCACCATTGGTTTTAAAAATACTTGTGCGGTATGAAAGTTTCATATCTTCAAGGGGTATTTCCTTAATTTCTCCGTTTTTATCCAAAACCGTAGCGCTAACTACCACTTGCGACATTTCACCGCCGTAGGCCCCTGCGTTCATATAAAGTGCACCGCCCACACTGCCTGGGATACCGTAAGCAAATTCAAGCCCTGTGAGTAAATTATCGAGCGCCACCATGCAAAGCTTAGCCAATGTGACCCCTGCACCAACGGTGACAGTATCACCTGTTACTGTAATTTCATCCAAGCCACAAAGACTAATTACAACGCCTCTAATACCTTTATCGGAAACCAAAAGGTTAGAGCCTTTGCCTAATATAAAGTAAGGCATATTGCTTTCTCTTACAGCTTTAATTATAGCCTTTAGGCAGTCGAAACTTTTACATTCTACGAAAAAATCCGCCTTGCCGCCTATTTTAAAGCTTGTATGATTGCACATCATTTCGTCTTTTTTAAAAGGTATTTTATTGTCGTTACAAAATTTAACAAAAGACATAAATTACTCCAAAATTTAAATATTAAAAGGGATCTACCGCACTGCTTGTTTCGGTATCATCATCTGTCATACCAAGACGCTTTAATAAATCCTCAGCCGCATTGTAGCCAAGCTTCTTCTGACGGTTATTCATAGCTGCCACTTCAATAATAACCGCTAAGTTTCTACCGGGTTTTACAGGGATTGTAAGTGACGGAATTTCCAAATCTAATATATTTGTAGTTTGTTTTTCAAGTCCCATACGGTCATAAGACTTATTAACATCCCACTGCTCAATATTTATAACAAGGTCAATTTTTTCGGTAAGCTTTACAGCACCAGCGCCGAAAATACGGCTTGCATTTATAATACCTATTCCCCTAAGCTCAATAAAATGCCTTATGTTATCGGGGGCGGTACCTACAAGCGATTTATCGGATACACGGCGAATTTCCACTGCATCATCAGCAATAAGACGATGACCACGTTTTACAAGCTCAATAGCAGTTTCACTCTTACCTACGCCGCTTTCACCTAAAAGCAAAATACCCTCACCGTAAACCTCAACCAAAACACCGTGACGTGTAACACGAGGGGCCAAATTAAGATTTAAGAAAGCTATTAAAGCCGATGAAAACGAAGAAGTTGAAATATTGGTCTTAAAAAACGGAACATCATATTTTTTTGCAAATTCAAGAGCTTCTTTTGGGACATCAAGATTACGGCAAACCACAACCGCACTCGGCTTATGGGCAAAAAGTTGTTCTATTCTTTCTGTAGCTTTATCAGGTGTTAAATTTTCAACATAGCTTTCCTCTGCTTTACCGATGATTTGAATACGCTTTTCATCAAAAAACTCGAAAAAGCCTGCCAACTGTAGCCCAGGTCTATTAACCTCGTTAGAAGAAATAACAATTTCTTCTAATCCTTCTGGAGCATGAAGGGTTTCAAGTGAAAATTCCTTAATAATCTTGCTAATGGGTACGGTATAATTAGACTTCATTTTAGCACTTCCTTAAAAAAGATTATACTACTTTATTTTATTATATAATAAAACTTACAAAAACGCAAAACTTTTTATATATTTTTTAAAAATAAACTTTTACTTGATAAAAAATGCCATAGAGATTATAATGTTTTTATATCAATTTAAAAGGAAGTTAATTTTTATGAAACTTGGTATGGTAGGCCTTCCTAATGTAGGAAAATCAACACTCTTTAACGCTATTACAAACGCAGGTGCGCAGTCGGCAAACTATCCGTTTTGCACTATTGAGCCTAACGTTGGTATGGTAAGCGTTCCTGACGAACGTCTTGAAAAATTAAAGGAAATCTATAACCCCGATAAATTCACCCCCGCAGTTATTGAATTTGTAGATATTGCAGGTCTTGTAAAGGGTGCATCCAAGGGGGAAGGCCTCGGAAATAAATTTTTATCCAACATTCGAGAGGTTGACGCCATAGTTCACGTTGTTCGTTGCTTTGAAAGTGACGATATAATTCACGTTGAAGGCTCGGTTGACCCTGCACGCGATATTGAAACCATAAATTTAGAGCTTATTTTTTCAGATATTGAGATGGTGCAGCGCCGTTTGGACCGCACTTTAAAAGCACTAAAGGGCGATAAAAAATTACAAGGTGAAGTAGACTTTTTAAAGCGCCTTATTGAGCATTTAGAAAAAGGTCTTCCGGCCCGCAGTATAGAAATTTTAGACGAAAGCGAACAGGATATTATAAATACAACCGCTTTACTTTCGGCAAAGCCTGTAATTTATGCTTGCAATATGAGTGAAGACGATTTTATAAGCGGAATTGACAGTAATAAAAACTATAATACTGTAAAAACTATATCCGAAACCGAAAAAGCTGAAATTTTACCGATATGCGCCGCACTGGAAGCCGAAATTTCTACCCTTTCGGACGAGGAAAAGGTAATGTTTTTAGAGGAATTAGGTCTTGAGCGTTCAGGTCTTGACCGTATGATTCAAAAATGCTATTCCCTTTTAGGCCTTATTTCTTACCTAACCGCCGGCAAGCCCGAGGTTCGTGCATGGACCATTACTAACGGCACAAAAGCACCGCAGGCAGCGGGCAAAATTCATACCGATTTTGAGCGTGGCTTTATTCGTGCCGAGGTTATAAACTTTACCCAATTTATAGAATGTGGCGGAAATATGGTTACCGCCAAGGAAAAAGGCTTGGTACGAAGTGAAGGCAAGGAATACGTTATGGTTGACGGCGATATTGTTCTTTTCCGATTCAACGTTTAATTTTTTGGAGTGATTTTGTGCCATATTATTACTATGGAATAGACCCCTTATATTTGTATTTAGTATTACCCGCTATTCTTCTTGCACTTTTTGCGCAAATAAAGGTTAAATCTACCTTTTCTAAGTATTCACAATATCTTTGTAATTACAGTGGTGCTGATGCGGCAAAGCGCGTGCTTGAAACAAACGGCGTGTATGATGTTAAAATCGAGCGTGTTTCGGGCAGCCTTACCGACCATTATGACCCCAAAACTAATATTATAAGGCTTTCGGATACGGTTTATGACGCGCGCAACATTTCGGCTGTAGGTGTTGCCGCCCACGAAGCAGGTCACGCGGTGCAGTACGCCAAAGGCTACTCGCCTATAAAAATTCGCACAGCCATATACCCTATTTGTAATATTGGATCACAGCTTTCTATGCCGCTTCTTTTAATGGGACTGATTTTCAACTTTACATTTTTAATGAATTTAGGTATTATTTTCTTTGGTGTGGCACTCGTCTTTCAGCTTGTAACCTTACCTGTAGAATTTAACGCTTCGTCCCGCGCTTTAAGCTCTATAAGAAGCAGTAATATTTTGCTTGACGACAGCGAAATTAAGGGTGCGCGCAAGGTATTATCCGCCGCGGCGCTCACCTATATTTCGGCATTTTTGGTATCATTAACACAACTTTTAAGATTTTTAATAATAGCCAATAGAAGAAGACGGTAACCTGCCGTCTTCTTTTGCATATATAAGGCTTTACCACCCATACTAAAAAGGGTGATAAAATGAAGAAAACTAATTTTATTCTATTCCCCATCGGCGCTTTGGGCTATGGGCTTATTGAAATACTTTGGCGCGGGTATACCCATATTTCAATGCTTTTGGCAGGTGGAATTTGCTTTGTGTTTTTTGCGCAAATTGGTGAACGCTTTAAAAAAGCAAGCCTTTTAACAAAAGCGGTTATAGGAAGCTTTTTTGTAACCTTTATTGAGCTTATTTTCGGCATAATATTTAATATAATCCTTAAAAAGGGTGTTTGGGATTACAGTAAAATGCCTTTTAACTTTAAAGGGCAAATTTGCCTTTTATACTCGGCTTTTTGGGGTATTTTAAGCCTTATATTTATTCCGCTTTCGGCGAGTATAAAAGGAAGATTGCAAAATACTCGAAACAATGATATAATATAAAAAGGTGATATTATGGATTTTTTGCATAGAACTTGGGCAGAGATTGATTTAAATGCCCTTGTACATAACTTTAATGTTTTAAAATCGCTATCAAAAGATAGTAAAATAATGGCGGTTGTAAAGGCCGACGCATACGGTCACTCTGCAAAAGCTATTGCGCCTGTTTTAGAAAGCCAGGGCGCCGATTATTTTGCAGTTTCCAATATAGAAGAAGCTTTATCTCTTCGTAAATACGGCATTAAAAAGCCGATTTTAATTTTAGGCTACACCCCTGTGGAATGTGTTAAAATTTTAAAGGATAATGATATTTCCCAATGCGTTTATTCTAAGGAATATGCATTACAGCTTTCAGAAAAAGCTGTAAATGAAAATATAGAGATTAAGATACATATAAAACTTGATACCGGTATGTCTCGTTTAGGGTTTGACTGCCGAAGCGAAGCTTCAAACGGCGTAACAGAAGCTATAGAATGTGCCAGATTTAAAAACCTTATTACAGAAGGCGTATTTACTCACTTGGCCGTATCGGATAGCGATAAAGCGGATGATGAACAATTTACAAAAACGCAGTACAACCGCTTTACAAGTGCGTTAGAAACCTTAAATAAAAATGGTGTTAATCCCACTCTCACCCATTGTTGCAACTCGGCAGGTTTTTTAAGCAATAATAAAATGCACCTTTCGTTGTCGCGTATAGGCATTTCGCTTTATGGACTTGCTGCGTCCCCAAAATTCAAGCAGAATTTGGTTCCCGTTATGACCGTTAAATCGGTTGTATCTATGGTAAAAGAGATAAATAAAGGGGATTTTGTCAGCTATGGCAGAACCTTTAAGGCTGATAAAAATATGCGAATTGCAACGATTGCGGTAGGCTATGCAGACGGTTATCCCCGCATTTTAAGCAATAAGGGCTATGTTTTAATTAACGGCAAAAAGGCTAAAATTGTAGGCAGAGTATGTATGGACCAAATGTGTGTTGATATTACCGATATTCCCGAAGCTAAAATGGGTGATGAAGTTATAATTCTCGGCAAAGAGCTGTCAGCAGATGTTATAGCAACTCTTTGTAATACCATAAATTACGAGATTGTTTGCGGTATTTCTAAAAGAGTTCCGCGAATTATAAAGTAAAAAATCTTGGGGGATTGTATGAAAAAATATATCCTAAGCCTTGACGAAGGCACCACAAGTGCAAGAGCGATTTTATTTGATAAGGATGCTAATGCGGTATCTGTATCACAATATGAATTTACCCAAATATACCCGAAGCCATCTTGGGTAGAGCATAATCCGCAAGAGCTATATTCTGCGCAGTACACCGCTTTAACCGAGTGTATTACCAAAGCTAATATAGACCCTAAAGATATTGCCGCCGTAGGTATTACAAATCAGCGCGAAACGGTAATCGTTTGGGATAAAAATACAGGCGAGCCTGTTTACAATGCTATTGTATGGCAATGCCGCCGCACTGCCGATATTTGCGAAGACCTTAAAAATCAAGGCTTAGAAGAATATATTACAAATACCACAGGCCTTAAAATAGATGCTTATTTTAGCGGCACTAAAATTAAATGGATTTTAGATAATGTAAAAGGTGCCAGAGAAAAAGCCGAGAACGGTGACCTTTTATTCGGCACTGTAGATACTTGGCTTTTATGGAAATTATCGGGCGGCAAAATACATATTACAGACTACACTAACGCTTCCCGTACAATGCTTTTTGATATACACAATTTATGTTGGGATGAAAAGCTGTTAAAGATTTTAAACATACCTAAAAGTATGTTACCGCAGGTTAAATCCTGTAGCGAGGTTTACGGTGAAGTTAATATTTTAGGCGAAAATATAGCCGTTTCGGGTATAGCAGGCGATCAACAAGCAGCGCTCTTTGGTCAACGTTGTTTCGAGCGCTCAAGTATTAAAAACACCTATGGTACAGGCTGTTTTTTACTTATGAACACAGGCGATACCGCCTATAAAAGCAAAAACGGACTTTTAACCACTATTGCCGCATCCTTCGGCGGCGAGATAAACTACGCCCTTGAAGGCAGTGTTTTCGTAGGCGGTGCAGTTGTACAGTGGCTCCGTGACGAACTAAATCTTATTAAAAAAGCATGCGATAGCGAACGCTACGCAAAAAAAGTAGCTCATAACGGCGGTGTTTATATAGTGCCTGCATTTGCGGGGCTTGGCGCACCGTACTGGGATATGTACGCTAAGGGTACCATTTGCGGTCTTACAAGAGGTAGCAACAAAAACCATATTGTAAGGGCGGCTTTGGAATCTATCGCGTACCAAACCAATGACCTTTTGCAGTCACTTAAAGCAGATACCGGTTTAGAAGTTAAATCTATTTTGGCCGACGGCGGTGCTTGTGCAAATAAATTTTTAATGCAGTTTCAAGCAGATATATCGGATACAACTGTTATTTGCCCCGAATCGAGCGAGGCTACCGCTTTAGGTGCGGCATTCTTAGCGGGGCTGGCAGTAGGCTTTTTTGAAAGCACTGATGAGATTGCAAAAATAGATATAAACAAAACATCATACACCCCCACTATAGATGAGGATAGCCGCAATACCCTTTTGTCAGGTTGGCAAAAAGCAATTTCCGCTTCAAAGGCATTCGCGCAGTAACTTCTTTTGGGAGAATATTTATGGAATACGAAATTCGCACTTTACCGATTACAAGCACCGATAATATACATACCTTGATGGGTAAAATATTTATCCCTAAGGGCGAAATAAAGGGGCTTTTCCACATTGTTCACGGTATGACCGAATATATTGACCGCTATGAGCATCTTTTTTCCTTTTTAGCCGAAAACGGCTATGTTGCCTTTGGTTTTGACAACTTAGGTCACGGCAATACCGCACGCGATAAAAGCGAGCTGGGCTTTATCGCCCATAAGGACGGCTGGAAATACTTAATCCACGACTGTGTAGCCTACGGCAAAGCGGTTAAAGAAATGTTTCCGCAAAAATCGCTTATACTTATGGGACATTCTATGGGCTCGTTTATAGCAAGGTTAGCGATTGTACATTCGGCTGATATTTACGATAAACTTATAATCTGCGGTACGGCAGGTCCCAATCCACTTTGCGGTATGGGGATTTTGTTAAGCAGTGTTATAAAAGCTATCAAGGGCGAAAAGCATATTTCAAAAACAGTTCATAAACTTGCTTTCGGTAGTTATAATAGACGCTTTGAGCCTTTAACAGAATACGAATGGCTTACAAAGGACCGAGAAGTTATAAATAAATACGCCTCTGACGAATTTTGCAACTACAAGTTCACCGTTTCGGCGATTATCGACCTTATGAAATTGCTTTTTAACTGCAACCGAAACGAGTGGTTTGAAAGTGTAAATAAAGACCTTCCCATTTTTTTGATAGCGGGAGAAGAGGACCCTGTTGGTGATTACACAAAAGGTGTTACTTTAGTTTATGATAAATTAAAACTTAAAAACTGTAACGCCACTTTAAAGCTATATAAAAACTGCCGTCACGAAATACATAACGACAGTTGCAAGGATGAAATGTTTAGCGATATATTGAAGTTTTTAAACTCTTAAGGAGACAAAATGTTCGACCAATTAACGAGTGTAGATATTAAAAAATTAAAGGACGAACTTGAATACCGCATTGGTACGGTCCGTCCCAAAATTTTAGAAGAAGTTAAGTTCACACGCAGCTTTGGTGATTTATCAGAAAATGCTGAGTACCACGCCGCAAAGCGTGAACGCGGCAAAAACGAAAGCCGTATCAGATATATACGCAATATGCTTAAAACCGCAATTATTATCGATGCCAAAAGCGAAGCAGATGAAATTGGTCTTTTTGATACCGTTACCTACTTTGTAGAAGAAGATAACTGCGAAGAAGTAGTGAGAATTGTAACTACGCTTCGGCAAAACTCTATGGAAGGGCTTATCAGTAAAGAATCCCCCTTAGGCAGTACCCTTATGGGCAAAAAGGTTGGGGAACGTTTGCTTGTTAAAGTAAACGATAACTATAGTTATTATATAACTGTGCGCAACATCAAAAAAGGCACCGATGACGATTCTTTAGAGATACGCAAGTTTTAACTGAAAAAGTTTTTAATTTTTTCGTAAATTTCAACCGTTTTAAATTTAATTATATATCTGTCCGATTGCTCTGCAACTTGGGCAGATTTTTCTTTTACGCTATCCCTTAAATCACTATTAGAAGCCGCAGGAATACAAACACTCGGAAAAATTACACACCACCAATTTTTACCCTTTGCTTCACCTAACTTTATTATAAGCGAGTGGTAATTACCTGCAGGCAAGCTAAAGGTATCGTAATGCCTTGTTTCAAAAAAGCAATCACCTAAAGACACTTCTGCCTTATAATTAAAGCCGTTTTCCTTTATTACTTGATTAGCAATTTCACTGAAATGCGAAAGCTCATTTTGCACTTTTGTTTCGGCTACCGAAAGACTTTCGGCATTAGCAAAAACATCCGATGTTTCTTCTAAAATACGGTCCCTTATTTTAAGCTTTAGCTCTTGATCGGCGCTACTGTCAGAATTAGCTATAATATGTAGCCTTAATATATTTTGCCTTAAATCGTCACACAAAGCGTTAAAATTTGTCATAGACAAAAGCACAGCACAAATAAGTCCGAAGCATAACGATAATTTTATTCTTTTACTCATAAAAAAACTCCTGTCAAAAAATTCTAAACAGAATATTGACAGAAGTTTATTTTTTTATTCAAAAATTATTGAACTATGCCTCGGTGTTACAATAAAACATTCTATATTTTGGCTTTGCAAATTATTTTTTGCCCTAACCGCATCGGCTTCGTTTTCATAAAGTGAGAACCAAGTAGGCCCGCTTCCCGAAAGCGAAACCGCCAAGGGCAATTCTAAAAGCATTGCCTTTTTAACAAAGCTATCTTTCCAAATTTCCCCGAATGCGTTGTAAATATTGCGGGCGATACCGTTTAAATCATTTTGCTCCACCGCTTTTATTACTGCATCTGTGTTACATTTTCCGTATTCCTTACTATCTAAAGTGCGGTACATCTCACCCGTTGAAGTTTTTTCTTCACCCTTGCAAAGCAAAATATAACCTTTACTCAAGGGCTTTAAGGTTGTAAGAATTTCACCAATGCCCTCTGCACGAAGGCAACCACCCTGTATAAAGAAAGGAACATCTGCGCCTAACTTCAGCGCAATTTTTTCAAGATCGGCATTAGTTATAAGGGGGTTATAAAGCTCACGCAAGCCCACAAGCACCGCCGCCGCATCTGCACTACCGCCGCCAAGTCCTGCCGATAAAGGAATATTTTTCTTTATTTCAATTTTTACGCCACCATCAATTTGAAAATCGCTAAAAAACAACTCGGCCGCTTCATAGGCTAAATTTTCCTTACCATCTAAACCGCTAATATCGGTCTTTACAGTTATTTTTTCTGCCTTTTGAAGTGTTATCTCATCATAAAGACTAATAGAGTGCATAACCGTATCAATAAGGTGGTATCCGTCAGGCCTTTTACCGCAAATCTGCAAAGATAAATTTATTTTAGCATTAGCTTTAAGTTTCATATCAGTTATTCACCTTATAATGATATCCATAGGTTTCTTCGGTTAAAGCTTCAAACTTATAGCCTTGCTTTTTAAGCCCGTCTAAAATAGCGGGTAAAGCTTTAACAGTAGTACCCTTTGCGGCAGTGTCGTGCATAAGCACACAAATAGAATTCTTATTCTTAGCCTGTTTTAATACATTGTTAGTAATACGGGATGCCGAAACATTATGGCCAGAAGCATCGCCTGAATCAACATTCCAGTCAAAATAAGCATATCCCTTAATTTGTACCTGTGTTGTAAGGTTACTCATAATGCCCTTTTTATACTTTTTGCTTATGGTATTGTTGCTACCTCCCGGAAAACGCATTATCATTGGCTTTATACCGATTTTTTTATCTATTTTTTTAGAAAGTGCCTTTATATCCTTAAAAAATGCACTTTCGCTTTTATAAATTTTAGAATATTCGTGTGTGTTGGAGTGTAGACCTATTGCATGGCCTGCCTTTTCGATTTTAGGCAGATACTCAAACTTGGCAGTGCCTATAACAAAAAAGGTTGCCTTGGCATCATATTCATCTAAAATTTTAAGTATTTTTAAAGTGTTGTCAGAGGGACCGTCATCAAAAGTTAAATAACATACTTTTGTAGCTTTAGGATATTTAGACTGAGGTGAATTTTGACTAGCTGTGAGTTTTTCCACCTCAGCCTTTTTCTTAGAACTAAGCTTTTCAATCTCTTTTTTATAGTTTTTATTTTCGTTTTCAAGCTTTTTGTTTTCAGTGTTAGCCTGTTCAAGCTTCTTTTTTAACTTGCTCTGAGTGCTTTTACTGTCTTCAAGCTCTTTCTTTGCAGTTTCTAACTCTTTTCTGGTTTCTATAAGCTCTTGGTTTGTTGTATTTAAATTATTTTGGCTCTTTCTAATCTGCTTATTTTGAAGCGATAAAGCAATTGCTGAAGCCGTAACAGTAACCACAAGCAACACTGCTATAATATAAAAAAGAGAAGATCTTACATAACGCTTAATCTTCATATCCTCGGTCCTCCTTTCGCAAAATTTTGCAAGTAATAGTATACCATATATACTGATACTTTTTTAGTTACAAATTATTACAAAATACGTAAAAAATCATACACAAAAAATAAAGTTGAAAAGTTGGCATTTAGATGTTATAATGACTTTGACCATTATAATATAAAAAATGTTTTTTGGAGGAAAAATATGAACAATATTATTATTTCAAGCGACAGTACTTGCGATTTAAACGCTGAGCTTCGCGAACGTTACAATATTTCCACCATACCTCTTGGTGTTAATTTAGGCGACAAAACATATTTTGACGGTGTAGATATAAATCCCGACGATATTTATGCCCACCACGATAAAACAGGCGAATTACCCAAAACCACCGCCGCTAATGTTGGCGACTGTATTGATTATTTTAAGCCCTTTGCAGATGCTGGCAAAACTGTTATTCATTTTTCTTTAAGCTCAGAATTTTCTTCAACCTATAACAATACCTGCCTTGCTGCAAGCGAATTTGAAAATATTTATGTTATAGACTCTCGCAACCTTTCAACAGGTAACGGTCTTTTGGTTTTAGCAGCAGCCGAAATGGCAGCAAAAGGCTTGGAGGCTAAAGAAATCGTAGAAAAGGTAACCGCTATGGTAGATTGTGTAGATTCGTCCTTTGTTATCGAAAATCTCGAATATTTACACAAAGGCGGCAGATGCTCTGCCCTTGCTATGATGGGTGCTAATGTTTTAAAACTGAAACCTTGTATTGAAGTTAAATTCGGCAAAATGGGTGTTGGTAAGAAATACCGCGGTAAGTATGACGCTGTTTTAAAAGAGTATGTAGCAGAACGACTTACAAATATGGAAGATATTGATTTAAACCGCATTTTTGTTACCCATGCAGGTGTAGACGAAGAAATTGTTAACGCTGTTGCTGCAGAGGTTAAAAAAACCGCCCCCTTTAAGGAGGTTCTTATTGCCAGAGCAGGTTGTACTATTTCTTCCCACTGCGGTGCAGATACTTTAGGTATTTTATTTATTCGCAAGTCACCTATTAAGTAACTTTGCATATTATGTTTTAGGGGTTGTAAATGGATATGTCCTAAAACATTGTGTTACTTTAATAACCGTTTCCCCTTTTATAATATAAAAGAAACCGTCCAACAGGGCGGTTTCTTTCGTT
>JAZQYX010000007.1:0-24361 GCA_045633725.1 Acutalibacteraceae bacterium | reverse complement strand
GCACGAGGCATTCACGCAAAGAAAGCCAAGTCGATGAACGTTAACAGCGTCTCACGAATATTGCAAAACCGAAGATATATCGGAGAATATCGTTTCAAAGATATAGTAACCGAAAACGGTATACCCGCCATTGTACCTAAGCAACTTTTTGATGACGTTCAAAAGAAGCTTGCTAAAAACAAACGAGCTCCTGCAAGACACAAAGCGGAAGATGATTATTTGTTAACCACCAAACTGTTTTGCGGCGATTGTAAATCATTTATGGTTGGCGAAATCGGTACAAGCCATATGCAACAAAAGAAATACCGATATTATAAATGTGTCAGTGCTAAAAAGCGTAAAGGTTGTCATAAAAAAGCTGTTCGCAAAGAATGGATAGAAAATATCGTCATTGAGCAAATTCGCAAATTTATTTTCGATGATGAGGCAATAGAGAAGCTTATAAAAATTTTGCTCAAAGAGCAAGACAAAGAAAATACAACTATCCCGGTTTTAAAGCGCGAATTAAAAATCGTTGAAAAGAAAATTGAAAACCTTATTACTGCGATAGAGGATGGTGTTTATACACCAACCACTAAAGCAAGGCTTGAAGAATTAGAGGTTAAAAAAGAGGATATTGAAATCTTGATAACCAAAGAAGAATATTCAAAGCCAAAGCTTACCGCAAATCAAATTAAATTCTTTATCCACAAATTCCGTAAACTTGATACCACAAAGCTTGAACATAGAAAAATCCTTGTAGACAGTTTCCTCAATGGTTTGGTTCTTTATGATGACCGCATTGATTTTTACTTTAACTACAAGGACGGAACGCAAACAATTACTTTAACGGAATTAGAAAGCGAAGAAAAGAAAACGGACAAAAGTTCGAATTTAATTTCATCTGCTCAGCCAAAAAATAAAGCACTTCTTCGTGAAGTGCTTTATTTTTATCCAATCCGAAGGATTGGTATGTAATCTCCGTTAAGCGTATGTAATCCGTTTGCTTTGCAAACGGTATGTCATTAAGTTACAAGACTTGTATGTTTCTTCCTCGTCAGGTATCGAATTTGTGTGTTTTATTTTTATGTTTTACTACAAGCAACCAAATAGCACCAACCAATGTAATAATAGTGGCAACATAGAATATGTAATAACCGAATCCCCAATTATAACTATCGCTTGGAATTTCGCCGCGGTGGTAAAAATCAAAACTTAAAAAGGCGAAAACTAAAAACGAAAGTATTGCAAAAATAATTGTGGGTGTCGCTTTTTTGAATACGGACGATATGAGTGCTATAAGTGCAAATATTCCGATTGTCGCTACTATTCCTACATATATAATACCTTCGTTGGTAGCAAAAAGGCGGTTGGACATAGATCTATAAACCTTTGCGTAATCTATCATAGAACGATTAACAACATCCTTTGCCTTTAGGTCTATATCTTCATAGATTACAAACTCGGGGTTTTTGTTTATCTCTGCTTTAAAATCTTCGGTAGCGGTAGAGAATGGCAAAAATAATGTTATTATCATTAAAAGCGAGCCTAATATTGCTAAAATAAAGGGGATAATTTGATTTTTTTCTATTTGTTTTAATTTCATTTTAAACACTCCCATTCGGTTTGTTATAATAGTAACACATTAAAAAAATAATTGCAATATATTGATTTTTAAAGGTGAATTGTATATAATTTAAGCGATAGGAAGTGTTTTAATGGAAGAAAAAAGGAAATTAAAATCATCGGCTTTAATAAAGCGTTTTTTACCTTATTATAAAAAATATTGGAAAACCTTGTGCTTGGATTTGTTTTGCGCTTCTTTAACCACCGCTTGCGAGATAGTTTTACCTCTTATTATGCGTGAAATAACCAACACGGCACAAAATGATTTAGCGGCATTGACGGTAAGCTTTGTGCTTAGATTAGGCTTGGTTTATTTTGTTTTGCGTATAATAGATTCTGCCGCGTATTATTATATGGCTTATACAGGTCATGTAATGGGCACAAAAATTGAAACTGATATGCGACGTGATGCTTATGCGCATTTACAGGAGCTTTCTAATACCTACTTTAGCAACACAAAAGTGGGACAAATTATGGGGCGCATCACTAATGACCTTTTTGATGTTACAGAATTTTCACACCATTGTCCCGAAGAATTTTTAATTGCAGGACTTAAAGGTATTATCTCATTTATAATTTTAATGAGTATAAATGTTCCGCTTACAGTCATAATTTTTCTTATTATTCCTATAATGTTTGTGGTTTGCCGAAAGCTTAATGCAAGAATGCGCTCAACCTTTAGAAAACAACGGCAGCTAATAGGTGAGCTTAACGCCAGAATAGAAGATTCGCTTTTAGGACAAAAGGTTGTAAAGGCCTTTGCAAACGAAGATATTGAAAAAGAAAAGTTTGAAGTAGATAACAAAAACTATTTTTCAATAAAAAAGCTTTCATATAAGTATATGGGCGCATTTTCAACCACAACCCGTATGTTTGACGGTATTATGTACAGTACAGTTGTAATTGCAGGTAGTATATTCTTAATAAAACGCAGCATTACAATAGGTGATTTAATTGCATATTTGCTTTATGTTACTACATTTATTGCAACTGTTCGCCGTATTATTGAATTTTCAGAGCAATTTCAACGTGGCATGACAGGTATTGAACGCTTTGTTGAAATAATTGATGCCGATATTGAGATTTTTGATGAGCCTAATGCTACCGATATTGTTAACCCTAAGGGTGATATTGAATTTAAAAATGTTTCCTTTGAGTATCCTGATGACCATAACCGCGTATTTAAAGATTTGAATTTTGCCATTAAACAAGGTGAAAAGGTGGCGTTTGTAGGTCCTTCAGGCGGCGGTAAAACTACACTATGCAATTTAATTCCCCGTTTTTACGATGTTACTGGTGGCGAAATTTTCTTGGATGGTAAAAATGTTAGAGCGTATACCTTAAAAAGCCTTAGAAAAAGTATTGGTATGGTACAACAGGATGTATATTTATTCTCGGGCACTGTGTGCGAAAATATCGCTTACGGGTGTCCGGGCGCTAGTCGTGAAGAAATTATTGAAGCAGCTAAAAAAGCGGGTGCACACGAGTTTATAACCGCTTTAAAGGACGGTTATGACACCTATGTTGGTGAGCGTGGTGTTAAGCTTTCGGGCGGACAAAAGCAAAGGATAAGTATTGCGCGTGTTTTCCTTAAAAATCCGCCTATAATTATTCTTGACGAAGCTACAAGCGCCCTTGATAACGAAAGCGAGTTTGAGGTTGCAAAATCGTTAAATAAACTATCAGTTGGCAGAACTACAATAACTATTGCGCACCGCCTTTCAACTATTAGAAATGCTGACAGAATTATGGTGCTTACAGAAGACGGTATAGTAGAGCAGGGAAGTCATTCAGAACTTTTAAAATCAGGCGGAATTTACGCCAAATTTAACCAAATGGCGTCAGAACTTGAATAAACTATTGACAAATTAAAAAATTATGATAGAATATTAAAGCAAACTAAATATTTTCCTTATCAAGAGTGGTGGAGGGACACGGCCCGTTGAAGCCCGGCAACCTGTTTTTCAAGGTGCTAAATCCGTCGGTTTAACCGAAAGATGAGGTTTTACTTAAATTTTAAACCACTCTTTCGTGAGTGGTTTTTTACTTGTTAAGGAATGAAAAAAAGAAAGGAATTTTTAAAAATGGAAAACTATTTATTCACTTCCGAGTCGGTAACAGAAGGTCATCCTGATAAGGTGTGCGACAATATTTCGGATGCGGTATTGGATGCAATTTTAGCGCAGGATAAAAACGCTCGTGTTGCTTGTGAAAGTTTTTGTACAACAGGTGTTGTAACTGTAATGGGTGAAATCACCACAACTGCAAAGATTGATATTCCTGCAATTGTACGCAAAACTGTTTGTGATATTGGTTACAACTGCGCAAAAGCAGGATTTGACGGCAATACTTGTGCGGTAATGGTTTCGCTTGATAAGCAATCACCCGATATTGCAATGGGTGTTGATAAATCCTTAGAACTTAAAGATGGTGTTGAAGATTGTTATAATCTTCACGGAGCAGGCGACCAGGGTATGATGTTTGGTTACGCTTGTGATGAAACTGAAGAGCTTATGCCTTTGGCAATTTCTTTGGCGCAAAAAATGGCAAAACGCCTTACCGATGTTAGAAAATTGGGCAAATTAGACTATTTAAATCCCGATGGAAAAACACAGGTAACTGTAGAATATGAAAACGACAAGCCAAAGAGAATTGATGCAGTTGTAGTTTCAAGCCAACATACGGAAGATGTAACCCTTGAAACTTTGCGCAAAGATATTTTAGAGATGGTTATTAAGCCTATTATTCCTGACGAACTTTTTGACGAAAATACAAAGGTTTATATCAATCCCACAGGCCGTTTTGTTGTAGGCGGACCTCAGGGTGATACAGGCCTTACAGGTAGAAAGATTATTGTCGATACATACGGCGGTTATGCTCGTCACGGCGGCGGTGCTTTTTCGGGTAAGGACCCGACTAAAGTTGACAGAAGTGCGGCTTACGCGGCAAGATATGTTGCTAAAAATATTGTTGCAGCAGGTATTGCAAATAAATGTGAAATACAATTAGCCTACGCTATTGGTGTTGCAAAACCGGTATCGGTTATGGTAGATACTTTTGGTACGGGTAAATATAGCGACGTAGAAATTTCTAACGCGGTAAACAAAGTATTTGACCTTCGTCCTTCGGCTATTATTGATACTTTGAATTTGCGCCGTCCTATTTATAAGCAGGTTGCGGCATACGGTCATGTAGGCAGAACTGATATAGATTTACCTTGGGAAAAGACCGATAAAGTAGAAGAATTAAAAAAACACTTGACAAATAAGTAAAATCGTGTATAATTGATATGACAACAAAGTAGTGCGCCTTGCGTCCTCACCCTAAGATTTCGTTTAAAAGGGTTAATAAGGTTCCAAATTTTACTCTTTGGTATTCTTATGCGTGGGCGTTTTGCGTCCACGCTTTTGTATTGTTTTTAATCTTTTTCGGAGGTGTATTCACATCAGCAGTAAAGAACTCGCAGTAAACGAAGGTATTAAATTTAAGGAAGTTCGTGTTATTTCGAATGATGGCTCACAGATAGGTATTATCCCTGTTGAGAAGGCTTTGGAGGCCGCTTATGCTAAGGATTTAGACTTAGTATGCATTTCTCCTAATGCCGAGCCGCCTGTTTGCAAGATTATGGATTATGGTAAGTTCCGTTTTGAGCAAGCAAAGCGCGAAAAGGAAGCCAAGAAGAACCAAAAGGTTGTCGAAGTAAAGGAAATTCGCTTAGGTCTTAGTATCGACGTGCACGATTTTGAAACCAAGGGTAAGCAGGCTATTAAATTTTTAGATGCAGGTAACAAAGTAAAGGTTTCTATCCGTTTCCGTGGTCGTGAGCTCGGCCATCCAGAAATCGGTCTTGATAATATGAACCGCTTTGCTGAATACTGCAGTGAGCATGCTTCGGTTGAAAAAGCTGCTAAGATGGAAGGACGTAATATGCTTATGTTCTTAGCTCCGAAATCGGGAAAATAATGTAAGTTAAAACAGGAGGAATTAGCTATGCCTAAAATTAAAACACACAGTGGCGCAAAAAAGCGCTTCAAACTCACAAAAAACGGTAATGTTAAACGTGCTCATGCTTTTAAGTCGCACATCCTTAACAAGAAAACCACAAAGCGTAAGAGGAATCTTCGCAAGACTGTTGTTGCAGATGTAACAAATACCGCAACAATTAAGAAATTAATTCCTTATAAATAAGGAAAGACTTTAAAGGAGGAAAAGTAAATGGCACGTATTAAAGGTGCGTTAGCAACACGCAAAAGAAGAAATAAAGTATTAAAGCTTGCTAAAGGTTACTTTGGCGCTAAATCTAAACTTTTTAAAACCGCTAAAGAAGCAGTTATGAAATCCGGCAACTATGCCTACATTGGCAGAAGACTTAAAAAGCGCGATTTCCGTCGTCTTTGGATTACCCGTATTTCTGCTGCTTGCAAAATGAATGATATCAACTATTCTTCATTTATTAACGGTCTTAACAAAGCCGGTATTGAAATTAATCGTAAGATGTTAGCTGACCTTGCAGTTAATGACCAAAAAGGTTTTACAACTCTTGTAAAGGCTGCTAAAAAAGCTCTTGATAAGTAAATTTTTTCGCCCGAGTGAAAGCTCTCTCGGGCGACTTTTTCATTTTTAAAGAAGGTGAAAAAATGAAAAACTTTAAGATAATTACAAGCAAAGATAACTCACTTATAAAGCTTGTTGCAAGTTTGCAAGGCTCGGCTAATGCCCGTAAAGAGCATAATTTATTTGTGCTTGAAGGTCTTCGTATTTGCGATGATGCGAAAGAAAGTGGTGTTATTTTTGAAAGCCTTATCGTAAGCGAAACGGCTTGTGATAAGTATAGTGATAGTATAGAAAACTTCAGCAAATCCGCTAAAGAATGTTACAAAATACCTGATAAGCTTTTTAACAAAATAAGCGATACTACATCGCCGCAGGGTATAATTGCGCTGGCGAAAATGCCGCAAAAAAATACTGAAATTAAAAAAAATGGGCGCTATATTGCGCTTGAAAATATAAATGACCCGTCTAATCTTGGTGCTATAAGTCGTACAGCAGAAGCTTTAGGTGTAAGCGGTATAATTTTGTCTAAAGGCTCTGTTGACCCATATTCACCTAAGTCACTTAGGGCTTCTATGGGAACGCTATTGCGAATGCCGATAATTATATTTGAAAACTTTTGTGTTGATATAAAAAACTCGGGTTTAAAGTCGTATGCCTGTGTTGTAGATAGAGATGCTGCTTCAATTACAGACGCAACCTTTACTGACGGCTCGGTTGTTATGATTGGCAATGAGGCTAACGGCTTAACTGAACAAGCAAAAGCAATTGCAGACAACAAGATTACCATTAGAATGAGTGGTAAGGCAGAGTCCTTAAACGCTTCTGTTGCAGCGGCAATTTCTATTTGGGAAATGATGAAATGATTTATTATATTTGGCTTCAATTATGTATTGGGCAAGGTAGCAAAACCTTTGAGTATCTTTTAGGAGAGGCATTTTTACCGAAAGATATATATTTAATGTCCAAAGATGAACGCAAAAAATTAGGTTGTTTTTCAAAAGGTGAGCTTGAAAAATTATCAAATACACCTATCGAAACTGCACAAAAAATTATTAAACAATGCGAGCGTATGGGTATTAAGCTTATTAAATTTGATGATTATAATTATCCCCAAACACTTAAATCAATACCTAATCCGCCAATGGTTTTGTATGTAAAGGGAAGACTGCCCGATTTTGATAATAATCCTGTTATTTCAATAGTCGGTCCGCGCAAGGTATCCGACTTTGGTAAAAAGGCGGCTTATTCGTTGGGATACCGTCTTGGTAAAGCGGGATTTACAGTAGTCAGTGGCGGTGCTATTGGCAGTGATACCTATGCTCATATCGGTGCTTTAAAAGCAAATGCCAAAACAGTACTTATTATGGGTTGCGGATTTAATGTAAGTTATTTAGAAGAGAACCGTTCCTTGCGAGAGCATATTGAAAAGACTAGTTGTCTTATAAGTGAATATCCGCCCGATACTCCCATAACAAAATATACTTTTCCCGTCAGAAACCGATTAATATCTGCTTTGTCTTTGGGGACTATTGTGGTTGAAGCGAGTAAGCGTAGCGGTGCTCTTATTACGGCTAATCACGCAATTGAGCAGGGTAGGGATGTTTTCGTAGTTCCCGGTTCACCCGAAAAGGCAGAGTATAAAGGCTCTAATTCACTTTTGCGTGATGGCGCAAAGCCGCTTTTAGATGCAAGTGATATTTTCAATGAATATATACACCTGTTTCCTGATAAAATCAATATAGAAAAGGCCTTTCAAAAGGAGCCGAAACCTATAACTTCACAAAAAAATAAAAAAATATTGAATGAAACTCTTTCAAATGAAGCAAAAATAGTTTATAATTGTTTAGATACACAAAAATTTTATCCTGACCAGCTTGATACTGGTTTAGACGGTTCTAAGCTGTTATCGGCTTTAACTGAGCTTGAAATGGAATTTATTATAAAAGCTCTTCCGGGCGGTCAGTATGAAATTTGCAAATAACGGAGGTAATTTATGTCAAAGCTTTTAATAGTGGAGTCACCGTCTAAAATAAAGCCGATAAAGAAATATTTAGGCTCAGATTATGAAGTAATGGCTTCAGCAGGGCATGTTCGCGATTTACCAAAATCAAAGCTTGGCGTTGATATAGAAAATGGTTTTGCGCCGCAGTATATAAATATGACTGATAAAAAGGATTTAATTAAATCCTTAAAGCAAGCCGCTGCAGATAGCGATCAAGTATTTCTCGCAACCGACCCTGATAGAGAGGGTGAAGCGATTTCTTGGCATTTAGCGCAGATTTTGGCGCTTGATATGGAAACCGCTAACCGTGTAACCTTTAACGAAATTACAAAATCTGCCGTTCAGGCTGGTATTAAGGTTCCGCGTAAGATTGATATGGATTTAGTTGATGCACAACAGGCTCGCCGTGTGCTTGACCGCATTGTAGGTTATAAACTAAGTCCATTCTTATGGAAAAAGGTTAAAAGCGGCTTGTCTGCAGGCCGAGTTCAAACAGTAGCGCTTCGTCTTATCGTTGACCGTGAACGCGAAATTGAAAAATTTGTTGCTACTGAATATTGGTCTGTTGAAGCAAAGCTTGCAGCCGGCAGAAAAACCTTTATTGCAAAGCTTTACGGCGACAAAAACGGTAAGATTGATTTAATACCGGATGAAAAGACTGCTAATGGTATATTAGTAAACCTTGAAAATAGTGAATATAAGGTTACCGATATTAAAAAGGGTAAGCGCAACAAACAACCTGCACCACCTTTTATTACTTCAACCTTGCAACAGGAAGCATCTCGTAAGCTTGGGTTTACAGGTCAGCGTACAATGCGTATTGCACAACAGCTTTATGAAGGCATTGAGCTTACAGGTATAGGTGCTACCGGTCTTATAACCTATATGCGTACTGACTCTTTGCGTATCTCCGAAGAAGCAAGAGCAGCGGCTAACAAGTATATTGCAGGCACTTACGGTGATAAGTATTTACCGTCAAAGCCACGCTATTTTAAAACAAAAAGCGGCGCGCAGGATGCTCACGAAGCTATCCGCCCGACCGATGTATTTATCACACCAGATAGCATAAAGAATTCCTTAACAACCGAGCAGTATAAGTTGTACAAGCTTATTTGGGAACGTTTTATAGCATCCTTAATGTCGGCTTGTGTACAGGATACAGTTAATGTTGATATTACTGCTAATGACTATTTATTCAAAGCAAGCGGTTATTCGGTTAAATTTGACGGCTTTACCGTGCTTTATGTTGAGGGTAAGGATGAAGAAGAGGATAAGGAAAGCAGTTTGCCCCAAATGAATGTGGGCGATGTTCTCAAGTTAAGGGATTTATCACCTAATCAGCACTTTACTCAACCTCCTGCACGCTATACCGAACCTACCCTTATCAAAGCATTAGAAGAAAACGGCATAGGCAGACCTTCTACCTACGCGCCGATTCTTTCCAATATTATGAACAGAGATTATATTGAAAAAGAGAAAAAAACCTTTAAACCTTCTGAACTTGGTAAAGTGGTTTCTGATTTAATGGTTAAATTCTTTGATAAAATTTTCGATGTTAAGTTTACTGCGGGACTTGAAGAAAAGCTTGATAAAATCGGCGCGGGTGACCTTAACTGGACTAAAACAATAACCGATTTTTACAAGGATTTTGATAACTATTACAGTAAAGCCGAAAAGACATTAACAGGTCAAAAGGTTAAGGTGCCGGATGTTGAAACAGATGTGGTTTGTGAAAAATGTGGCAGAAAAATGGTTATAAAATCAAGCCGTTTCGGTAAATTCTTAGCGTGCCCGGGTTATCCCGAATGTAAAAACACTAAGCCTGTTCCCGAAGACGAAGTTACACAACCTTGTCCCAAGTGCGGTGCTAAACTTGTAAAACGCCTTTCTAAAAAGGGTAAAAAGTTCTATGGCTGTTCTAACTATCCTAAGTGCGATTTTGCTTCGCCCGGTGTTCCTACAGGTGAAGTTTGCAAGGACTGTGGCAGTTATATCATAAATGGTATTCGCGGTAGAAAATACTGTATGAATTCAGAATGTCCTTCAAGAAAGCTCAAAAAAAAGGAAAAATAAAATGAAAAAAATTACGGTTATAGGCGGTGGCCTTGCGGGCTGTGAAGCGGCTTTACAGATTGCACACAGAGGAATAAAGGTCGATTTAATAGAAATGAAGCCTTTTAAAAAAACTCCCGCCCATAAAAGTGATAATCTTGCCGAGCTGGTATGCTCAAACTCTTTAAAGGCTACCCGTATTGATTCTGCGGCAGGTCTTTTAAAGGAAGAAATGCGACAATTTGGCTCGGTTTGTATGAAGGCTACAGAGCATTGCTCGGTTGCGGCAGGCGGTGCATTGGCGGTTGACCGCGATAAATTTTCAAGCTTTATTACCGATGTAATAAAAAAACACCCAAATATTACGGTTAAAAATGAAATTGTAAAGGATATTGATACAAACGGTATAACCGTCGTAGCTACAGGACCTTTAACAGACGGTGATTTAGCAGAAAGTATTGCTAAAATGTGCGATAGTCAAAATTTAAGCTTTTATGATGCCGCTGCACCTATAGTTACAAAAGAAAGTATTGATTTTGACTCAGCTTTTGAAGCGTCGCGTTACAGAAAGGGCACGGATGACTATATTAATTGCCCCTTAAACAAGCAAGAATATGAAATTTTTCATAATGAGATTATAAATGCTGAGGGTGTAATTTTATCTGAGTTTGATAAGCCCCTTACGGTATATGAGGGTTGTATGCCTATTGAAATTTTGGCAAAGCGTGGCGAAGACTCTATCCGATTTGGTCCTATGAAGCCTGTGGGATTACGCGACCCTAAAACAGGACACAGACCTTGGGCGGTAGTACAATTGCGGCGCGAAAATGCCGAAGGCACTCTTTATAACCTTGTTGGTTTTCAAACAAATTTAAAGTTCCACGAGCAAAAAAGGGTGTTTTCGCTAATCCCCGCACTGAAAAATGCCGAGTTTATGCGCTATGGTGTTATGCACCGCAATAGTTTTATAAATTCACCCAAGCTTTTAAATCCCGATTTATCCTTGAAAAAATATCCCAATGTATTTTTTGCGGGGCAGCTTTCGGGTGTTGAGGGATATATGGAGTCGGCAGCATCAGGCATAATAGCGGGTATTAACGCGGCTAACCGATTAAAAGGATTAGATGGCTTAGTATTGCCTAACATAACAATGATTGGTGCTTTGCTCGGTTATATTACAGACAGTACTGTGGAAAATTTTCAGCCTATGGGCGCTAATATTGGCATTTTGCCGACTATAGAAGAAAAAATAAAGGATAAACGAGAACGCTATATGGCTTACGCTCAGCGTTCTTTAGATTGGTTTAATAAGGAGTAGAAAAATGCGTGTAGTAGTAGATGCTTTTGGCGGAGATAACGCACCTTTAGAAATTGTAAAGGGTGCAAGTTTTGCTTCTTTAGAGTTTGAAACCGAAATCACTTTAACAGGTGATAAGGAAAAAATTGAAGAAATTATTAAAGAAAACAACTTAAAGTTTTATGGCGATTTAAAGCTTGTGCATACTACCGATGTTATAGATATGCACGATGACCCAACAACACTTTTAAAAGCGCATAATGAGTCTTCTATGGCTTTAGCTTTTAAAGAGCTGAGTGTTGATAATGCAGATGCTTTTGTTTCTGCAGGCTCTACAGGTGCAGTTGTTGTAGGCGGTACACTTTTGGTTAAGCGTATTAAAGGTATTAAGCGTCCGGCACTCGCCGGTATGATACCTTCACCTACGGGGCATTATATGCTTATGGATATGGGTGCTAATGCTGAATGCCGTCCCGAAATGCTTTGCCAGTTTGGTATAATGGCAAGCGCATATTTAAAGGGCGTTGAAGGTATAGAAAACCCCACAATCGGTCTTTTAAATATTGGCACCGAAGATACAAAGGGTACCGAACTTCAAAAAGAAGCTTATAAGCTTTTAAGCGAAGCACCGATTAACTTTATCGGTAATGTTGAATCACGCGAAATGCCTAAGGGTGTAGCTGATGCGGTTATTACCGATGGATTTACAGGTAATATTGCTTTAAAACTTATAGAGGGCACTGCAATTACATTTTTTAAATTAGTTAAAAATGCTTTATATAAAAGCCTTAAAAATAAGCTTGCGGCATTGGTTATTAAAAAAGATTTATATTCACTAAAGAGTATGATGGATAGTAGTGAAGTAGGCGGTGCACCACTTTTGGGTGTTAGAAAAACCGTTATAAAGGCTCACGGTAATTCTGATGCTAAGGCTATTAAAAATGCTATCAAGCAGGCAGTGGTATTTACCAAGACAGGTGTTATAGATAATATTACAGCTGCACTTTCGGATATCAAAGAGTAAGGAATAATTTATAATGGAAGTTTTACAAAAAAAACTCGGTTACAAATTTAATAATATAAATTTACTCAAAAATTCTTTAACCCATTCTTCGTATGCGAACGAGGTTAGAAATGGTGTTACCTCTAATGAGCGCTTGGAATTTTTGGGTGATTCGGTATTGTCGGTTATAGTTGCTGATTACCTTTATAAAAGCTATAAGCAAATACCTGAAGGTGAGCTTACAAAGCTTCGCGCTTCACTTGTATGTGAAAATACACTTTGCGCTTTTTCGCGTTCAATAGATTTAGGTGACTTTTTGCTTTTGGGTAAAGGTGAAGAAAAGGGTGGCGGCAGAGAACGCGACTCTATTTTGGCGGATGCTTTTGAAGCGGTTTTAGCCGCAATTTATCTTGACGGCGGTATGGATTCTGCCAGAGAATTTGTTATGCGTTTTGTGATAGCAGAGCTTGAGCATCATGATACCGAGGGCTTTAAGGATTATAAAACAACTTTACAGGAAATTATACAACGCAATCCCGAAGAGAGCGTAACATATATTTTAAAAGGCGAAAGCGGACCAGACCACAACAAGATTTTTGAGGTTGAAGTTCACCTTAATTCTAATGTTATTGGTATAGGTAAAGGAAAAAATAAAAAGCGTGCCGAACAGATGGCGGCTAAACAGGCACTTGAGCTTATGGGTGCTGAAATATGAGTAATAAGCATTCTAATATTTCAATTTTTGTACCGCATATTGGCTGTCCTAATAAGTGTAGCTTTTGTAATCAACGTTACATTACAGGTACCTGTAAAGCACCTAATGCCGATGATGTTGAAAAAGCGGTTATAACGGCGGTTATGTCTAAAAAATACGACCCAAAAACCACCGAAATAGCTTTTTTTGGCGGTAGCTTTACGGCAATTAACCGTAACTATATGATTTCTCTTTTAGAAGCGGCATCTTCCTTTGTGAGAATTGGGCTTGTAAAAGGTATTCGAATTTCTACAAGACCTGATGCTATTGATGACGAGATTTTATTGCTATTAAAAGAGTACAATGTAACTGCGATTGAGTTAGGCGCTCAGTCATTTAATAACTATGTTTTAAAAATGAATAACCGTGGTCACACCGCACAGGATACCGAGTTTGCGGCAATGCTCATTAAAAAGCACGGTTTTGAGCTTGGTCTTCAAATAATGACAGGGTTATATGCCGACGACAATGAATCACTTGAGCGCACTTTAAAAAAAGTTATTGAAATAAGGCCAGATACTGTACGCATTTATCCTACCGTTGTTTTAGCCGATACCGATTTGGCGGCACTCTATATTGATGGTGCATATAAACCGCAAACCCTTCCCGAAGCGATTAAAATTTGCTCTAAGCTTTATTTAATGCTAACTAAAGAGGGTATAAATGTTATTAGGCTTGGTCTTCATTCTATTGAAGACGGTGCTTTTATTGCGGGTCCTTGGCATCCTGCTTTTAGCGAATTATGCCAATCACAAATAATGCTTACAAAGATACTCACACACCTTTTTGATAAGGGTAACTACATAATTTATGTAGGAAAATCTGATGTTTCTAAAATGACGGGACAAAGAAAATCTAACATTAAGTACCTCAAATCGCGCGGTTTTAACTGTAAAGTTAAGATTGACGAGAGTTTAGGTGACTTAAAATTCAGAATAGAAAGGAAAGTGTTATAATTGCTCTTAAGTTCTATTGAAATTCAAGGCTTTAAATCCTTTGCGGACAAGACTGTTTTAAAATTTGGCAAGGGAATTACTGCGGTTGTAGGTCCTAACGGAAGCGGTAAGAGTAATATATCCGATGCAGTGCGTTGGGTTTTGGGCGAGCAATCCACCAAAAGTCTACGCGGTCAATCAATGGAAGATGTTATATTTGGCGGTACCGAATCGCGCCGCCCGCATGGATATTGCGAAGTTACTTTAAATATCAATAATACTGACCGTTCTTTAAATTTTGATAACGATTTTGTTGCTATTACCCGTAGATACTATCGCTCTCATGAAAGCGAATATGCTATAAATAATGTTTCTGTACGACTTAAAGATATTCACGAGTTATTTATGGATACCGGTCTTGGTAGAGACGGTTATTCTATGATTGGTCAAGGTAAAATTGACAATATTATTAGCTCTAAATCGGGTGAGCGCCGCGATATTTTTGAAGAAGCGGCAGGTATTTCAAAATACCGCTACCGCAAGATAGAGGCTGAAAGAAAGCTTACTGCGGCAGAGGATAATTTACTTAGACTTCACGATATCGTTGACGAATTAGAGGCTCGTGTTGGTCCGCTTGCTGAACAAAGCCAAAAGGCTGAAAAGTTTTTAGAGCTCGCATCTCAGAAAAAAGAACTTGAAATAGGTCTATGGCTTTATGCTTTAAATAATTCTAAAGAGCTTTTACGCGCGCAGGAAAGCAAAATTGCCGCTGCTCAGCTTTCATACCGTGAAATTGAGCAATCTTTAGAAGAATTTGACCGTAAAACTGAACAAAATACTTCACTTTTTGCAAAGCTTACTTCAGATATTGAAGGCGAGCGTTTAAACATATCTTCTTTTAATGAAGAAATCGTCAAAGCAGAAGGCGTTATTACCGTTTTACAAAACGATATAGCACACAATAATGAATCTGTTAACCGCTTAAATGAAGAAAAGATCAGCTTGGCGGCGACAGACACTACTGCTTTAGCGGAAATTGAAAACTTAAATGCTAAGGCAACTAACAAACAAACCGAGAAAAATGATTTAGAAGAAAAGCTTTACACACTTGAAAGAGAATTATCGGAATTGCTTAGCGATTCTGACAGTATAAGCAGAAAAATCGAAAATCAGATTAGAGAGCTTAATGTTTTATCGGCAAAAAGTGCCGATAAACGTGTAATGCTTGTTACAGCAGATACTTCTATTGAAGAGTTGACTTCGCGTGATAACACATTAAAGGATATAATTGCTTCACGTGAAGCTGAAATTTTTTCTTTAGATAAAGAATTTAGCGAAACTGATGAAATGCTTAAAGCGATAGAAGAGAATGCTAATAGCATTGAAAATTCGCTTAAAGGCTATGAATTGCGCTTAAATGGTAAAAAGGAAGCCGAAAACTCTCTTAAAGAAGAACTTGACAATACTAACCTTGATATTCAAGCCAAGCTTCGCCGTGCACAAATTTTACGCGACCTTGAAAATAATATGGAAGGCTTCCAGCATTCGGTTAAATTCCTTATGTCTAAGGCAGAAACAGGTCTTGTTCGCGGTATTTTAGGTCCTGTATCTAAGCTTATTGATGTTAATAAAAAGTACAGTATGGCTATTGAAGCTGCATTAGCAAACGCTATTCAAAATATCGTTACCGATACCGAAAGCAACGCAAAGCAAGCTATTAACTTCCTTAAAAATAATAAGGGTGGCAGAGCAACATTTTTACCTGTCAACACCATAAAAGCGCGGGAATTCAAAGAAAGCGGCTTTGAAGATAGCGACGGCTATATAGGTATTGCAAGTGACCTTGTAAAATGTGATAACAAGTATAAAGAGATTGTAAAATACCTTTTAGGCGCAGTTATTGTTGCTGAAGATATAGACTATGCTACCGCTATTGCTAAAAAGCAAGGCTATAGAGTTAAGGTTGTAACGCTTGACGGTCAGGTAGTTAATGTGGGCGGTTCACTAACGGGTGGTTCTGTAGGTAAAAATTCAGGACTTTTAAGCCGTTCTAATGACATTAAGGTTATTGAGTCCCAAATCGAAGACCTTAAAAATAAAGCAGAAAAGCTATCAAAAGATTATACAGAAGCTCAAGGGCAAGTAAACCTTGTTTTAGCGGATATTGATGCTTTAAAGGCCGATTACACAACCGCTAACGAAGATAAAATTCGCGCATTGGCTGAAATCAAGCGTATTGATGATATGCGCAAGAACACTTTAGAGCTTTTAAATAGTGCTAAAGCAGAGCAAACCGAAAATGCTAATAAGGTAGAAGAACTTAAAGCCGAGTCACTAAAATCGGCAAATGAAATTGCGGAAATTGAGTCTTTAAAGGCTACAATCCAAGCCGAAATTGACAGTATGACAGGCGGTAGGGATAACCTTAATGAGTCCCGTGAGGCTTTGACTTCTAATATTACCGAGCTTAAGCTTTCGCTTATCGAAATTGGTAAGGATATTGAAAGCATAAATCTTTCTGCAGAAAATCTTAATAAAAATATTGCTGAAAGAACGGTAAGAATCGCCGCTATTGACAGCGAGCTTGCGGCTTTACAGTTTAAAAACGAAAATTTAGAGAATGAAATTGCTATAGCTTACGACGGTATTGAAGAATTTAAAAACAAGATTGCTGACAGTGAGAAGAGTATTAGTGATTATATTGAAAAGCGTAATCTTACTGAAAAATCGGGCGTAGAGCTACGAAACAGTGAACGCGAAAATACCTTAATGCGCGAAAAAATTGGTGGCGAATTAGCAAGACTTACTGAGCGTAAGGAAGCTATGATGCGCGAATATGACGAGGTTATTCGCAAGCTTTATGATGAATATGAGCTCACGAGAAGCGAAGCTGAAAAAATTGGTATCGAAATCGAAAATCCGACTACAGCTAAAAAGGATTTAACAGATATCAAGAACAAAATCCGATCACTAGGTAATGTTAATGTTTCTGCTATTGAAGAATATAAGGAAGTAAGCGAACGCTACAACTTCTTATCTTCACAGATAAACGATCTTGAAGCTTCGCGTGCTCAACTTTACAAGCTTATAAATCAGCTTACTGTTCAAATGCAGGAAATCTTTACCGAAGGCTTTACTAAGATTAGTCAAAACTTCTCTAAAACCTTTACAGAACTTTTTGGTGGTGGTACTGCTTCGTTAAGCCTTTCCGATCCTGATAATATCCTTGAAAGCGGTATTGATATAAATGTCAAGCTACCGGGTAAAAATGTACCCAGTCTTGACGGTCTTTCAGGTGGTGAAAAGGCGCTAATTGCCCTTTCAATTTACTTTGCAATTATGCGTGTTAACGCTCCGCCGTTCTGCTTCTTGGATGAGGTTGATACTGCACTTGACGATATCAACGTAGAACGCTTTGCTGACTATATGCGCTCTTCTGAGTTTGCAACACAGTTTATATGCGTTACACACAGACGCGGTACTATGGAAGCGGCAGATATGCTTTACGGCGTTACAATGCAGGAAAAGGGTATAACCAAGCTTTTAGAGCTTAATGTATCCGAGCTTGAAAAGAAACTACATTTAGATAGTCAAGGTGTATGAAATGGAAAACGTTTTATTCGGCGCCAAGAAAAATGTATATAAGGGTAATATGCATTGTCACAGTACTTTGTCAGATGGTTGTTTAACACCGCAAGAGTTAAAGGATAATTATAAATCGCGTGGTTATAGTTTTCTTGCAATAACCGACCATGAGTTTTTAAATAATAATTCCTATCTTGATGATAAAGATTTTATTACCATAACAAGCTGTGAAATTGCAATTAAAGAATTCCCCAATAAATCAACTCTTAAAAATTATGATATGAAGGTTTGCCATTTAAACTTTTATGCAAAAGAGCAAAATAACGATTATAATTTTTTCTATAACTGCGTTGCCGACCATTTTTCGAGCCCCGAACAAAAGGCAAAACTAAATAAACCTTCGGTCGAATTAGAAAGGGTCTACGGTGCCGACGGTATTAACGAGTTAATAAAAAGCGCTAATGAAAATGGCTTTTTCGTGGCTTATAATCATCCACGCTGGTCGCTTGAAAATTATCGTGAATACTCTAAGTACGAAGGTCTTTGGGGTGTTGAAATTTTTAATACAAGCTGTAATAAGGCGGGTATATACGAGTATAATCTAAACGTTCACGATGATTTTTTGCGTGACGGTAAAAGAATTTTCGTATCCTCCGGTGACGATAACCATAATTATAAGGACGATTCTTTTGGTACTGCGGTTATGGTTGAGGCTGAATATCTTGAATACTCGCAAATAATTGACAGTTTGTTAAATGGTAATTTTTACACAACAACCGGTCCGGTAATCGAAAAAATTTCGAAAAACGGTGATAATGTTACGGTTGTTTGTTCAAATGCGAGGAATATATGTTATTCTACTCACGGTAGACGCGCTATGAGTATTACTGCGAGTGACGGAGAATATCTTAACAGCGCAACTTTTGAAATAAAAGAAACCGATATTTACTTTAGAATTTCGGTTGTGGATGAATATGGTCGCCGTGCCGATTCACAAGCTTATTTTTTAGATGAGATTTAACTTTTAGGTGATATAATGGGACTTTTCAGTAAAATTAAGCAAGGTCTTCAAAAAACAAGAGAATCTTTATCAAACAGTGTAAACAGTATAATTAACTCTTTTACTAAAATTGATGAAGAACTTTTTGAAGAGCTTGAAGAAATTTTAGTTATGGCAGATATTGGTATTACTACCGCTACCGAAATTTGCGATATTTTACGCAAAAAAATTAAAGAACAGGGAATTAAAGACCCAACAGTTATAAAAGAACTTTTAAAAGAAATTATTGCCGATATGGTAAAAGGTGATTCTTCACTGCACCTTAACACTAAGCCTTCAATAATATTGGTTATTGGTGTTAATGGTGTAGGTAAGACTACTACTATCGGTAAATTGTCGGCTCAACTAAAAGCAGATGGTAAGAATGTTGTTTTGGGTGCCGCTGATACCTTTCGTGCTGCTGCAATCGACCAATTAGGCATTTGGGCAGAGCGCGCAGGGGTTACAATGGTTAAAAGTGTTGAGGGTACCGACCCCGCATCTGTTGTTTTTGACACTATTGCATCGGCAAAATCCAAAGGCGCAGATGTTATTATATGTGATACTGCAGGCAGACTTCATAATAAGAAAAACTTAATGGATGAGCTTGCAAAAATTTACCGCGTAATTGGTCGAGAGCTACCTGATGCTTCGCTTGAAACTCTTTTGGTTTTGGACGCCGCCACAGGTCAAAATGCGGTTAATCAGGCAAGAGAATTTAAAAATGTTGCAGATATTACGGGTATTGTCCTTACAAAGCTTGACGGCACCGCAAAGGGCGGTATTGTAATACCTATTCGTAACGAGCTTTCTATTCCGGTTAAATATATCGGTGTAGGTGAAGGGATTGACGATTTACAACCCTTTGTTGCCGGTGAGTTTGTTGGCAGTATTTTTGAAAACGGTGAAGAATAATGAAAATTTTTATAGCAAGCAAAAATGCTAAAAAGCTTAAAGAGCTTAAGCGTATTTTAGAACCTATGGGCTTTGTTGTTATATCTGAAAAGGATTTAGATAAACCTTTTTTAGATGCAATAGAAGACGGCTCCACCTTTGAAGAAAATGCTATTATAAAGGCAAAATCAGGTCTTACTCAAACAGGTTGTATTTCAGTAGCCGACGATTCGGGTATATGTGTAGATTATTTAGACGGTGCTCCCGGTATATACTCTGCAAGATATTCGGGTGGCCACGGTAATGATAAAGAAAATAACCAAAAGCTTTTAAAGGAACTTGAGAATGTTCCTATGGAAAAGCGTACGGCATATTATGTTGCGGCTATAGCCTGCGTTTTTCCTGATGGCAGAGAGTTTACTGTGCGTGGCGAATGTCATGGGCATATTGCATTTTCTGAGCAAGAGGGTGAGGGTGGCTTTGGTTACGACCCACTCTTTATTAGTGAAATAGGTCCTTTTTCACAGGTAACTGATGCCGAAAAGGATGCGGTAAGTCACAGAGGACGAGCTCTTATCAAATTTAAAGAAAAACTTACAGAATATTTAGAGGTAAAATAATGTTAAACAGCAGACAAAGAGCCCAGCTTCGCGGTATGGCAAATGATTTTGAAACCATACTTCAGGTTGGCAAAATGGGTATAAGTGAGAATACCGAAAAGCAGGTAGATGATGCTTTAGAAGCAAGAGAGCTTATTAAAATGTCGGTTTTAGAGACCTGCCCTATAACTTCCCGCCAAGCTGCTGACGAGTTAGCAGATAAGGTCAATGCGGATGTTGTACAGGTGATTGGCAGAAAATTTATACTTTATCGCGAAAGTAAAAATAATAAAACTATTAAATTGGTGAAGTAATATGGGCTTTACGGCACTTTTTGGCGGAACATTTAATCCGTTTCATAACGGTCATTACGAAATGCTTAAAGCATTACAAAATGATAGTGATATAGATGAAATATGGTTATTGCCTGATAGAATTCCGCCACATAAGGAATGTGAATTTTTAGCAAGTGATAATGACCGCATTTCAATGTGTGAGCTTGTTGCAAAGGAATTTTCTAAAGCAAGCGTTTGTTTAATCGAATTTGAGCGTGAAGGCAAAAGCTACTCTTACGATACGGTAGTAGAACTAAAGAAAAAATATCAAACTAAGAATTTTATTTTTGTTTGTGGGGGAGATATGTTTGTATATTTCCCTAAATGGTACCGATATTTAGATTTAATGGAAATAATACCTTTTTATGTTTTTTCCCGTGTTGGTACTAATAATACCGATTTCAATACCTGTGTAAAGGAATTTGAAGCCTTGGGTATGAAAATTGTTTTAAATAATACGGAAATACCTGATATTTCTTCTACACAGTTTAGAAATACTAAGGACACTTCTTTACTACCTAAAAAAATATACGGTTATATTGCCGAGCGAGGTCTTTACAGTGTATAGTGAATACAAGAAAATTTTAGAAGCACGTTTGGATGAAAAGCGTTATTTTCATTCCCTTTGTGTAGCTGACGAAGCAAAGCGTCTTTCTGAGAAAATAGGTGTTGATACCGAAAAGGCTTATCTTGCGGGTTTGCTACACGATATCACAAAAAACGCACCGCGCGAAGAACACTTGCAAATTTTTGCAAGGTTTGGTATAATCTTAGACGATGTTGAAAAAAATGCTTCGAAGCTTTGGCACGCAATTTCGGGCTCGCTTTATATAGAGCATATTTTAGGTATAAAGGACCCCGAAATTATCGATGCTGTGCGCTATCATACAACCGCAAAGGAAAATATGTCGCCTTTGTGCTTGGTTCTTTATCTGGCAGATTTCACTTCGCGAGACCGCGATTATCCCGATGTAGATGTTATGCGAAGCCTTGTGGAAATCTCATTTAATAAGGCGCTTGTTTATGCTTTACAGTACACCATAAAAGATTTGGCGGACCAAAAGCGCGCAATACATTTTGATACTTTAAAAGCCTTTAATAAGGCAACCGATTTGGAGGATAAATAATTTGAGTTCATTTGAAATTTTAAAAATTGCCGCAAATGCAATTAACAGTAAAAAAGGTAAGGATATTAACGCTATAAAGGTTGAAGATTTAACCGTTTTGTGTGAATATTTTCTTATATGCTCAGGCGGTTCTTCAACACAGGTAAGAGCTTTAGCCGATGAAGTTGAAGCAAAGTTAAAAGAAGCAGGTGTTATGCCGCATCATATTGAAGGCAAAGCTTCAGGTTGGATTGCGCTTGACTATGGCTCGGTTGTGATTCATGTATTCGGGTATAAAGAGCGTGAATTTTACTCTTTAGATAAAATGTGGGCAGATGCCGAGCAAGTAGAGTTAGAAACTATTTTAGAAGAAACTATAGGTGACTAAGATGAAAACTAATTATAATTTTACCGAAATTGAAAAAAAGTGGCAAAAAATTTGGGATGATAATCATACTTTTGAAGCAAAGAATGATTACACTTTACCTAAATTTTTCGGTCTTGTTGAGTTCCCGTATCCGTCAGGTCAGGGTCTTCATGTAGGACATCCCCGTTCATATACCGCTATTGATATTGTGTCCCGTAAAAAGAGATTACAAGGCTTTAATGTACTTTATCCTATGGGTTGGGATGCCTTTGGTCTTCCTACCGAAAACTTTGCTATTAAGAATCATATTCACCCATCAATTGTTACCGAAAATAATATCGCTAACTTTAAGCGCCAGTTAAAGTCTTTAGGCTTTTCTTTTGACTGGAGCCGTGAAATCAATACTACTGACCCCGATTACTATAAATGGACTCAATGGATTTTCTTACAGCTTTTCAAGCAAGGTTTAGCTTATAAAAAGGAAATGTCGGTTAACTGGTGTACTTCTTGTAAGTGCGTACTTGCAAATGAAGAAGTTGTTAACGGCGCTTGTGAGCGTTGCGGTAGTGAAGTTATCCAAAAGGAAAAAAGCCAATGGATGCTTAAAATCACCGAATATGCTGAAAAGCTTTTAAACGGTCTTGAAGGTATTGATTTTATTGACCGTGTTAAAACTCAACAAAGGAACTGGATTGGCCGTTCTTATGGTACACAGGTTACTTTTAACACTACTTTGGGCGATAGTTTTGAAATCTTCACAACCCGTGCAGATACCCTTTTCGGCGCTACATATATGGTAATGTCGCCCGAACATCCGTTGCTCTCAAAATGGGCTGATAAAATAGCTAACTATGACGAAGTTTTAGCTTATCAAGAGCAGTCAGCTAAGAAGTCTGACTTTGAAAGAACCGAGCTTGCTAAGGATAAAACGGGTGTTAAATTAGACGGTGTTATGGCTATAAACCCCGTTAATAATAAGGAAATTCCGATTTTTATTTCAGACTATGTACTTATTTCCTACGGTACAGGCGCTATTATGGCAGTTCCTGCACACGATACGCGTGACTGGGAGTTTGCAAAGAAATTCCAGCTTCCTATTATCGAGGTTGTAAAGGGTGGGGAAGACGTACAAAAGGAAGCCTTTACCGATTGTGCAACAGGTGTGCTTGTCAACTCTGATTTCTTAGACGGCTTATCTGTAGAAGATGCTAAAAAGGCTATTCAAGAATGGCTAACCGAAAAAGGTATTGGCAGTGTTAAAACCAACTATAAGCTTCGCGACTGGGTATTCTCTCGTCAAAGATATTGGGGTGAGCCTATTCCTATGGTTCACTGCGATAAGTGCGGTTGGGTGCCTTTGGATGAAAGCGAATTACCGTTAGTTCTTCCTAATGTTGAATCTTATGAGCCTACAGATACCGGCGAGTCACCATTGGCTAAAATGACCGATTGGGTGAATACTACTTGTCCTCACTGTGGTGCACCCGCAAAGCGTGAAACCGATACAATGCCTCAATGGGCTGGCTCTTCTTGGTATTTCTTGCGCTATTGCGACCCTCATAACGATAAGGAATTTGCTTCAAAAGAAGCTTTGGAATATTGGTGTCCGGTTGACTGGTATAACGGCGGTATGGAGCATACCACACTTCACTTATTGTATAGCCGTTTCTGGCATAAATTCCTTTATGATATAAAAGCTGTTCCTAATGCCGAGCCTTACGCTAAGCGTACAAGCCACGGTATGATTTTGGGTGAAAACGGCGAAAAAATGTCTAAATCACGCGGTAATGTTGTAAATCCGGATGAGATTGTTAACGATTACGGTGCAGATACAATGCGTGTTTATGAAATGTTTATCGGTGATTTTGAAAAGGCTGCTCCTTGGAGTCAATCATCCATTAAGGGTAGCAAGCGTTTCTTAGATAAGGTATGGGCTTTAGGCGATACTCTTTGCGATGAGCAAGGCTATCGTCCAGAGTTAGAGGCTGAATTCCACCGTACAATTAAAAAGGTTACCGACGATATTGAATCCTTAAAGATGAATACCGCTATTGCGGCGCTTATGTCACTTATGAACTCAATTACTGCAACCGGTAAAATTACAAAAGACGAATACAAAACCTTTATCACCTTGCTCAATCCATTTGCACCACACATCACCGAAGAAATTTGGGAAATGTGCGGATTCCCTGGTATGCTTAACCAAACTAAGTGGCCTGAGTACGATGAAGCAA
>JAZQYX010000006.1:0-35751 GCA_045633725.1 Acutalibacteraceae bacterium | reverse complement strand
TCCGCGGCTTGTTTGTTCTAAAACGTAAGGTACTAAACTCATAAGTAAATCTCCTTTTAAAATAATCCCTCCACCAGCCTAACGGTTGGTCCCTCTTTTCAGACAACGGAGGATTTAAGATGAAAGTAATATAAAAGGTGTCGGCACCGTTAGTGCCGGCACCCATTTACCGTATTATTAACTAATTTTAAAAATTATAATCAATTATTCTTTTGTCTTTTCTTCTGTTTTTTTGGTGGTTGTCTTCTTAGCAGTTGTCTTCTTAGCAGGAGCCTTCTTCTCAGTTTTTGCTTCTACTTCGGTAATGACAGCATTTTCCTTAACAAAGTCAATAGCCTTACCTACTGCAACATCCTTAGCAAGCTCTTCAGCGGGAACTGCCTTCTTAACTGCGTCAACTTCCATATTATACTGCTTTGCCATTTCCTCAAAGCGAGCATTTAAGTCTTCCTCAGTTGCTTCAATCTTTTCTAATTCTACAATCTTTTCAAGCGCTAATCGGAATTTAACCTGACTTTCAGCTTGAGGACGGAAAGTAGCCTTAAAATCTTCTAAAGAAGTGTTTGAATACTTAAGGTAAGTGTCAAGGTCTAAGCCCTGCATCTGTAAACGGTATCCAAACTCTTCAACACTTTGATTTAAACGGCTTTCGAACATAGCTTCAGGAATTTCACCCTTAATGCTATCAACAATCTGCTGTACCAAGTCGTTTTCAGCATCTTCCTCGGCAAACTTAGTTTTTTGCTCGAGTGCCTTTGCCTTTAAATCCGCCTTTAACTCGTCAAGAGTATCAAACTCGCTTACATCCTTAGCAAACTCGTCATCAATTTCAGGTAATTCGCGAAGCTTAATTTCGTGAAGCTTAATTTTAAATACCGCTTCCTTGCCTGCTAAATCTTCTGCGCCGTATTCTTCTGGGAAGGTTACGGTGATTTCAAACTCGTCACCGATATTCTTGCCAACAATTTGTTCTTCAAAACCAGGAATAAATGCGCCCGAGCCAAGTTCTAAAGTATGACCTTCAGCCTTGCCGCCATCAAAAACGACGCCATCTTTAAAGCCTTCAAAGTCAATAACAACGGTATCGCCCATAGCTGCAGCACGGTCTTCAACCGATACCATACGGGCATTACGGTCTGCCATAGCCTTAACCTGAGCATCAATTTCGCTATCTTCTACTTTAGCGATAACCTTTTCTGCCTTTAAGCCCTTATATTCGCCGATTTCGATTTCGGGATAAGTAGTAACGGCAATCTTAAAGTCTACGCCATCTTCTTTAGAGATAGAAACCATATCGAAATCCATCTTATCGTTAATAACCTTAAGGCCGGATTCTTTAATAGCTTCGTCTACTGCATCGGGATAAAGGATGTTAAGTGCTTCTTCAAAGAATGCTTCTTCACCATACATCTTCATAACCATAGCATATGGCGCTTTACCCTTTCTGAAGCCGGGGAGTTGAATTTTATCTTTCTGTTGGTCGTAAGCCTTTCTTATCGCTTCCGAGAACTTTTCGGCATCAATCGTAATTTCAAGCTCATATCTATTTGTCTCAAGCTTTTTTGTTTCTTTTAAACTCATTATTATACCTCCGCATAAAATGCTATTTTTCACTTCAAAATATTATATCATAACTTTTCAAATTTTTCCACAATATTTTTAAAAAACTTTAAATTTGTTAATTTACGCTATAAAAAGGGGTGTAAAATCTATACAATCACAGGATATTAACCTAAAACTAATGCCGTCATATTCCTTTACAGCGTTATTAAAACCGTTGCCGTGTATATGTCCGTGATAAACCTCTTTAATATTGTGGCGCTTTAAAACATTTAAAATTTCAGTGCAAACTTCATTGCCGTATACAGGCGGATAATGAAGAAACACTAAAATAGGAAGTCCTGTTTGCTCAGCTTCAGTCAAAGATTTTTCGAGTCTGCCCACTTCTCTTAAAATGATTTTATCATCTTGTGCGGCGTCATATAACCATCCGCGTGTACCCGCAATGGCAAAGTTTTCGGCAATAACTGTATTATTAAAAAGAATTTCGATATTTGAAAATTTATTCTCTTCTAAATAAACATTAAGCTTTTTGGCGGTAGACCACCATAAATCGTGATTACCCTTTAAAAGTATTTTTTTACCGTTAAGCTTTTCTAAAAACTCAAAATCGGCTTTAGTATCTTCAAGCTTTAGCGCCCACGATAAATCGCCCGGGAGAATAACAGTATCATTCTTTTTTACAATGCGGTTCCAATTAGCCAAAAGTCTTTCGGTATAGTTATTCCAACCACGAAAAACATCCATCGGCTTGTTGGTACCAAAAGATAAGTGCAAATCCGAAATGGCAAAAATACTCATTTTCTCCCCCTTACATATTATAAAACTTTTTACATAAACTAATTTTGACCGCAATCGGTCAGAAAGGATATTTATTATGGAAAACAACTGTAACTGTGAAACCAATTACTGCATTTGCTGTAATGTGAAAAACTGTGTTTACCACGCCGAAAACGATACCTGCTCTGCTGGTAAAATTCAGGTAGGTAACAGTAGCGCCACAAGCGTTCGTGACACTTGTTGCGATACATTTAAGTGCAGATAATCCTTTTGAAAAAGCCACTTTTAAAAAGTGGCTTTTTTAATGGGAACTTTAAATTCTAAGCGCTTTGTAAACCGCTTCTAACATATCTTCTTTTTCGCAAATTTCCTTAAAACGCACTGTTGCATCCTGAAGCGCATTTATAGGCGCGGGGATTTCGGTAGAAGTAACCTCTGACAAAAGGCGAACGGTTTGAAACTCGCTTTCAGCCGTTTTTTCGCTTACTGCCGATAAAACACTGCTTGCAAACTTATAAGGTGAAGCGGTAGACGCTATAACTGTAGGTCTGTCATCACCTGTGGTATTTACATACTGCTCGTAAACATTTAAAGCAACTGCGGTATGAGTATCACACAAATAACCATATTCACTAAAATATTTATTTATAGTACCCAAAGTTGCTTCATCATCACAGCAGCCGCCGAAAAACAGCTCGTTCATTTTAGCCTTAATATCTTCACTAACTGTAAATGTGCCATCTTTAGCTAACTCTGCTTGCATTTTTGCAACCGCTTTATCATCATTACCCGATAATTCAAACAACATTCTTTCAAGATTGGAAGAAATTAAAATATCCATAGACGGACTAATAGTAGTAAAAAAGCTACGGTTACGGTCATACTTGCCTGTATTTATGAAATCGGTAAGTACATTATTAGCATTTGAAGCGCAAATAAGCTTATTTATTGGCACACCCATTTTTTTAGCATAGTAGGCTGCTAAAATATTACCAAAATTACCTGTAGGAACAACTACATTAAAGCCGCACTTCAAATAATCTTCGTTTCTGTTTAGCATATCGCAATAAGCCGAAATATAGTAAACAATCTGCGGAGCCAAGCGTCCCCAGTTAATAGAGTTTGCAGAAGAAAATTGCATATTATTTTGGGCTAACTTTTCCTTTACCGCATTATCGGTAAAGATTTTTTTAACGCCTGTCTGAGCATCGTCAAAATTACCCTTAATAGCGCAAACATGAACATTGTCGCCCTTTTGGGAATCCATTTGGAGCTTTTGCATTGGGCTTACGCCGTCACTTGGATAAAACACCATAATTTCTGTATTTTCCACATCGCAAAAGCCTTCTAGCGCAGCTTTACCGGTATCACCCGAAGTGGCGACCAAAATAACAATTTTCTTGCCGCTTGAAACTTTTTTTGCAGATGTTGTAAGCAAATAGGGTAAAACCTGCAAGGCTAAATCTTTAAAAGCGCAGGTGGGGCCATGCCACAACTCTAAAATATTTGCATTTTTTCCTATTAGCGAAATAGGTGCAGGCTGTTCGTCTTGGAAACTTCCTGTATATGCACCTTTAACGCAATATTCAACCTCTTGCGCTGTGAAATCGTTAAGAAAACTACTTAATATATAGTTTGCTCTACCTATGTAATCAAGCTCGCAAAGCTTTTTAAAATCACTCTTAGTGAATGCTTTAAAGGTGTCGGGTACGAAAAGACCACCCTCTGCTGAAATACCCTGCGAAATCGCCATAGCGGCAGTAACCTTTACAGATTTATCTCTGGTACTTATATAATTCATAAAATCTCCCTTTCAAAGTTCCTATTTATTTTATTACTTTAAAAGACATTTGTCAAATATTTTACCAAGCATTTTCAATATATTTTAACTTATAGCCCACGCTTTTGTCCTCTCGCTCAATAACCGTTACTAAAGCAACATCAAACCTTGGTTGTTTTTGACATTCGGTTTTAATAATATAATCGTTAGCGGTGAGGCTAATTCTTCTTTGCTTAAAAACATTTACCGCTTCCGCCGGTGAAACAAGACTGTTTTGCTTGCGGGTTTTTACCTCTACAAAAACAATGTACTCTTCCTTCTCGGCGATAATATCAATTTCGCCATAACGACACTGAAAGTTACGCTTTACAATAAAGTATCCTTTCTTTCTAAGAAAAGAGGCAACCTTGTTTTCGCCCTCTAACCCTACTTTTCCTATGTTCATTTTTTGTCACCCAAAATGTTTTTAAGAAAAGATAGGCGGTGTATTTCTGAAGGGCCGTACTGTTTTATTAAGTCGGTATGTAATTTTGTGCCGTAGCCCTTATGCTTTGCAAACTCGTAAAGCGGGTATTTTTTATCGTACTCTAAAAGCAAGCGGTCACGGGTTACTTTTGCAAGTATTGAAGCCGCCGCTATAGACATAGATTTAGCATCACCCTTTACAACCGTAGCAGAGTGTACCTTTATACCGGTTGGTATGCGGTTGCCGTCAATGAGTGCAAAATCAACCCGCTTTAGTCCATTTATTGCCCTATTCATAGCAAAATATGTAGCATTTAAAATATTATGCTCTTCAATTTCCTCTAAAGTCCCGAAAGCGATATTATAATCAATAGCCTTTTCAACTATTATATCATAAAGCGCTTCGCGTTTCTTTTCACTTAGCTTTTTAGAGTCATTAAGATCTTCAATTTCAAGGTCTTCAGGCAGTATTACTGCCGCCGCACAAACAGGGCCTGCTAATGGACCGCGACCTGCTTCATCAACACCGCATACAAACTTAAAACCGCAATTTTTAGCGGCAGATTCAAAACTGTAATCAGGCATCTTTTTCCACCCTTTCGAGCGATATATTACCAAGCTTTTGATTGCGGTATTCTTCCATAATCATATTAGCTGCTCTTTCGGTATCGGTTTCTCCTCCGCGAATTACCATACCGCGCTTTTTACCGATTTGGCAAAGAATCTCGTAAGAATCCATAGAAAAATCAAGCTCACCAAAGCGGTCTGTTAAAAGATTTTTATAGTTCTCGCTTAAAATTTCAAGTAGCTTTACCGCTAAATATTCGATATCTAATATATTATCCTTAATAGCGCCTGTAAAGGCTAAATGCTCGCCTACGGTTTGGTCTTCAAACTTTGGCCATAAAACGCCTGGAGTATCCAAAAGTTCAAGCTGTTTATCGATAGTAAACCATTGGTTGCCCCTTGTAACACCTGGGCGGTTTTCGGCTTTTGCACGGGTTTTACCCGCGATTTTATTTATAAATGAAGATTTTCCCACATTAGGAATACCCACAACCATTATTCTAAGCGGTTTGCCCACCATTCCTTTTTCGCGGTAAGCTTCAAGCTTATATGCGAGCGCATCCTTAACGGTGGTTTTAAACTGATTTATACCCTTACCGCTTTTACAATCAAGCGCAATTGCCGAAATTCCGTTTTTGCGGTAATGTTCAATCCATTCTTTTGTAATATTGTTATCCGCCATATCGCACTTATTAAGTAAAATGATATGCGGCTTGTTTTCTATAAGCTCATTTAAATCGGGGTTGCGGCTACTTATCGGAATACGCGCATCTACAACCTCTGCCACAGCATCAATAAGCGGTAAAATCTCTTTGATTTTCCGCTTGGTTTTAGCCATATGCCCAGGAAACCAGTTAATTGTACTGCCACCCGAATTATTCTCTTTTTTGTTGTTCTTTTTATTTTTATTTTTATTCATCAGATATCCTACTTATTAAGACTTCCAAATCTATTTAAAGGAAAAACCCTATAAACTGCATGACCTAAAACATAGCGACTGTCTATCATACCGTTGGTGCCTATACTTGAGCTTCGGCTATCAAGTGAATTTAGACGGTTATCACCCAAAACAAAAATATGACCCTTTGGAACGGTAATCGGAAAACCAACATCGTTCGGCTGAGTATAGCTATAGGTTAAATAATCTTCCTTAAGCTCATTGCCGTCAACATAAACCTTACCGCCACGAATATCCACTTGTTGATTTTCAGTAGCAATAACGCGTTTTATAATCGGTCCGTCAGATTCACTTATAGTTTCAGCAGAATTTTCAATATTGCGAGATATTACCACAATATCACCCTCTTTGGGGGTATATCCCAAATTGGTAATAATAACCATTTCGTTGGTATGAAGTGTTTCAAGCATTGAATCACCCGAAATTCTTACTATCTTAAAGCAAAACGAAAAAAGTATTATAACGCAAATAAGCGATACAGCTATAACATCACACCACTCAAAAAGGTCGCTGAATTTTTGCTTGGCGCTTTTTTGAGCGTTTTTAGTGGCTTTTGTTTTTAACAACTCTTCTGCTTTTGAAGTATAAAAGTTATTGTTATTCATTGTTTTCCCACTTTTAATAAAAATTAAGGGGACAAGGCTTTCAACCTGTCCCCCTTTAGATTAAATCTTTTCTTTAACCTTTGCAGCCTTGCCCACTCTATCACGGAGATAGTAAAGCTTAGCTCTGCGAACTTGACCCTTGCGTACAAGCTCAACCTTAGCAACTGAAGGTGAATGTACAGGAAATACGCGTTCTACACCTACACCGTAAGATACACGGCGAACAGTAAAGGTTTCCTGAATACCACTGTTGTTCTTAGCGATAACGGTACCTTCAAAAATCTGAATTCTTTCCTTTTCGCCTTCTTTAATGCGAACATGAACCTTAACGGTGCTACCGATTAAAATTTCGGGAACATCTTTTTTAAGTTGTTCTGCTGCTAATTCCTTAATTACGTCCATGGTTTTTCCTCCTTTAATTTTTACCAGACGTTCATAACACTATTGCCAGAGGACCATCTGCTTCAATGTCGATTTTTTCGGCAAGAAGACACCCGTAAGGAAGCGGGTGAAATCAAATGCTCATATATTCTACCACAAAGCCTTTTAAAAAGCAAGCATTATTTTTACAAATTTTAAATTTCAAACACAATATCAGCAAAACTTAATGGCGAATTTTTTGTCAACTATCCCCTTTTTCAGTATTATATTCTTGTATCACTACAAAACCAAAACCCGTTATTTTTATCACTTTTCACCAAAAAATATTTTAAAAGCCGTAATATAAATTTCTTTTTTATAGAAACTGCATAAAAATTGCATAAAATATTACTATAACAAATACTGTTTTTTAGACTTATAAATACTTGAAATTTTTTTGTAAATAATGTATTATATAACTACATTTATTATGGAGATGAGAAAATGGCGAAAATCACAACAGCTTCACTTGCTTCTTTAATAGAAAAAAAGCTTTCTCACCATTTCGGCGTAACACCCGAACAGGCATCGAATGAGCTTTTTTATAAAGCATCGGTTTTAAGCTTACTAGAAATTATGAACGAACGTCGCGCCGGCTTCAAAAAAGAACGCGCAGAAAAGCAGGCTAAGATTGTTTACTATCTCAGTATGGAATTTCTTATGGGGCGTTCCTTTAAAACCAATCTTTATAACTTAGGTCTTACCGACACAATGAAAAAGGCACTTAAAAAGTTTGATGTAAAACTTGAAAAGCTTTATGATTTTGAGCCTGATGCGGGTATTGGAAACGGCGGTCTTGGTAGATTAGCTGCCTGCTTTTTGGAAGCGCTTTCAAGCGGAAGCTATCCTGCTATGGGTTATTGCATCCGTTACGAGCTTGGTATATTCCGCCAAAAGCTTGTTGACGGTTGGCAAACCGAGATGCCTGATTTTTGGCTGCCCGGTGGCGGTGTTTGGCTTGAAGCTAAGCCCGGCTCAGCAGTTGATGTTAACTTCGACGGCTATGTAAACGAATGGTGGGAAAACGGCGTCCACCGTATCGAACATAAAGACTACCAAACCGTACGCGCAGTACCCTACGACCTTTGTGTTGCGGGTAAAGACGGCAAAACCGTAAATGCGCTTCGTCTTTGGAGTGCCGAATGTCACGATTTTGATATGTCCGCCTTTAACCAAGGTGAATATTTGCGCGCTATTGAGCAGCGTGCTATGGCTGAAAATATTTCTAAAATCCTTTACCCTGCCGACAATCACATAGAAGGTAAATCTTTAAGACTTCGTCAGCAGTATTTCTTGGTATCTGCTTCTATACAGGATATTTTAAGCCGTCACCTGCGCCATTATAAAACCTTAGAAAACCTACCCGAAAAGGTAGCTATTCACATAAATGACACGCACCCCACACTCGCCATCCCTGAGCTTATGCGTTTCCTTTTGGACGACTGCGGCTACGCTTGGGAGAGAGCTTGGGATATTGTTAAGGGCACTGTTGCATATACTAACCACACAATTATGCCCGAAGCACTTGAATGTTGGTCTGAAGAACTTGTTAAAGCAAGACTTCCCCGCATTTACCAAATTATTAAGGAAATTGACCGCCGTTACCGCAATAAAGTTATTCAAAAAACAGGCGATTACTCACTTGCAGAGCGCACCGCCGTTGTTTCCGAAGGTGTTGTTCGTATGGCCAACCTTTGTGTTGCAACCGCGCACGCAGTAAACGGTGTTTCTAAGCTTCACAGTACCATCATTAAGGATGAGCTTTTCAAGGATTACGCTAAAATGACCCCCGAAAAGTTTAAAAACGTTACTAACGGTATTGCGCACCGCCGTTGGCTTTGCTGCGCAAACGAAAAGCTTACCGATTTATTAACCGAAACCATTGGTGACGGCTTTATAACAAATGCTGCAGAACTTGAAAAGTTTATGGCATTTAAGGACGATACCGCCGTTTTAAATAAGCTTGCCGAAATTAAACGCTTTAACAAAGAGCGTTTTGCAAAATATATTGAAAAGCAGACCGGGACTATATTAAACCCCGACTCTATTTTTGATATGCAGGTTAAACGCTTGCACGAATATAAGCGTCAGCACCTTAATGTGCTTAATATTATAAGCGAGTATTTATTCTTAAAAAATAATCCTAATGCGCCCTTTACACCTAAAACCTATATTTTTGGTGCTAAAGCTGCTCCCGGATATTTACTCGCAAAAGAAATTATTCAAATGATTTATACACTTTCAAAGGTTATTGAAAGTGACCCTGCAGTTAATGATAAGCTTAAGGTTTTATTCTTAGAGGATTACCGCGTAACTATGGCAGAACTTATGATTCCCGCCGCCGATATAAGTGAACAAATTTCTCTCGCTTCTACCGAAGCGTCGGGTACGGGTAATATGAAACTTATGATGAACGGTGCAGTTACCTTAGGCACCGAAGATGGTGCAAATGTAGAAATTCATTCTGCAGTAGGTGACCAAAACATTATCATTTTCGGTATGCAAACACCCGAAGTGTTAGCGCTGCAAAAAAGCGGATATTCGCCTGAAAAGTATTACAACAATAACCCTGTTTTACGCGAGGCGCTTGAATTTATAGCGGGTGGCTTTGGCGGTCAACGCTTTGATAATATTTATAATACCTTTAGGTATCACGATACCTATATGGCGTTTGCCGATTTCTCGGATTATAAAAATGCACAAGCAAAAGCGAGCGCATTATACAACCAAGTTGAAGTTTGGCAAAAAATGTCGCTCACAAATATTGCGAAATCGGGAATATTCTCTGCAGACCGTTCTATTGACAACTATGCCCGCGATATTTGGAACGCCACACCGCTTAAATAGTTATGAATTATTATCCGTTTGATTCGAGAAATCCTATATACAAAAATAAATTTGGTGCTTTAGCCGAGGGTGAAAACCTTCGGCTAAAGGTGCTATTGCACAAATGCGCTCAGGTGCAATCAGTTTTCTTGACTATAAAAAATGACCAGACAGGCGAATGGACCGATATTCCTATGCCCGAATCCGAGCATTTAGATGATTACCGCTTTTTTGACTGCGAAATTGCTTTAGATGAAGGGCTTTATTGGTACCACTTTAAATACCAAAGTAATTTTGGAGAATTTTGTATAAAGAAGTTTGACCACTCTTTAGGCGCCATATCAAACGACGGCGATAGCTGGCAGCTCACGGTATATTCCAAAGACTACACCACACCTGATTGGCTTGACGGAGGTATTATTTACCAAATTTTCCCCGATAGATTTTTTGCCTGCGGTAAGCGAAAACACGGTGTACCCAAAGACCGCTATATTATAAAGGATTGGGCAAAGCAGCCCGAATACCGTATGGACGACTCTTTTTACAAATTAGGTAATGATTACTACGGCGGTGACCTTAAGGGAATAGAGCAAAAGCTGCCCTATTTAAAATCATTGGGTGTAAATTGTATTTATTTAAACCCCATTTTCGAAGCTCATTCAAATCACCGCTACAACACCGCCGACTATATGAAAATTGACTCGTCTTTAGGCACTGAAAAGGACCTTCAAAGTCTTGTAAAAGCAGCAGAAAAACAGGGCATTTATATTATACTTGACGGTGTTTTCTCCCACACAGGTGATGACAGTATTTATTTCAACCGCCATAACCGGTACGACAGTATCGGCGCTTATAATTCTAAAAAATCGCCATATTACGAATGGTATAAGTTTGATGACAGTAAAATAGGCTATTCGGCTTGGTGGGGTGTGCCATCACTACCTGAAGTAGACGAAAACAACAACAGCTTCTCAGAATTTATAACCGGCGAAAACGGAGTTATACGCTATTGGCTTAAAAAGGGTGTAAAAGGCTTCCGTTTGGATGTTGCAGACGAGCTACCTGACCAATTTTTAGATAATATCCGTAAAGCTATTAAAGCCGACTCGACTGATAACTTCCTTTTAGGCGAAGTATGGGAAGACGCTACCAATAAAGTAAGCTATGATGTGCGACGCCGCTTTTTAAGGGGCAAGCAACTTGACTCGGTTATGAACTACCCCTTCTCTACCGCTATTATAGAATATTTGCTTGGCGGAAACTCACGCAATTTAATAGATACTATTTTAGAAATTTTAGAAAACTACCCACCCCAAGCGGTGAAGCTACTGATGAACCATATAGGCACTCATGATACTCCCCGTATTCTGACTCTTTTGGGCAAAGGCGGTATAGCGTGTAACGAACGCGAATGGCAGTCTAAACAGTTTTTATCGGCAGAAGAATACCAAAAAGGTGTGGCTCTTTTAAAGGTTGGCGCGCTTATACAATATACTTTGCCTGGTATTCCGTCACTTTATTACGGTGACGAAGCGGGCGTAGAAGGCTACGGCGACCCATTCTGCCGTGCAACTTACCCTTGGGGCAAGGAAAACAAAGAACTTTTAGATTACTATAAAAAATTGGGTGAAATCCGCCGTCAGAATAAGGTGTTTTGCTCGGGTGAATTTATACCGGTTTATGCAAATTTTGGCGAAATAGTTTATATTCGCAAATATAAAAATGAACAACTGCTAATTGCTGCAACCCGCTGGCATGAAGGCAGCGAGGTTACTATACCCGACGAATTTATAAACGCCGAATGTCTTATGGGTGATAACCCAAACGGCAATAAAATTAAACTTTCCCCTTACGGATATTCTGTTTTAAAAGTTAAAGATTAAATATTCCTAAAACACAAAAAGACTTCGAAAAAATTCGAAGTCTTTTCATTATTTTAATCTTCAGGTTCTTGCTTTTTAATGTTTTTATATACAAAGTAACCTATTCCGCCCCATAATGCTACGCATAGCACTGCAACTACAACTATCAATACAATAGCCACCGTGCCTTCCATTTTGTCGTTTTCAAAATCAGATTCTTCTACAACAGTGTTTTCCTTTTCTTCTGAAGATGTTTGCTCTTCGGATTCGGTTTCACTTGTAACCTCCTGCTCTTCAGATTCGGATGCATCAGCAGAAGACTGATTTTGAGAACTTACGCTTTGCTCATAAATAATATCATAAATTGTCTTGCCTTTGGGTATAATTATTGTATTTTTGACCTTTCCGCAATATTCACATTTGTTCTCTGCTAAACCCGTAGTGTCATCTGTAGATTCTTTAACAGCAACCGGATAATAACTATGCGGTTTATATCCACCTTTGGTATCGTATATAACACTCGTGGCGTTGCAGCCCTTAACAGTACACTTTGCAATTTTAGTTGCAAGCTCCTGACAAGTTGCGTTGCTATTATTTAAATACTCGCCGAATTTATGTTCAGCGGTACCGTATACTTCACGAGTTTCAACCTTACCGCATATTTTACATTTGCCTTCTTCAACTGCATTTTTTGTACAAGTGGCTTTTTTCTTAATTTTTATATCGCTCAAATTATGCCCTTGTGTTTTGCAAACCGATTCTATAGCCTCCTTGGTGGGAACCTTAGGGCCTGTATACTTTCCAAAGGTTTTATAAACATAATTCCAAGTTACAACCTCTGCCTTACTCTTACCCTTAGAATCAATATACTTTAAAAGCTTTGTCATATCTTCTTTAGAAAACTCAGTAAAATCGTGCGCCGATATAACCAACCATTCTTTTTCGTTTATGGCTTTATCTATAAGCGACTTCATAGAATCTAAAGTATTATCTTTTAACCAAATGCGCTCTTTTTTATATTGGGGTGATATACCGTAAGCGTTAGAATATTTATAATACTTTCTTGAAACGGTTTCAATCAACTCATAATCAGCAGTTGCTTCCTGTCCGCCGTTACCTGTTTCAATAATACCATTAACATTAAAGCCTAATGCAGTTAAAACTCTGTACGAATCAGCAAGCAGCTTTTCAATAGTATTTATATTACAGTTATCTTGATGCAATACATCGTGGTTCGAAGTATGAGAAAGTATTTCACAGCCTGCCGCTTCAATTTTTTTGAAAAAGTTAGCAGTTTCATCATCGGCTTTTATCTTATCGGAAATAAGAGCGCAACACATCGGCATTTTAAAATCTTTGAATATTTGATAGCATTGTTTCGAAAACGGCATTTTGCCGTCATCAAAAACAAAGGTTATGTAAGCCTTATCAAACTTTTTCATAGTAAAATCATTCGTTGCAGCCTGCACTGAAAGAGATGCAGAAGGCGAAATTGCAATAATTATAGCCGTCATCAAAAGACAGAATATTTTGTTTAGATTCTTTCTCATAAGTTACTCCCATTTAAAAACTTTATTATATTAAATTTATAACATCAAAAAACTTTTGTCAAGTTTTTTAAAAGTCCCGTTTATTGGACATATAACATAGTATACTGATAACGCAAACAAAGAGAAAAAATATTAATTTTTTCAAAAAACACTTGACAAAGCGAATTTAATATACTATAATAAGGATAACGAACAAATGTTCGGGAGGTAAAAATTATGACATTCATTCAGTTTATAACAACTTTATTAGAGATTTCGGCTTTTATAGGCCTTATTTGGTGTATCTTCCACGAAGATAGTTTAGTAGCATTTGAAGAAAAGGTTTTTGCCGCTATTCGCCGCAAGCGTTTACGCGTTGTTAAAGCCAGACGCACCCATAGCTATAACATTTAACATTTTATTCCTTTCGTCTTAATAAAGTAGCGGCAGTAAGGTTTCCTCCTATTGCCGCTGCTTTGTTTTATATATTATATTTTTCTTTATCACGGTTTATTTGCTTTTGGTAGCGGTCTTCTTCCGAAAAAATACATCCGCAATATTTTTGCATATAGAAACCTTTTTCACGCGCTAAAGCATTACCGTCTCTAAAGTTATTACGAAAATCGCGGTATAAAAATTTTACACCGTATTTCTTTTCCATTCGCTCGCCTATTTCTTTCATTTTGTTATGGTCTTGATAAAGGCTTGCAAGCAGTGTGGTAGTAAAAGCGTCAAAGCCGTTTTCCTTTGCAAAAATTGCCGCCCCTTCTATACGGCTTTCATAGCAGTAACTGCAACGGTTGTTGATATTGTCAGCTACCTTTGTTACAAAATCGCGCAGTCCGTAATGCTCTTTTATATAAAGCTTTAGATTTATCTGTTTTGCATAGTCTATAAGGCAGTCGCGCCTTGACTCGTATTCTTTAAAGGGGTGAATATTTGGGTTGTACCAAAAAAGCGAAAGCTCTGCCCCTTCATTTAATAGCGGGACTATACACGAAAGCGAACAGGGCGCGCAACAGCAGTGAAGTAATACTTTCATAAAAACTCCTTAAATTTTAATAATTACAGGCATAATGCCGTTGTGTTCAATATCTATAACGGCGTAGGATTCGTGGAAATCACGCCCATGTGAACAAGAGCCGGGATTCACAAGGTAAATTTCGTCCTCATATACTATATTAGAAATATGCGTATGCCCATAAAGCGCAATGTGGCAACCATTTTGTTTAGCGGCCGCCAAAAGTTGCTGTGTGCCATATTTAACCGAAAAACTATGCCCATGGGTATACAAAATCTTTTTACCCTCCACTGTTGCCACCGCCGTAGACGGATAAGCAGAACAATAGTCACAGTTACCCGAAACAATATAAAACTTTTTATCCGGGAATATAAACTCCATATCTTGCACGTCCTGAGTGCAGTCGCCCAAAAAGAAAACCGCCTTAGCGTCAGGCTGACTGTAAAGGATTTTTTCCACAATATCGCTTCTCTTGTGCGAATCCGAAATAACTACTATCCTCAAACAATCACCTTTCATTCTAAACTTTAATTTTTAACATAAACATATTACAAGGGGGAATTTTTATGAACAATTTAGATTTTGATAAACTACTAAAGCAAAACGGTAAAAACATCGATAAAGAAACCATTGAGCGCGCAAAGCGCTCGGGTGATGCTTCTGCCCTTTTGAAAAACCTTAACGACAGCGACAAGCAAAAGCTAAATGATATTTTATCCGACAAGCAAAAATTGCAAGAAGTTTTAAAAAGTCCGCAAGCTCAAATGCTTTTAAAGTTATTTGGCGGTGGTAAAAATGGATGACCTAAACCAAAAGCTTACAGAAATTTTGAACGACCCCGAAAGTATGAACCGTGTTCGCGAAATGGCAGAAAGCATACTTTCAGACAACGATAAAAAGAGTGAAGCAACAGATGAGTCAATTTTGGGGAGCCTGAACGGTGCCGAACTTGGGAATATAATGTCTATAGTATCAAAGCTAAACCAAAAAAATGACGACCCAAGAACAAACCTGCTTGTGGCACTAAAACCGCATTTAAGCGAGCAAAAGCGCGAAAAGGTTGACACCGCAATTAAAATTTTACGCCTTTTAGAACTTTTACCGATTCTCAAAGAAAGCGGTGTTTTGGGTAAACTGCTATGAATGAAAGTGAATTTAACAAAGCGCGTCAAGACGCTATAAAACAAATGCGGCAGATGAACAATCGCAGTACCAATAAGCAACCGCCGCCCGAAGCAGAACCGAAAGCCCAACCAAAACCCGATAATTCTATACTCGGCGGGTTAGGCGTTCCATTTTTGGAAAACCTTAAAACCGACGGCGATTTAACCCTTATTATTGGTATATTATTGCTTCTATTAAGTGAAAAAGCCGATAAACGGCTTTTATTTGCACTGATTTATATTTTACTTTAAAAGAGCATATTTAGTTGTTAAATATGCTCTTTTTTGTGTGCTGATTTACACATAAATACTATTGTAAAAATTCCAAAAGCAAAAAGCGTCATTAAAACATCGGTATTAGTATGAATATAAGGCTGCTTGCTAAAAAGATTTATAATCATATTCGGCACAGATGCAGTAATTGTTATAATCGCTGAAACACAGCTTGTTGCCAAAAGTTTTGTGTCGCCCCTTTTTTCTTCTATACCGTTATGAAACTTACCATAGCTTATAAACAAAAGCATTAAGCTGCAGTAAGCCGCCAAAAGCAATATGTTATCGCTTATAAGCGCTAAGGAAGAAAGATTTATAAACATAAAAATTGTTTTTACCATAGCGTAAATAATAGGCATTAAATGTAATAATGGTGGCATTTTAAAGTTAAGTACATATTGCATACAAAACACAATAAAATAAACCGCCGTAAATGCACTAACAATTTTAATTGTAAATACCTGCCCTGCGGTCATGGTCATAGGCATATTCTCACCGAAAATCTCTCTAAAAAGAGTTACCGCTACTACAAACGATACTATAGCCAACAACCAATCGGTCTTAGGTGGTGCTACAGCTGTTTTTTCTGCTTTGAATACAAAAAAAATAATTGCCGCACAAATAAGTGCTATAAGTATCAAACACAAATTACCTAAAAACTCTTTGCCTGTAAAATAAAAACCATTAGAATATTCAACCAAAAAAGCTATTTGAAATATCCGTATCAGCATACATATAAACAACCCCGAAAAGCCGGCAATATTCTTTTTGAAATTCATTTTATTCTCCTATATTAACATTAAAATACAATTATAATCATATATTTAATATTATAATGCGAGTTCAAAAATGTCAATAACAATGTAAAAAAAGAAGGTTTTTTATGAGAAAATTTTTCGCTCTTTCGGTATTTTTATTAGCAATTTTACTTCTTTTGCCGCTAACGACATTAGGTAAAAATCCACTTTCTTCACCCGTTTTAGCCGAGAGCACTATTACATCTCAAAACTCTGAAATTACACAAGACAACGAAACCTTTAAGGTTAAAATTGCCGATTCGGGTAAAATTGTAACCCTTACGCGCGAAGAGTACCTTTTCGGCGTGATTGCGGGCGAAATGCCCGCCCTTTATGAAGAAGAAGCCTTAAAGGCACAAGCAGTTTGCGCTTACACCTTTTTAAAATGGCGCCAAAAGGAAAACAGTGACAAGGATTACGATATTACCGATAATTATCAAATAGACCAGTGTTATATATCAGAAAAAGAGGCTTTAGAAAAATGGGGTAGTAAGGCGGATGAGTATAGCCAAAAAATTAAAAATATAATTGAAAGTGTATCAGGGCAAGCCTTAAATTACAACGGTGAAATTATACTATCGGTTTACCACGCTATATCGGGCGGTGCTACCGAAAGTGCAAAAAATGTTTGGGGTAAGGACTACCCATACTTGCAGTCGGTTTCAAGCATTGGTGACAAGCTTGCCACCAATTACATAACCACCGCAACCGCCACTCAAGAAACAATTGAAAAATGCTTTTCGGTAACGATACCGACAGGCCTTAAAGGCACATTTACAGATTTTAAACGTACAAACGGTGGCTATGTGAAAAGTGTGAAAATTGGCGGTAAAGAATTTACGGGAAGTGAAGTTAGAGAAGCTTTGGGCTTGAAATCAACAAATTTTGAAGTAAGCCTAAAAAACAATGTTTTCACCTTTACAGTCTACGGCTACGGTCACGGCGTAGGATTAAGCCAAAACGGCGCTAACTATATGGCGCAACAAGGAAGCGATTATAAAGAAATACTTGCGCATTATTACAAAGGAACCCAAATAATGCATAATTCGTAATGCGTAATTGTTTAGGAATAAAGCAACAACAGTATGCCAGATATGAAAAAGGGATTAACCTATTACCCATAACACATCTTAAAAATATTTGCACATATTTAAATATTTCCGCCGACTATATTTTAGGTCTGCCTGCTTTACCATATCCAAAAAGATAAACCAAAAAATCTTCAGAATATCACATATAATATTACAATAATTCCGAATTGAAAAAATCCCGCCGAAGCGGGATTTTTTGTTATATCTTTTCGTTAAACTTTTTTATTGCTTCAAAGCTTTCAGCACTTATATGGTGTTCGATTTTGCAAGCATCCTTTGATGCTATTTGCCTTTCTACACCCAGTTTTTCAAGAAAGCCTGACAAAACTATATGTCGCTCGTACATACGCTCGGCAATTTTGGTGCCTTCTTCCGTGAGGGTTATATAGCCCTTTGAGTCAACATTTATAAGCTCGGCTTTTTTAAGAAGTCCAACCGCGCGTGATACCGAAGGCTTTGAAAAGCCTAAATCGGTGGCAATATCTAAAGAACGGACATACTGCATTTTTTTAGATAGCAATAAAATTGTTTCAAGGTACATTTCGCCGGATTCATATATCTGCATTTTAGCACCCTCTTATTATAATAAATTTAAACCTTTTTAACGCCTATAGTAACCTTTTGGTCGTTAATATCCCATTCCTTAACAAAGCCGTCACACTCGCCTACTATTAAAGAATCTGCTAAGGTATCACCTATAATATCAGCAGTTTTGCGACTGGCTATATCACAAACAGTATCACTTCCCGAAAGGGTTATTTCAATATGGTCAATTACATTGAAATCTGCTTCCTTACGCATTGTCTGAATCTTACTTATAAGCTCACGAACATAGCCTTCTTCAATAAGCTCGGTTGTGAGTGTGGTGTCAAGCGCTACTGTAACACCCTTGTCACTTAAAGTAAAGAAGCCTTCTTTCTGGGTAGCATCTATCAGCAAATCTTCTGCTTCTAACTCTATATCGCCTACCGAGAGTGTCAAAGTGAGTTTTCCGCTATCATCTAACTGCTTTTTAGCAGCATTTCCGTCAAGATTAATTAATACATTTCTAATTTCGCCTAACTGCTTTCCATACTTGGGACCTAAGGTCTTAAGCTGTGGCTTAAAGGTATAACTAACAAAATTATCAACTTGGTCAGTAAAGTCTACACTCTTAATATTAAGCTCTTCCTTAATAATATCAATAAAGCTTTCTTCAAGCTCACCCTCAAGCTTAACATACATAGTGTTAAGCGGTTGACGGTTTTTACGTGAAGAACCGTTTCGTGCAGCTCTGCCCAAAACTACAATATCAAGAACCTTTTTCATTTGCTCTTCAAGGTTTTGGTCGATAGCTGCTTTATCAACCTGCGGGAAAGCGCAAAGGTGTATACTTTCAGGAGCAGTTTTATCAATACCTGCAACAAGGTTTTGATAAATGTTTTCTGCCATAAACGGAATCATAGGAGCAGCCGTCTTAGCGGTTACAACAAGCGCGTGGTAAAGTGTCATATAAGCGGCGAGCTTATCGTCAGTCATACCCTGTACCCAATAACGCTCACGCCCACGACGAACATACCAGTTACTCATTTCATCCACAAATTCCTGCAAAGTACGAGCAGCTTCGGGGATACGGTAGTTAGACAAGTTATAATCAACCGCTTCAACCATGGAATTAAGCTTAGATAAAAGCCATTTATCCATAACGGTTAGCTTACAATCCTTAAGGTTATACTTTGTTGGGTCGAACTTATCAATATTAGCGTAAAGCACATAGAACGCATAAGTGTTCCATAAAGTGCCCATAAATTTACGTTGGCCCTCTACAACCGCTTTACCATGGAAACGATTAGGCAACCACGGAGCTGAGTTGGTATAGAAATACCATCGAATAGCATCTGCGCCAAAGGTTTCAAGTGCGTCAAACGGGTCAACCGCGTTGCCCTTGGATTTGCTCATTTTTTGGCCGTTTTCGTCCTGAACGTGACCTAAAACGATAACATTCTTATATGGTGCCTTATTAAAAATAAGGGTGGAAATTGCGAGCAAAGAATAGAACCAACCACGAGTTTGGTCAACCGCTTCGGAAATAAAGTCTGCAGGGAACTGTGCTTCAAATAAATCTTTGTTCTCAAACGGATAATGGTGCTGAGCAAACGGCATAGAGCCCGAGTCAAACCAACAGTCAATAACTTCGGGAACTCGGTGCATTTGTTTACCGCATTCGGAACATTTAATTGTAACTGCATCGATATAAGGACGGTGTAATTCTATATCGTCAGGGCAGTTATCTGACATTGATTTTAACTCTTCAATACTGCCTATAGCATGCTGATGACCGCATTCACAGGTCCAAATATTAAGGGGTGTGCCCCAATATCTGTTACGCGAAATACCCCAGTCCTGAACATTTTCGAGCCAGTCGCCGAAACGGCCTTTACCAATAGATTCGGGAATCCAGTTTATAGTATTATTGTTGCGAATAAGATCTTCCTTAACCTCGGTCATTTTAATAAACCAAGATTCGCGCGCATAGTAAATAAGTGGAGTATCACAACGCCAGCAGAACGGATAATCGTGCTCAAATTTAGGTGCATCGAATAAAAGACCAGCCTTGTCTAAATCGGTAAGAACAATTGGGTCTGCATCCTTAACAAACTTGCCTGCATAAGGAGTATCTTCGGTCATTTCTCCCTTGCCGTTTACAAACTGAACAAAGGGTAAATCATACTTTCTGCCAACCTTAGAGTCATCTTCACCAAAGGCAGGAGCAATATGAACAATACCTGTACCATCACTCATAGTAACATAAGAGTCACAGGTGATGAAATGTGCTTTTTTCTTTTGCTTTTCGCAAACAGGTTTTACAAAATCAAATAACGGCTCGTATTCCTTATATTCAAGGTCTTTACCTGCAAATTCTTCTACTATTTCATAAGCAGGAGCTTCTTCGGTAGCCAATTTAGAAAGCACTTTATCCAAAAGTTCCTTAGCCATATAATAGGTGTAGCCGTCAGCTGCTTTAACTTTGCAGTAAGTATCGTCAGGGTTTACGCAAAGCGCAACATTTGAAGGGAGAGTCCAAGGTGTTGTAGTCCAAGCCAAGAAGTAAGCATCTTCGCCTACAACCTTAAAGCGTACAACCGCACTGCGTTCCTTAACATTTTTATAGCCTTGCGCTACTTCGTGAGAAGAAAGCGGAGTTCCGCAACGCGGACAGTAAGGCACAATTTTAAAGCCTTTATACAAAAGGCCTTTGTCGTAAATTTGCTTTAAAGCCCACCATTCAGATTCAATAAAATCGTTATGATAGGTAACATACGGGTCGTCCATATCAGCCCAGAAGCCAACAGTTTTTGAGAAATCCTCCCACATACCCTTGTACTTCCAAACGCTTTCTTTACAATGGTCGATAAATGGGTCAAGGCCGTATTCTTCAATTTGCTCTTTACCGTCAAGACCTAAAAGCTTTTCAACTTCAAGCTCTACGGGAAGACCGTGAGTATCCCAACCCGCTTTTCTGGGTACCATATAGCCTTTCATTGTGCGGTAACGCGGAATCATATCCTTAATAACGCGGGTAAGCACGTGACCAATGTGGGGTTTACCGTTAGCGGTAGGGGGACCATCATAGAAAACATAGGGTTCGTCACCCTTGCGTTCGACTATACTTTTTTCGAAAATTTTATTGTCGTCCCAAAACTTTTTTATCTTCTTTTCTTCTTCTACGAAATTAAGATTAGGGGAAATGTTTTTATACACTTCTTTTTCTCCTTTCAAAATAAAAAATCCCTTTATCCATAATAGGACAAAGGGACCCCTTGTTATACCACCTATTACGCCAAACTAACATTTGCGGTTTCTGTAACGCGAAACAAACGAAAAGGCCTACTTAATTTCAGCCTTTCTGCTCGGGAGTGATACCAATTTTTTAAAACCCGCAAGGCTTTCACCGCCCCTTGCTCGCTAAAAAGTTTCATATAAAAATTGCGCTCTCCGTCATAGCATTTTTATATTGCTTTTTTAATTACTGGTTATTGGTAGGAATTTGTTGCTTTAAAGCTGCACGAGTTTTACGAACCTCACCTAAATTAGCGGTAAGACCTTCATCTGCACGACGCATAATATCGTCAACAAAATCCTGAGCAGCTTTGCGCATTTCACGGCTCTTACCCTGAGCTGCGGCGATAATTTCAGCAGCCTTAGCCTGAGAAAGTCTAACAATTTCTTCCTGCGCTACCATAGCCTTTGCCTTTTCTTCGGCATTGCGGATAATAGCATCGGCTTCACGCTTAGCATTTGTAATAATGTCAGCACGGTCTGCAACAATGCCCTTAGCCTGCTTGATTTCAGCAGGGATGTTAAGACGGATTTCGTCTACAACAGCTCTTAACTTTTCAATGTCAACAAGAGTCTTTTTGCCGGGGATTTTAATACCGCCGTCAAGCACCTCGTCAAACTGTTCTAATAATTCGTCAAGTGTCATTTTAATTTCCTCCATAAATCCTTATTGGATATTATTTGTTTAAATTTATCCTTTTGAGAATATCCTCTAAAATAACCTTAGGCACAAAGGAAGATATATCGCCGCCCATAGATGCAATTTGCTTGACCATACTTGAACTTAGATACATATTTTCTGCGCTGGTAGTTAAAAATAGAGTTTCTACATCAGGATTTAACTTCTTATTTGTTAATGCCATTTGGAACTCATACTCGAAATCCGACATAGCACGAAGTCCTTTAATAATTGCTTTAGCGCCCTTTGCGGCGGCAAAATCCGCCAGCAATCCGTCAAACGATTCTACCTCTACATTCGGGTGGCCTACGATGCATTTTTTAATCATCTGGACACGTTCTTGTGGGGTAAAAGTAGTTATTTTGTTTTTGTTGCTTGCCACAACAACTATAATTTTATCAAACATATTTGCCGCACGGCAGATAATATCCAGATGACCAAAGGTTACAGGGTCAAAACTGCCAGGGCATATAGCAATACTGTTTTTCATTTATTCTTTTGCACCTTTTCTGTAAACCGAAACATTTATTTTTCCGTAACGGTAGGTTTTAGAAATCTCAAAACCGCCTATGCTTTCGGGAATCACTACTTCGGGCGGATACTCACAAACTATAATGCCGTAATCACTCATAAGCGGCAATACCGATTTAAGCGCAGGAAGCAACATACCTTTTTGATACGGAGGGTCTAAAAAAACAATATCAAATGTGTCGCGGCTCATAGCGGTAAAGGACGAATAATCCGATGTGTAAACCTTTGCCAAACTATCAAAGCCTACATTTTCAAGATTTTGCTTAATAATTTTTATAGAAGCATTACTGTTGTCTACAAAAACCGCACTCTTAGCACCGCGACTTAAAGCCTCTATACCCAATTGACCGGAGCCTGCAAATAAATCAAGCACGCGCCTGCCTTCAATATCAAACTGTATAGCACTGAAAACCGCTTCCTTAACCTTTTGAGAAGTAGGACGCACATCGTTGCCTTCAAGCGTTTTTAAATTTTTACCACGGGCAATACCGGTAATCACTCGCATTAAAATCACCAAAACTTAAATCAAAAAGTAAATAAGCATATAAACTGCCCATAATATGTTTATATTATCCCACGAGCATAGGTGTTTTGTCAAGTGTTTTTTATGTTTATAGGTAAAAGCGCCCTAAAAAAAGCCCCTTTTGACAAAGGGACTTTTATTGCAAAAATTATTTTTTGAGTAATTTGTAAATTTCTTCGGCGGCGATACGAGCTTTTGCAACGGTATCCTTTTTTGATTTTGGTATACAATAATACAAAACCTTTGGTGTGCCGATAGAGATAACGTCCCCTATTTCGTACCAATAGAAATCCGAATAAAGGCTATACGACAATTCGGGCGCTTGGGTATACTCTAACTGTCGGTCACAACCAATAAGGCTAAATCCGTCTTTAGTGTGAGTAAGTACACCGTCCCCCACCTTATAAACGCATTTGGTATCTATCATCATATAAATATCAACTTCACGTTCAATTTTATATTCGCCCAACAAAATTTCGGATTTAACACATTCTCGTTGCCAAGCGTACCAATCGGGTATGTGGGGGAACTCGGTTTCGCCATTTTCCGCCCGCATAAATCCGTCTTCGGTCAAAGCATAAACCTTGCCACAGCTTTTACAAGTAAGGGTAATGCCCTCGCCTACCGTTTCGCCTTCGGTTAAACAGTTAGGGCATTTATACAAAACTCGGTTAAGGCAGTCAGCACGAAAGTTTTCGGTAATTTTAACCGAATTTTCCTGTTGCCAACGGAAGTTGTCAAACTGAAACTCTGCCTTTAGGATATCATTGATTTCTTCAAAGGATTTTGCGTTAATTTCTTCGGGAGATATTAAGTACTCCATATTTGCCGAAATTTTAACCTTTCGCCTTTGCAAATTATTATAAAGTGGGTCGTAAGCAAAAGCGCCTTCGGTTTTAATCATAACAACCGCCACACCAAGCTTTTTCACAAGCTTGCCAAGACTTTCGGGCAAAGGTGTTGCCGTACCGTCAAAGCTGTAACTCGCTTCGGGGTACATAAGCACCGAGCAACCATTTTTCTTCACACAGTGGAAAATATCCCGCACAAGCAAGCTATCGCTTATAAACTTTTGGGTGGGGATGCAGCCAACAAGACGCATAAGCAGATTTTTACCTACAAACCCGTCAGATGTCATAACAATATTGTATCTTCTCGGAAACAAAAGTGCTGATGCAATTTTAAGGTCTATAAAGCTTGAATGGTTCATAAGAATGAGGCACGGTTCTTTCTTTGAAAGACGCTCCATTCCTATTTTTTTATACTTAAAGCCAACCCCCAAAAGTTCAAAAAAAGATAAAACTCTTATAATGAGCGCCAATAAAAACATCGGTTTTAACGGCTTTTTATGCTTTTTGGGTTTTAGCTTTAAAACTTCGCTATACGCAAGCTCTTTTGTTTTGATTTTCATACATCTCTCCCCCTTAGAAACAATATAACACATTTTTAATGTTATAGCAATATTACTTTTTTGTTGCATTAGCTGTAATTTTATGCTAAAATATTAAAAGATTTTCTAAAGGAGGCGAATTAAATGAAAAAAATACTTACAATTCAAGACTTTTCGTGTGTGGGCAAGTGTTCTTTAACAGTTGCTATGCCGATAATTTCGGCTTTCGGTATTGAAACCTGCGCGTTACCTACCGCGCTTCTTTCCACCCATACCCAGTTCAAAAACTGGACCTTTGCAAACCTTTGTGAGCAGATAACACCCATTACTGACGCTTGGGAAAAAGAAAATATAACCTTTGATGGTATCTGTACAGGTTACTTGGGCGGCATTGATTTAATAGAAAGTGTTAAGAACATTATAAACCGCTTTGTTGAAAAGGACGGTATTGTGCTTATAGACCCTGCTATGGGCGATAACGGTAAGCTCTATACAGGTTTTGATACGGAATATGTAAAGGCAACCAAAACCCTTTGCGCTATGGCGGATGTTATAACCCCCAACATTACCGAAGCTGCATTTATGCTTGATATGGAATATAAAGACGAATACGATAAGGATTATCTTTTGGATATTTGCCAAAAGCTTCACCAAAACGGCGCAAGAGATGTTGTTATAACAGGTGTCAAGAAAAACGAACATCAAGTCGGCGTGTTTTGTCTTTTAGGCGGTAGCGAGGTTTACGAATATTATACCGAGCGCGAAATAAAAGATTTCCACGGCACCGGCGATATTTATTCTTCGGCGGTGTATGGCGGTCTTATGAATGGTAAAACATTACAAGAAGCCACCAAATTTGCTTGCGACTACACAAAGCATTGCATAGCAGTAACTCTTGCCGATGATAGTCACCCTTTCTACGGCGTAAACTTTGAACAATGCACGAGCGATATTACCGAATTTATAAAATAAATACATAATACAAAAAGAAGATACCGCAAGGTATCTTCTTTTAGTTCGTTTGGTAACTGTCGAAGTTGGCGTCGCAACCGAACCATAATTTTCCACTTTTATAAATATTATCATAAATGGACCCAAAATTTGTAAAATAGTTAAAAATTATCTGAAACTTTATAAGAATTATATCACAAAACCATAAGAATGTTATATTTTAGCGGAAAAACCGCTAAAATTCTCAAACTTATCGTTGTCAATAATAAAACATAATTCTTTATTGATTAAATCCATATGGTTTATCAAACTATACTTCTGCATTACGAATTACGCATTAAAAAAATCCCACCAAAAATTCGGTGGGATTTTAATTTTATTGTGTTTTAGTACACACATCATCGGCGCCTTGACAGATTAAAATCCGTCATTGACAATGTGAGTACTAAAATCAGAGAAATTAGATTAACTCAATAATTGCCATTTCAGCAGCATCGCCGCGGCGGGGAGCAGTTTTAACTATTCTGCAGTAACCGCCATTTACATCCTTATACTTAGGAGCAATTTCGTTGAATAACTTATAAACAACATCTTCCTTAGTAATGAATGCAAAAGCTTGACGCTTATTGTGAAGAGTATCTTCCTTAGCGAGTGTAATATATTTCTCTGCCATAGACCTAACTTCTTTAGCTCTTGTTACGGTAGTTTCAATTTTGCCGTTTTCAAGCAAAAAGGTTACCATAGCACGAAGCATAGCAGTTCTGTGGTCGCTGGTTCTTCCGAGTTTACGGGTACCTGGCATTTTAATTCACTCCTTAACCAAGTTTTTATTCGTCTTCCTTCTTAAGAGTAAAGCCAAATGAATTTAATTTAGCAATAACCTCTTCTAAGGATTTACGGCCTAAGTTTCTTACCTTCATCATTTCCTCTTCGGTCTTGTAGATAAGATCTTCAACCGTATTTATGCCTGCACGCTTAAGACAGTTAAAGCTACGCACAGATAAATCAAGCTCATCAATAGTTAAATCGAGAACCTTTTCCTTATCGTTGTCGCTCTTAACAGACATAATGCTTTCGGTTTCGCTAATGCCTTCTGCAAGGTCTAAGAACAACTCTAAATGTTCCATTAATACCTTTGCCGACATTGAAACTGCCTCGTCAGCTCTTAAAGAGCCGTCGGTCCAAACTTCTAAAGTAAGCTTACCCTTATCGGTAACGTTGCCAACACGGGTATTATCTACAGTAAAGTTTGCCTTAAGCACAGGTGTGTAAATAGAGTCAACAGGAATCATATCAACTATATTCTGGTTGCCATTATTCTGGTCCGCAGAAACATAGCCTCTACCCCTGTCAAGAGTCATTTCCATATTGAGCTTTGCGTCTTCGCCCAAAGTTGCAATATGCATTTGGGGATTTAGAATTTCTACCTCTGAATCAGCCTTAATTGAAGCAGCAGTCACAACGCACGGACCTTCAGCCTCGATATAAACCTTTTTAGCGCTATCGCCATGAAGCTTTGCAATAAGTCCCTTAATATTAAGAATGATTTCTGTAACATCTTCCTTAACACCGGGGATTGTTGAAAACTCGTGTACAACACCATCAATCTTAATGCCTGTTACAGCTACACCGGGAAGAATGGAAAGAAGAACTCTTCTCATACTGTTACCGAGAGTTGTAGCGTAACCGCGCTCCAACGGTTCCATTACGAATTTGCCGTATTTTCCGTCAGGCGTAATTTCTGTGGTATCAATTCTGGGCTTTTCAATTTCTATCATTTAAAAGCTCCGTTTCTCCGTACATTAATTTTTAATTTCACTATACTCTGTACGGAAAGTACAGTGAGAATTCTAATTATTATTTTGAATAGAATTCGACAATAAGTTGTTCTTCAACAGGCGCATCAATTTGATCTCTATTTGGGAGAGCAATAACCTTTGCACTTAGTTGTTCGCGGTTAACATCAATCCACTGCGGAACAGGTCTTGCACCATTTGCTTCGATGATAGCCTTGAACTTTTCACTGCCACGGCTCTTTTCACAAATTGTTACAACATCGCCAGCCTTAAGAAGATAAGAAGCAATGTCAACACGACTTCCGTTAACTTCAAAGTGACCGTGACCTACAAGCTGTCTAGCTTCTGCACGGGATGAGGCGAAACCTACTCTGTAAACTACATTGTCAAGACGGCTTTCAAGAATCTTTAAAAGGTTATCACCTGTGATACCCTGTTTTCTTTCAGCAATCTCAAAATAATGGTGGAATTGATTTTCCTGAACGCCATAAAAACGTCTTGCGGTTTGCTTAGCGCGAAGCTGCAAGCCGTATTCAGATGACTTCTTTCTACCCTGTCCATGTTGACCGGGAGCATAAGCTCTAAGACCTACAGAACATTTTTCAGAATAGCAGCGTTCGCCCTTTAAGAACAATTTTTGTCCTTCGCGGCGGCAAAGTCTGCAAACTGCACCGGTATATCTTGCCATCTTTTACACCTCCATAATTTCTGCAGTATATAAACTGCTTTCAAAGTTTTTTGATTAAACGCGTCTTCTCTTGGGAGGACGGCAACCATTGTGCGGAATCGGGGTAACATCTTTAATCATGCTTACCTCGAGACCTGCTGTCTGCAATGCGCGGATAGCAGCTTCACGTCCAGCACCGGGACCTTTAACATATACTTCAACGGTTTTAAGACCATGCTCCATAGCAGCCTTTGCTGCAGTTTCAGCAGCAGATTGTGCTGCGAAAGGAGTAGACTTTCTAGAACCACGGAAACCTAATTCACCCGCACTTGCCCAAGAAAGAGCATTACCCTGTGTATCGGTGATGGTTACGATAGTATTGTTGAAGGTAGATTGGATATGCGCGGCACCACGTTCAATATTTTTCTTTTCGCGGCGACGACGTGTAGATGTCGTCTTTTTAGCAGTAGCCATTTATTCTTCCTCCTACTTATTTCTTCTTGTTAGCGATGGTCTTCTTAGGACCTTTACGTGTACGAGCGTTAGTCTTTGAGCGCTGACCTCTTACAGGTAAGCCCTTGCGATGACGCAAACCACGGTAGCTACCAATTTCGATAAGTCTTTTGATATCAAATGCAATAGCGCGACGACGGTCACCTTCTACCTGAAGGTTGTGGTCGATATATTCACGCAACTTTGAGATATCATCTTCAGTTAAGTCCTTACATCTAACATCAGGATCAATGCCTGTGTCAGCAAGGATTTTTTTAGATGTAGTAAGACCGATGCCGAAAATGTAAGTGAGTCCGATTTCAACTCGCTTGTTATTCGGAAGGTCAACACCAGCAATACGTGCCATTTATCAAAGCACCTCCATTTTTTTCTTGTCGGCGAAAATGCCAATTAACCCTGACGCTGTTTGTGCTTGGGGTTTTCGCAAATGACCATAATCTTGCCCTTGCGCTTAATAATTTTGCATTTTTCGCAAATCTTTTTAACAGAAGGTCTGACTTTCATTTGGATTATACCTCCTTCAAATTTTGACTGTTATTTTGAACGCCAAGTAATGCGTCCTTTAGACAGGTCATACGGCGACATTTCAACTGTTACCTTATCGCCCGGTAAAATTCTTATAAAATTCATACGAAGTTTGCCGGAAATATGGGCAAGTATTTGATGTCCGCCTTGAATTTCTACTTTAAAAATTGCATTAGGCATTGCTTCAACAACGGTGCCTTCAAGCTCAATCATGTCTTGTTTAGACATTACGTTTCCTCCTTAAATTTTGCGGAATCTCTATAAACCGCAAGCGCCTTTTTTAAATGTTTGTTTGTTTTAAAACTGTCGTTTGCAAGAATGGTATTAGTAATGTTAAGGTGTTTTGCGTTTTTACGCTTTGGGCGTTCAAGCGGTCTTTCTTTACCGTCAGCAACGTAAAGAAAATCACCTTCTATTCTAACAATTACCATAAAGTAACCTTTATCCCGTCCCGCCTTGGAACATACAATTTTACCTATCATAACACACCTCAAACTATTGTCATGATTTTTGGTCCGTCAGATGTGATAACAATCGTATGCTCAAAGTGAGCAGAGAGAGAACCATCCTTGGTTTTGACAGTCCATCCGTCCGGTAGAACCTTAACATCATAGCTACCGATATTAACCATCGGTTCAATAGCCAAAGTCATTCCGGGTAAAAGGCGGATTCCCCGTCCTTCAGTACCAAAATTTGGCACCTCAGGAGCTTCGTGCAGCTTACTCCCTATTCCGTGGCCAACATATTGTCTTACCACCGAAAAGCCCGCTGCTTCAACAGTCCGCTGAACCGCGCTTGAGATATCACCGATTCTACTGCCCGCGCGTGCCGCTTTGATGCCTTCATATAAAGCATCCTTTGTCACACTAATCAGCCGCTTTGCTTGCATGGAAACATCCCCGCAAGCAAAAGTGGCAGCATTATCGCCGTGGTATCCCTGAAATTTTGCACCAAGGTCAACACTTACTATGTCGCCGGCACAAATTTTACGCGTTTTAGACGGAATGCCGTGAATAACCTCGTTGTTAATAGATATACAAGCGGTAGAGGGAAAGCCGTTATAATTTTTGAAATTAGGCTCCCCGCCTCTTGAACGGATATACTTTTCAGCCAAAGCATCAAGCTCAGCTGTAGTAATACCCTCCGTGACCGCATTGCCTACTGTTTGTAGCGCTCCGGCCGCTATAGAGCAAGCCTCCTTCATTATGCCGAGTTCTCGGCTTGTTTTGAGCACTATCATTATTTATTCCCCAAGGCTTCAAGTACAAGACGAGTAGTATCCTTAACCTCTTCTTGACCTTCCACAATTACAAGCTTACCGCAAGTTCTGTAATAATCCTTTAAAGGCTCGGTCTGTTCGTGATAAACATTAAGTCTGTTAAGAACAGTCTCGGGCTCATCATCCTTGCGGATTACAAGCGCGCCTTCACAGAAATTACATATGCCTTCTTTAGCGGGCTTCTTGTATTCGGTGTGATAACTTGCGCCGCATTTTTCACAAACGCGTCTGCCAGACATACGCTTAACAATTTCGCTATCCGCAACTTCAATAGATAAAGCTACATCAATATCAAAATTTAAGTTGTCAAGCGCTTCTGCTTGGGGGATAGTACGCGGGAAACCGTCGAGAATGTAGCCGTTTTGGCAATCTTCCTCAGCCAAGCGTTCGCGAATAATATCAATAACAACATCATCGGGAACAAGGTTTCCTGCATCTATAAAGGACTTAGCCTTTAAACCCATTTCGGTACCGTTTTTAAGCGCAGCACGAATAATTTTGCCGGTAGAAATGGTGGGAATATTGTACTTTTCGGAAATAACTTCCGCCTGAGTGCCTTTGCCGGCACCGGGAGCACCTAAAAGTATTAACTTCATATTCTTTTCTCCTTAATCAAGGAATCCCTTATAATGACGCATCATCATCTGAGATTCAAGACTGCGTACGATATCAAGCGCAACACCAACCATAATGAGAAGTGATGTACCACCAACAGAAATGTTGATTTGACCTACATTGCCTATTATGATAGGTAAAATCGCAATAACACTTAAGAATAATGCACCTAAAAGTGTAATACGAGAAAGGATTTTCGAAATGAAATCGGTTGTGGGCTGACCGGGACGAATACCCGGAATTGCGCCACCATTCTTACGCAAGTTGTTGGCCATTTCCACAGGATTAAACTGGATTGTTGCATAGAAGTAAGCAAAACCAATAATCATAAGGAAATACATAATTGCGTAGAAGGTGCCTTGTACGCTAAAGAGATTACAAATCTTGTAAACTACAAGCGCAAAGCCCTCGGTGGGAGTACCCATAAACGAAAGAATCATGGTGGGCAACATCAAAATTGATGAAGCGAAAATTATAGGCATAACACCTGACATATTAACCTTAATCGGAATATGGGTGTTTTGACCGCCATACATTTTGTTACCTACAACACGCTTAGCGTACTGTACGGGGATTCTGCGTTCTGCGTGGGTCATCCAAACAACAAACATAATAATTGCTAAGAAAACAACTACGATTGCAACAGTTGCAACCTGATGATTTGTAATCCAGCTATTATAAAGTGTTAAGAATGCCTGCGGACCGCGGGACAAAATACCTGCAAAAAGTATAATAGAAATACCATTGCCGATGCCCTTTTCGTCTATGCGCTCACCAAGCCACATAACAAGTGCAGAGCCTGCAGTAAAGGCAAGCACGATTACAAAACCTGCAAACCAAACATCAAATGTTTTTGTAACATTAAGTGCTCTGCTGTTTTTAAGATAAATAAAGTATGCAATACCCTGAATCAAAGCCAAAATTACAGTTGCAAAACGAGTAAGCTGTGCTAACTTCTTTTGACCTTCTTCGCCTTCTTTTGACCATTCCTGTAATTTTGTGAAAACTACAGTCAAAAGCTGAACGATAATTGAAGAGTTGATGTACGGGGTAACCGACAATGCGAAGATTGCACCGTATTCAAGACCGCCACCTGTCAAGATTGACAAGTAGTTGAAAAAGCTATTGCTTTCAGTAGCGGTTTTCAAAACATCAGGGTCTATAAAAGGAACGGGAATAACCGAACCTACACGGAAAATAAGGATAATCATAATGGTATAAAGAATCTTGTTACGGATTTCTTTAATTACCCAAGCATTTTTTAATGTTTGAAACATTAAATCACCTCAGCCTTTCCGCCTAAAGCCTCGATTTTCTGGGAAGCAGATGCGGAATAAGCGTTTAACTTAACAGTTAACTTCTTAGTGAGTTTACCGTTAGCCAAAACCTTTACAGGAAGGTTTGCTTTCTTAATTATTCCTTTGTTTGCTAAAGCTTGAGCGTCAACAATACTGCCATCCTCGAACTTTTCAAGAGCAGAAAGATTGATTGCTATCCATTCTTCAGCAAAAATATTATTGAAACCACGCTTAGGAACGCGTCTTTGTAAAGGCATCTGACCGCCTTCAAAGCCTGCTCTGATACCACGGCCTGCACGAGCTTTTTGACCCTTATGGCCTTTGCCTGCAGTTTTGCCTTGGCCTGAACCGTGACCTCTGCCGATACGCTTAGACTCTTTTGTTGAGCCGAGCGCAGGAGCTAATTCATGCATTTTCATTGTTCGCACCTCCTTGCTAAATTCGCGGGTTAAAACCGCATTGTCACCAAAAGTGACCTATAGCGAACTTACGCTTTAACTTCTGTTGCTTCAACTAAGTGACAAACCTTGTTGATTTTACCTCTGGTAGCTGCGTTATCGGGCTGAATGGATTCATCGCCTAATTTACGCAAACCTAAAGCTTCAACAGTAGCGATTTGGTCCTTCTTAGAACCAATTGTGCTCTTTACGAGCTTTATTTTGAGGCATGCAGCCTTCTTTGTTGCCATAATGCTGCTCCTCCTTAACCTACGATTTCCTTAACTGACTTGCCGCGGATTGCTGCGACCTGTTCAGCGCTTCGAAGTGATGCTAAACCTTGAATGGTAGCACGCACTACGTTGCAAGGATTATTTGAACGTAAAGCTTTTGTACGGATATCGGTAATACCTACCATTTCAACAACCGCACGAACTGCACCGCCGGCAATAACACCGGTACCGGGAGCAGCGGGCTTCATAAGAACGCGACCTGCGCCGAAAGCACCGATAACTTCGTGAGGGATTGTTGTACCCTTTAATGCAACCTTAATAAGGTTCTTTTTAGCGTCTTCAATGCCTTTACGGATAGCGTCCGGCACTTCGCTTGCCTTACCAAGACCGAAGCCTACGATACCGTTACCGTCACCTACAACAACCAAGGCGGAGAATTTCATAATACGTCCACCCTTAACGGTCTTAGATACACGGTTAATAGCAACTACGCGCTCTTTTAAATCTAATGTTGATGCGTCAATATTTGTAGCCAAAAGTATTCCTCCTTATTAGAACTTAAGGCCGCCCTCACGGGCACCTTCGGCAAGCTCTTTAACACGGCCGTGGAAAATATATCCGCCGCGGTCAAAAACAACCTCGGTGATGCCCTTTTCAGCGGCACGAGCAGCAACTAACTGTCCAACTTTGCGAGCACCCTCTTTGTTAGAACCGTTTCCGTCAAAATCCTTTTCGTTGGAAGCAGCTGCAACGAGAGTTACGCCGTTTACATCATCGATAAGCTGGGCGTAAATATTGCTGTTGGAGCGGAATACATCAAGGCGGGGACAAGCAGCTGTTCCGCTAATCTTAGCACGAACACGTGCATGACGCTTAAGTCTTGCCTTATTTGTGTTAGGTTTACTAACCATTTTTCATACACTCCTTCTTTATTTCTTACCACCCTTAGCGGCTTTACCTTCTTTACGGCGAATGTGTTCGTCAACGTACTTAATACCTTTGCCCTTATAGGGTTCGGGGGGACGCTTTTCGCGAACTTCTGCCGCAAATTGACCAACCTTTTGCTTATCGGGACCGCTAATAATAATCGAGTTATTGTTCGGTACTTCGATGGTGATACCATCAACTTCAGGCATAATAACCTGATGTGAATAACCTAAGTTCATAACTAGGTTTTTGCCCTGCTTTTGTGCACGGTAACCAACGCCGTTTACTTCGAGCGCTTTCTTATAGCCTTCAGTAACACCTACAACCATATTAGCGATAAGTGTACGGGTTAAGCCGTGTAAAGAACGATGCTCTTTATTGTCTGAAGGGCGGGTAACGATGATTTCGTTATTCTCTATAGCGATTGCAATAGCACTATTGAAAGAATTTGAAAGCTCGCCCTTAGGACCTTTAACAGTAACCTGTGAGCCGTCGATTTTAACATCAACACCAGCAGGAATTGTGATAGGTTTCTTTCCTATTCTTGACATTCCTCAGGCACCTCCTTACCAAACATAAGCGAGTACTTCGCCGCCAACATTAGCTTTGCGAGCCTGCTTGTCTGTTAATATTCCCTTAGAGGTGGAAAGGATTGCTATACCAAGACCTTTCATAACTCTTGGCATATCCTCTACATTTGTGTAGATACGCAAACCGGGCTTTGACACTCTGCGAATGCCGCTAATGATTTGCGATTTGTTTTGGCCGTATTTCAAAGTGATTTGAATTACGCCCTGCTTACCGTCTTCTTCTACGGTGAAGCTTTGTATATATCCCTCATCAAGTAAAATCTGAGCAATAGCCTTTTTTACATTAGATGCAGGAATAGCTACCGAATCGTGTTTTGCTGAAGAAGCATTACGAATTCTCGTAAGCATATCAGCGATTGTATCGGTAATTTGCATGCCGTCAACCTCCTTTAGCTTTTATGCCTTACCAGCTTGCTTTCTTCACTCCGGGAATCTCACCTTTGTAAGCGAGTTCTCTGAAGCATATACGGCAGATGCCGTACTTGCGAAGATAAGCGTGGGGGCGACCACAGATTTTACATCTGTTATACTCTCTTGTAGAAAATTTAGCAGGACGAGCCTGTTTCATTTTCATAGCAGTTTTAGCCATAATTCCTTCTCCTTACTTCGCAAACGGAGCGCCCATAAGAGTTAATAACTCACGAGCCTCTTCATCTGTTTTAGCGGTGGTAACGAAAATAATATCCATACCACGTACCTTGTCAATCTTATCATAGTCGATTTCAGGGAATATCAACTGTTCTTTAACGCCCATAGCATAGTTGCCGCGGCCGTCGAAAGCGTTGGGATTGATACCTCTGAAGTCACGTACTCTTGGTAGTGCTGCATTGAAAAGTCTTTCAACAAATTCATACATTCTTTCTCCACGAAGAGTAACCTTTGCGCCGATAGGCATACCTTCACGAAGCTTAAAGTTCGCTACGGATTTTTTTGCGCGGCAGGGAACAGCCTTTTGACCGGTAATTTTGCCTAAATCGTTAACGATAGCGTCAATTACCTTAGTGTTGTCCTTTGCTTCGCCTGCGCCTACATTTATTACGACTTTATCGAGCTTCGGAATCTGCATAACGCTCTTATAGCCGAATTTCTTCATCAATGCAGGTGCTACTGATGCTTTATATTCATTAGCTAAATTTGACATTGTGTATTCCTCCTACTCTTAAAAAGTCTCTTTGCACTTTTTGCAAATGCGGTCTTTAGTGCCGTCCTCGTAAACCTTGTAGCCTACGCGGGTGGGCTTATTACATTTGGGGCAAACAACCTGTACCTTGCAAGCATAAA
>JAZQYX010000005.1:0-8215 GCA_045633725.1 Acutalibacteraceae bacterium | reverse complement strand
TAAAACCGCATCTTCTTTTGTTTTGATATTAATGGTGTTTTGTGGTTTTGAAATAGTGGGTGTAGGACGGAAAACTGTACGAAAAACTATTGGCATACCGTTAGTAATACCGCCGTTTATACCACCCGAATTATTAGTTTCGGTAACAATTTTGCCGTCAATATTTTTAAAGCTATCATTTGCCAAAGAGCCCACCATATCGGCAAACTCAAAACCCTTGCCGAATTCTATCCCCTTTACTGCGGGGATAGAGAAAATAGCGTGGGATAAAATGCTTTCAATACTATCAAACCAAGGCTCCCCAACACCTGTGGGAAGTCCTGTCACTGCGGTTTCAACTATACCGCCAATGCTGTCGCCATCTGCCTTAACAGCTTTGATTTTTTCTTTCATTTCAGCTTCTGCTTTATCGTCCAAAACAGAAAATTCTTTATTTTCCAATAGTTTAAAATCATTATCAAAATCGCAAAAACCACGATCTGCAACGTTGCCAATTTTAGAAATATGACTGCCGATTTTAATGCCTTTTTTCACAAGAGCAGGTATTATAATGCCTGCTGCCGCGCAAAGCGGAGCTGTTATTCTTCCACTAAAGTGCCCGCCACCGCGATAATCCTGAAAACCGTTGTATTTACACTGGGCGGTAAAATCAGCATGTGATGGCCTTGCTAAATCTTTAGTTGAAGAATAATCCGCAGAGCGTGTATCGGTATTTTTAATAACAATGCAAAGTGGTGTGCCTGTAGTTTTTCCATCAAAAACGCCACTTAAAATCTCAAAATCATCATCTTCCCTACGAGGTGTAGAAACTTCGGATAATCCTTTTCGAGCATTAAGAAGTTTTTTTATAAAATCAGTATCAACCTCTATACCCGCCGACAAACCATCCATTACAACACCGATAGCTTCACCGTGACTTTCTCCGAAAAGGGTAATGCTTAGGTTATTACCAAAAGTATTTTTCATTATAAAGCCACACTCCTTATCAGTTTTTCAAGCTCAATAAAGCTTATATTTTCAAAATTAAAACTGCCGATTTCTTTTACTGTTACTATTGTTATATTATCGCCAAAAGCCTTTTTATCATGCTTGCAAGCATCAATAAGACCATCAGCACTTTCTTGCAAAGTGGTCGGCAAATCGAGCTTTTTAAGTACACATAAAAGCCTTTGCTTTACTTCCTCGCTACACATCGGAAGCATACCTATTGCCACACATTCGCCGTGGTAATATTTTTCCATATCGTTAAGGCTTTCTATGGCATGGGCTAAAGTGTGCCCGAAGTTCAAAACTTTACGAAGTCCGCCCTCGTGCTCATCGGCTTCAACCACCGCTTTTTTAATAAGTAAGGCGCGGTAAATTATATCTTCTAAAACCTCATCGGTTATCTCGCTTTTTTCAAAAATATCGAACAATTCTTTATCCGAAGTAACCGCTATTTTCAAGGCTTCACAAAGTCCGTTAGAAACCTGTCTTTTAGGCAAAGTTTTTAAGGTATTAGTATCAATAATAACCGCTTTTGGCGGATAAAAGGCACCTGCTAAATTTTTATATCCCATAAAATCAACCGCAGTTTTGCCGCCTATTGACGAATCAACCTGCGAAAGCACAGTAGTAGGGATGTTGTAAAAATCTATACCACGCATAAAGCAAGCCGCCGCAAAGCCTGAAAGGTCACCAACAACACCGCCACCTACCGCTACAACACAGTCGGTACGGGTAAAGTTATTTTCAACCATTGTTTTTAGCAGAAGTTCCCAACAGGTTATGTTTTTAGATTTTTCACCATGTGGAATGGTAAGTATTATGGGGTTTTTGCATTGCTTCGCAACCGTTTTAGCATAACTTTCAGGTACGCCGCTATCGGTTACTATAAGCACTTGTCTGTCAAGATTTAAATATTCATTTAATCGGGCTATTGCACCACGATTTAATATAATATCATAACCACCGTTACCGGTTTTTACATTTATATTCAAAACCAATACTCCTATTTTATAAGAATTTCTTTTTCAAAATGTCCTAATATTTTAAGGTTATTACAACAAGTCTTTAGGTCTTCAAGCATCGCCTTACCCTCATTGCTCATAATATCGCCCTCGCCTTCGGCGTAGAAGTAATAATCCCAAATAAGTTCCTTTGTAGGACGGCTTTTTAGTGCCTTAAGGTTAAATCCGTGTTTACCTATTACGGTAATTGCTTCACCAAGTGAACCTGCCGCATTCTTAACAGTAAATAGCATTACAAAATGCTTATCGTTAGGGGTTGCAGTCTTTTCAGCACGGGTAAATACCGCAAAGCGTGTAGTATTAGTGCCACTTTCGTTGATGTGGCCTTCAATCTTCTGGAGCCCGAACTTTTTACCTGCTTCTATACTGCCAATTGCAGCAATATCAATTCTGCCACTATCCGCTACAGTTTTTGCTGCTACTGCTGTATTTACCGCATCAATTGTTTTATAGCCTTTTTCTCGGATAAACTCTGCGCATTGACCAAGCGCTTGCGGATGACTTATAACCTCCTTAATAGTTGAAAGCACAGCGCCCTTGTTACCCAAAAGATTTTGTATAACCTCTATTTCATAAATACCACTAATGAAAAGCTGACCAAAGAAGGCTAAATCGAGTACCTGACCTACGTCACCGTTATGACTGTTCTCTATAGGAAGCACTGCGCAGTCACATTCTCCGTTCACTACCGCATTGTAAGCCGCTTTGAAATCCTTATAACCTACCGCCATTGCGTCGGGAAATATTTTCTCAGTAGCGATATTGGCAAATGCACCTTCTACACCGCTATATGCCACGCGCATACCATCAAGCAACTTGTGCTGTAGCTTTTTAGAAAGGTCGATATTCCCTTGCAAAAAGTTTATGTAATAGGAACGGTACTCTTCGTTATTTATATAAGTAGAATTACGGGCAATAATCTCAGCTTCACGCGAAAAATCATCAATAGGTAAGCCATTTTCCTTTTTATAAGCCGCTACTATTCGCGCCGCATCCATACGCTGTTCAAATAAACGCGCCATTTCTTTATCGGTTTCGTTAATAATTTTTCTTGCTTTTTCAAGCTCGGTCATAAGACACACTCCAAACTAAAAATAAAAAATCCGCACCCTACTGAGCCACCTTCGGCACAAGCAGTTGCGGACTGTCCGTTTTACCTTATACCGAAAAATTTATCGGCAAAATTTGGTGAACGGGCAGCCCTGATTAAAATAATAAAAATAAAAGTTTTTAAAGAACATTCCGTTTCACCTCGCAAAATCTTAATATACTATGTATTTTACACCACATTTCCACCCTTGTCAAGTGTTTTTTGCTTTAAAGCGCTAAAATATTCGACGATTTAAAAAACAGAGCCATTTTAATTAAAACAGCTCTGTTAAAAGTTTAAATTTTAAACAATAAATCACCGTATGTAGGATAAGGCCAATAGCTTTTTGGCATTACACTTTCGGCGCTATCGGCATATTTACGAATATCCGCCATAATGCTCAATACATTATTACGGTATTCGGTTGCTTTTTCAAGTATATTGGTAGAACGCTCAGCCGAAGACACCGCGTTCTTAAGCTCCGAAGTTAGTGAGAAAATTTCCTTATTAGCGGCAGAAAGCCTTTTTATAAGCTCATATTCAACACTACTTTCAACCCTAATAAGATTTTTATTGTTAACCGTTTCGCATAGTAAATTGGTATAAGCGGTAATAGCAGGTATTACATCACGGCTCATCATTTCGATTAAAGTCAAAGCTTCAATATGTAATGTTTTAGCGTAATTTTCAAGAATAATATCAACACGTGATTCAATCTCGGTACGACCAAATACACCGTGACGTTCAAATAGCGCAACGTTATCTTCAGTTTTTAAAAGCGGTAATGCATCAACAGTACTCTTAAGGTTTAAAAGACCACGTTTTTCGGCTTCTTCTTCCCATTCTTTAGAATAACCGTCACCATTAAAGATGATGCGCTTATGGTTATTCATACACTCTTTAACAATGTTGTTTACTTCGGCTTCTATGTCACTAGCCTTTTCAAGCCTTTGAGCATAGCAAGCAAAAACATCTGCTACCATTGTATTAAGCATAACGTTTATATCCGAAATTGAAGATTCAGAACCTAGCATACGGAATTCAAACTTATTACCTGTAAATGCAAAAGGTGAAGTACGGTTTCTATCCGAATTATCCTTTTTAAACTCAGGAATAACGTCAATACCAATCTTCATTTTTTCACGTTTAACATCGTCGGGATGAACACCATTAGCAATAGCGGTAAGCATATCCGACAAATCTTCACCCAAGAAGATTGAAATAATAGCCGGCGGAGCTTCATTACCGCCCAAACGATGATCATTACCCGCAGTAGCAACCGCTATACGAAGTAAATCCTGATGCTTGTCCACAGCTTCTATAACAGCGGCTAAGGTAATCAAGAAAAGCTTATTTTCAGAAGGATTTTTACCCGCTTTTAAGAAGTTTATACCTGTATCGGTAGAAATAGACCAGTTGTTGTGCTTACCACTACCGTTTACGCCGTCATAAGGCTTTTCGTGTAAAAGACAAACAAGCCCTTTAGATAAAGCCACCTTTTTCATAAACTCCATTGTAAGCTGATTATGGTCAGCAGCAATATTAGTAGTAGTAAAAACAGGGGCTAATTCATGCTGAGCAGGAGCCGCCTCGTTATGCTCGGTCTTGGCAAGCACACCAAGTTTCCAAAGCTCGTTATCCAATTCGCGCATAAATTCAGCAACACGTGGTTTTAAAACACCGAAATAGTGATCATCCATTTCCTGTCCTTTAGGCGGCATAGCACCTATAAGTGTTCTACCACAGAAAATAAGGTCGGGACGCTTATCATAAAGTTCCTTATCAACAAGAAAATATTCCTGTTCAGGACCTACTGTAGTATTAGTAGAATTAACATCCGTATAACCCAATGCCTTAACTATACGTAAGGACTGTTTATTGATAGCCTCCATACTGCGAAGCAAGGGAGTTTTTTGGTCAAGCGCTTCACCGCTATAAGAACAAAAAGCTGTAGGAATGCAAAGGGTTTTATCCTTTATAAAGGCATAAGAACTTGGGTCCCAAGCAGTATAACCGCGTGCTTCAAAAGTTGCACGAAGTCCACCCGAAGGGAACGATGAAGCATCAGGCTCACCCTTTATAAGCTCTTTACCCGAAAATTCCATAAGTATATGACCATCATCGGTAGGTGTTATAAAGCTATCATGCTTTTCAGCAGTAATACCTGTTAAGGGTTGGAACCAATGGGTATAATGAGTGGCGCCTTTTTCTATAGCCCACTCTTTCATAGCGTCGGCAACAGTATTAGCAATACTGCTATCAAGACTTTTTCCCTCTTTGATTGTACTTTTTAAAATTTCATAGGCATCTTTAGGCAAACGCTCTTTCATTACAGAATCGCCGAAAACGTTTATACCAAAAAAATCACTAACCTTAGACACAAGCACTAACCCTCAACTTTCAAAATAGTATAAAAAATCCCATTTTTATGTATTTTAACATTTATAAAAACTATTGTCAATAATAATCATTATAAAAATAGTCTGATTTCATTATGAAACCAGACTATTTTAAGCTTAAATTGTTTTTAAAATTTCGCTTGCATCTTTAAGTACTGCATCGGGCTTATCAGGTGACTGCGCTAAAATTTCTTCGGTGGTTTCCCCACTCATCACGAGAACACTAAACGCTCCCGCATTCAGTCCGCTTTTAACATCGGTATAAATACGGTCACCGATTACTGCCGTATGCTTTGGCAATATACCCGCCATTTCCATAGCAAGACATGGCATTAATTTTTCAGGCTTGCCTATAAACAAAGGCCTTTTGCTTGTAGCATTAAAAATCATATCGCATACGCTTCCGCAATCGGGTACACCACCCCATTCAGTAGGACAAACATAATCGGGATTTGTGGCAATATACGGTATATCTCTATGTGTCAGCATAAAAGATACATCCCAAAGCTTTTTATAATTAAGCTCAGTATCGTAGCCCATAACAACACAATCGGCATCTTCCGTATTTTCGGTAACTGTAAAGCCTTCCGAGGCTAATTCGTCCTTTAAAGACTGTGTTCCACAAACATAAAGCTTTGCGCCGTTATGATGCTTTTTAAGATAAAAAGCTGTGGCTTGAGAAGATGTTATAAAATCTTCTTTGGAAGCTTTTATGCCGAGTTTATTAAGCTTTTCTATGTAAGCATTAACACTCTTCGAAGAGTTATTTGTCATAAACATATAACGCTTACCCTTTTGCTTAATTGTATCCAAAAGCTCTATAGTAAATGGGAAAAGATTATCGCCTAAATAAAGCGTTCCGTCCATATCTAAAAGGAAAAGTTTTATGTCTTTAAACATTAAATTCTTGCAACTCCTGTTTCTTTTGCAGTTTTAATAACAGCCTTTGCCACAACCTCGGCAACACGCTTATCTAGCGCAGGGGCAATAATGTTATCTTCGCTTATTTCATCATCAGGAATAAGTGAAGCCAAAGCGTACGATGTAGCAACTTTCATTTCTTCATTTATACAAGTAGCTCTGCAATCAAGTGCACCACGGAAAATACCAGGGAAAGCTAAAACATTGTTAATCTGGTTAGCAAAGTCAGAACGGCCTGTACCTACAACACGTGCACCCGCCTGCTTAGCTAAATCAGGCATGATTTCGGGTGTGGGGTTAGCCATTGGGAACATAATAGCATCGCTTGCCATACTCTTAACCATTTCAGGTGTTACAATATTAGGAGCCGATACGCCAATAAATACATCCGCACCATTCATAGCATCAGCCAATGTACCTTTTTTATGCTCTAAATTAGTAACCTTAGATATTTCTTCCTGTGCAGAGTTGTTGTTCTGATCACCCTCGCAAATAATGCCAAAACGGTCACAGAAGGTGAGATTCTTTACACCCATATTCATAAGGTGTTTACCTATTGCAATGCCTGCCGAGCCTGCACCGTTGATAACAACCTTAACCTCACCTATTTGCTTTTTAACAAGCTTTAAGGCATTAATTAAAGCGGCTGCTACTACAATAGCGGTACCGTGCTGATCGTCGTGAAAAATCGGAATATCGCAAATTTCTTTCAATCTTCTTTCAATCTCAAAGCAACGCGGAGCTGAAATATCCTCAAGGTTAATTCCGCCGAACGATCCCGAAAGAAGATAAATTGTTCTTACAATTTCGTCAACATCCTTGGATTTAATGCAAAGCGGAAAAGCATCAACATCGGCAAAAGCTTTAAATAAAGCACATTTACCTTCCATAACAGGCATACCAGCTTCAGGACCTATATCACCAAGACCTAAAATAGCAGTACCATCTGTAACAACAGCAACAAGATTATTGCGCCTGGTAAGCTCATAAGACTTATTTACATCCTTGCTTATTTCAAGGCAAGGCTCAGCAACGCCGGGGGTGTACGCTAAGGATAAATCTTCTCGCGAGTTAATGGGAGCACGTGAAATTACTTCAATTTTTCCGCCCCATTCGTAGTGTTTCTTTAAGGATTCCTGTCTGATATCCATTATTTAGTCCTCCCAAGGGAATTTATATTGTGTAAGGCCTAATTCATTACGAATCTCAATAATTTCCTTTTGTACTGACTCGTTTATTGGAACACCACTTTCGCGTGCGATACCGATTTCATATTCTTTTTCGCCCGCAGTATAAATACGTTCTGCACCAGGAGCCTTTTTAGACTCACGCATGCTACGGCAGATTGCGCCTGCCTTATTACGTGCAATTTCTTCACCCATAAAGTGATCGGTATCAATAGCAATAAACCAATGTCCTAACTGATACGGACGGATATTTCCGTTTTCATCCTTACCGTCAAGAGCCTTACCATAAGCACCGTCTTGAAGGATAGAAGAGAAAAATTCAACAGCCAAAGCAAAGCCGTAGCCCTTATAGCCGCCAAGATCTTCACCTATACCACCAAGTGTGGTAAGAGCAGCTGTGCCACCACGAATCTTCTTAAGCGCAACACCTGCATCACCCTCAACTGCATTACCATCAGTATCGATAATTGTACCGGGATGTACATCCTCGCCTATTCTCTCGTAATATTCAACCTTACCGTTTTGGGTAATTGATGTTGCACAGTCAAAGTTAAAGTCAAATGCTTCATCAGTGGGAACACCAATTGTAAATGGGTTAGTACCGAACAT
>JAZQYX010000004.1:0-9852 GCA_045633725.1 Acutalibacteraceae bacterium | reverse complement strand
GGATGCGAGGTAATGAATATGGGATTTATTGTAGGTCTCGGTGGTGAACAGGAGTATAAAATTGGCAAAGTCAAGTATGTAGTGTATTCCTCGTTTTTACCCACAAAAGAAAAGGTAGGTCTTAAAGATAAGCTTGCCCGTGTTGTTACAAGCGATTTCACAGATTGGACAGAAAAGCCAATAACAGATAATATTGATACGGAATATATGTGCTCGACTGTCGGAAAGGAGGACTAATGCAGTCGAAAGAAAATTTAGGAATTACTGCTCTATACTGTCGTGTATCTCGTGACGATGGCACTGAAAAAGAAAGTAATTCTATCACCAATCAAAAACGTATGCTTTCTAAATACGCAAAAACTAACGGCTTTAAAAACATCAAGGTTTATGAGGATGACGGATTCACCGGCACAAACTTCAACCGACCGGATATGCAACGACTCTTAGATGATGTTGAAATGGGATATATTTCAACCATTATCGTAAAGGACATGTCTCGTTTTGGTCGTGAGTATCTGCAAGTCGGTTACTATACCGAGCATTACTTTCCCGAAAAAGAAGTGCGATTTATTGCAGTCAGCGACGGTGTGGACAGTGCTAACGAAGAGGATAACGATTTTACGCCTTTAAGAAACTTTATGAATGAGCTTTATGCCAAGGATATTAGCCGTAAAGTGAAATCGGCTCATCGTGTTAAAGGAATGGCAGGCGAACCGTTATCTCAACCGCCCTACGGGTATATGAAGGATCCAAAAAACAAAAAGAAATGGATTATTGACCCCGAAGCTGCAAGCGTTGTAAAGGACGTTTTCAAGATGTGTTTAGAGGGCAAAGGCAATGAAACTATTGCAAGAATCTTACAAGAAAGGCAGGTGTTAATTCCAATGGCTTATTGGCAATCCAAAGGCTTACCGCGAGGTGGCAAAATAAAACAACCCAATCCTTATAAGTGGTGTAAAACATCGGTCGCTAAGATATTATCTCAGCAAGAATATTGCGGCGACGTTATTAACTTTAAAAGCTATTCAATTTCCTTTAAGAAAAAGAAACGCATACCAAAGCCAAAAGAGGATTGGATGGTGTTCAAAGACGTACACGAACCAATTATTGACCGCGAAACCTTTGAACAGGTGCAGAAACTTACTAAAACTACCAAACGCAGAGCGCCAAAGTCTAAAGAAATCCCAAAGAATATGTTTGCGGATTTACTCTATTGTGCCGACTGCAAAAGCAAACTTTGGTTTCATATCAATACAAAAAACAAAGATATTCATTATTTCAGTTGCTCAAACTACGTTAAGGATTACAGAGGAACTTGCCAAACAAGGCACTATGTGAGAGCCGATGCGATTGAGGAAGTAGTAACCTATGAACTGCAACGGCTTGCGGATTTCCTGCGATACGATCAAGATGGGTTCGCTCAACTTCTTGCCGATAAAACGAATAAGGATATGTTGGATGAGCAGAAACACACTAAGTCCACAATAGAGCAAAGCCAAGCGAGAATCAATAAAATTGACGTGCTTTATGAACGGCTATATGAGGACAATGTATCGGGTAAAGTCACAGATTCATTCTTTATGGAACTGTCGCACAAATACGAAAATGAGAAAGCCGAACTCAAAAAGAAAATCATAAATCTCAAAATGCGGCTTGATGAGTTGGACAAGAAGGTTTTCCACAAAGATATGTTTATATCGGCAATTCGGCGATTTATGGAGATGAAAACCATAACGGCACCGCTGATTCGCGAACTAATTGACCATATTGAAGTGCATGAAACCGAAGGTGAAGGAAAGTGCAAAACCCAGCGAATTGTGATATTCTACCGATTCGTAGGTTATATCGAAATCCCCGAAAGCGCCTTCTCACGGCCTTTAACAAAGGATACAAGACAAGGAGTAGCGGTTTCGTATATACCGAAAGCATTGCCGGCATAACAAAAAAGAGCAGGTTAAACCTACTCTCAAACACCTATGTGCATAAAAAAGAATGTTCATAACGGTCAAGTCCGTTATGAACATTCAACATGGTCGAGGTGACAGGGCTCGAACCTGCGGCATCTAGTTCCCAAAACTAGTGCGCTACCAACTGCGCCACACCTCGAAATCGTATAAAATTGTAAATTCACACTCAACGAACTATAGTATACATTAAACTTATAAAAAAGTCAATAAAAATATTTAATTATTAACAATAAAGATATAGAAAAATAATGCTCGCGCTGTTATAATAATTATATATTTACAAATAGCCAAAATCAACATATTAAGTAGGAGATAAAAATGAAAATCAGAATAGCTAAACCACAGGATATCGGTAGAATCAATGATCTTTTGTATCAAGTGTCATCCATTCACGCAAAAGGCAGGCCTGATATTTTTAAAACTGCCACTAAAAAATATACAGAGAAAGAACTTGTCGATATTATGCATAATGACAACTCCCCCATTTTTGTTGCAGTAGACAATACCGACTATGTTTTAGGTTATGCTTTTTGTGTTTTTCAAATCACTAAGGATAGCATTCTTTTAAAGGATAAAAAAACACTCTATATTGACGATATTTGTGTTGATGAAAATTCGCGTGGCGCTCATATAGGCAAAAGCCTTTATGAATATGTTATTGCCTTTGCTAAAGAGAAAGGCTTTGATAATATCACCCTTAATGTTTGGGCTTTTAACCAAAGCGCTTATAAATTTTACGAAAAATGTGGGATGAAACCGCTTAAAATCACAATGGAGAAAACCCTTTAGACAAAAACTTTAATTTTATTGAAATTTCTAAATTATTGAAGTATAATATTTATGTTTTGAAAGGAAATAGGTGAAAATCCTGTACGAGCCCGTCGCCGTAAAGTACATTAAATTTGTTTTTCTACTTAGTTGCCGCAAACTAAGGACATAGCCATTGAAGTTTTACTTTGAGAAGGCGAAAACAAAGTACTAAGTCGAAATATTTTCAAAACAAAAAATTTCCGCCAAAAACTGCGAGCGCCGGTTATGGAAAAAATAAATAATTTAGGAGAACAAAGACAATGAAAATGACAGACTTTAAAAAATTTTTGTCAGCTTTTCTTTGTATTGTGCTTATTGCGGCCGTAGCACTGTTTACAATCGGATGTAAAGCTGATAACACCACTTCTTCAAGTAGTTCACTTCCCGAAACTTCTTCGGATTTCAAGACTACTCAATTTGGTACGGGAGCTACCAAATTCATCTTCACAGTAACCGATTTCGAAGGTAAGCAAACTGATTTCCAAATCAGTACCGACAAGAAAATTGTCAGCGACGCTTTATTAGAATTAAAGCTAATTGAAGGTGAAAATGGTCCTTACGGTCTTTATGTTAAAACCGTAAACGGCATTACACTAGACTATGATAAGGACGGCAAATATTGGGCATTCTACGAAAACGGCAAATATGCCGCTAAGGGTGTTTCGGAAACAGAAATTACCGCAGGTGCTACATATTCGTTAAAGGCTGAGTAAAATTGAAGATATCACTTAAAGAAACGGCTATATTTGCAATACTTTCCGCATTGATGTTCACGTCAAAAGTTATAATGGAATTTTTGCCTAATATACATTTGCTTGGAGCTTTCATTATAGCAATTACAGTTGTTTACAGAGCTAAAGCACTATTCCCTATCTATACTTATGTTTTTATAAACGGAGTTGTAGCAGGCTTTGCTACATGGTGGATACCGTATTTATATATTTGGACGGTGCTTTGGGGTGCTGCAATGCTTTTACCCCGTAATATTCCCACAAAACTAAAACCCATTGTTTATATGGTTTTATGCGCATTACACGGTTTTCTTTACGGCATACTTTACGCGCCGTCACAAGCTCTTATATTCGGCCTTGATTTTAAGGGTATGATTGCTTGGATAATTGCGGGTATTCCGTTTGATTTAGTTCACGGTGTCAGTAATTTTTTCTGCGGACTTTTAATTTGCCCAATAATTTTGATTTTAAAAAACACGCAAAAATACATAAACAAAAGTTAAAAATTGCCATCGTTCAAAATGAACGATGGCAATTTAGTTTATATTTTCTTTTTTAGATATTTTAAAAGTTCGCTTAAAGGAAGTATTAAAATTGCAAGGGACACCGCAATTATAAACTGTGCAAAGCTTAAAATTGTTAATCCGAAAATAAATCCTATTGGAGTAAACACAAGGAACATTATAATAAATATAACTGCAAAAACCGATTTATTCATAAAACTATTTGAAAATAAATCTTTGGTAAATATTGTGCTCTCGAACTTATTATTAAAGCAATGTATACCCTGTGCAATACCTAATGTAGCAAACGCCATAGTCGATGCAACCGCCAAGGAATAGCCTTTACCTATTGTAAAAGAAAGCAAGGTTAAAACTGCAATAAATATGCTTTGTACAGTTAAAGCAGAAAGTGATTTTATATCCAAAATTCTTCTGAGCTTTTCAAAAGATTTTTTACGCATCACCGAATTTTCTGCATTTTCCATACTAAAGGAAATCGCAGGAGCGCAGTCGGTTAAAAGGTTTATAAGTAACAACTGCGCAGCAGCAATAATCGGTGTTTTGAAAAGGCAAGCACCTAAGAAAATTGCTATAAGCTCGGCAAAATTACAACTGCACAAATAATAAAGGGTCTTCTTTATATTACCAAAAAATCCACGGCTTTCTTTAATAGCGGTAACCACCGAACCAAAGTTATTTTTAGGAATAATAATATCCGCGTTACCCTTGGCAACATCGGTACCATTTTGCCCTAAAGCGCATCCAACATCGGCAGCTGCTAGGCTTTCAGCATCGCTTAAGCTATCACCTGTAACTGTAACAATTGCCTTGCGAGCTTGCCAAGCTTTAACTATACGAAGCTTATCTTCAGGTGAAACACGCGCAAAAACGCAGTATTTATTAATACTATCTATTAACTCGTCGTCAGACATTTCTCTAATTTCGGCACCGGTAATGGCTTCATCATCATTTTTTAATAGACCGATTTTTGAAGCAATTGCTTTGGCAGTATAAAGATTATCACCAGTTACCATAACCGTTTTAATTTTTGCTTTATTACAAATTTCAATTTCACCTATAACACTATTTCGAATAGGTTCACTTAAAATTAGCAATCCCGCAAAAGTAAGATTTTGTTCTATTTCATCTGCTTGCGGATTTGCAGGTATTTCATCTAATGGCTTCATAGCTATACAAACAATGCGGTACGCATCCTCTGCAAGCGATTGATTTAAACTTAAAATTTGTTCTTGATTACAGTTTACACATTTAGGTATAAGCATTTCGGGTGCACCCTTTACAATAGCAAATGGGCGCTCATTTATCATAGTTATAACCGACATAGATTTTCTTGCCGAATTAAAGGGAATCTCCCCTATTTTAGGCATTAAGTTTACAAGGTCGGTATTAGTAAGTGAGTTATAACTAAGACAGGCATCTTTAATAGCGTCTTCGGTAGCATCGTTTTGAAGGGTAGAACAGACCGCGCCGAGTCTTAAAAGAAGTAAAGCATTTTCAGTTGGCGTATCTGTTTCCAAGTTAATTAGTATTTTACCGTCAAAAACTGACGAAAGCACCATTTTTTTATGAGTGAAAACACCTGTTTTATCGGCTATGATAACATTTGTTTTGCCTATGGTTTCAAAGGCGTTGCTTTCTTTAATAATAATTTTATCGTTTAAAATTCTACCCATACCGATTGCAATAACTATTGTAGCAATAGCAGGAAGACTTTTTGGCATTGAAGCAACCGCAAGTACCAATGAATTTAGAATTATACCGAAAAAATTAACCGCAAACGGTTGTGAAGAAGATAAATTTTTAAAAATGCTAATAAAGAAAACTAAAAGACAAACTACGAGTATTGAAATATTAACAAATTTGCCTATGGTATCAAGCTCAGACTCAATAGGTAAACGCTTTGTGCCGATTTGCTCGTTAATAAGGCTTGTTTTACCGCTTTCGCTATCAACACCAGTAGCCACGACAACCGCTTTTGCAGTTCCGTGCACCACAGTTGAGCCTGCAAATACCATATTAGCACGCTTTTCTAAAGGAATAATATCTTCAAAAACCGCTTTCGCATCCTTTTCAATAGGTACCTCATCATCTGTCAAAGCAGATTCATTACAACGAAACTCATTACTTTCAATAAGCCTTGCGTCAGCGCAGATATAGTCACCTTCCGATAAGAGTACAATATCACCCTTAACTAAGTTGTCAGCAGATATAAGCTTTTCAATACCATCACGCAAAACTTTAACCATGGGGTGTGAAACGCTTTTAATATCGTCCATAGTACTATCACAAGAATATAGATGAAAAGCGCTTATAACGGCATTTATTAAAACGATAGCTATAAGTATCAGGGGTGCGTAAGGATTTTCCTGCAAATAAACTAAATTTATAACAAAAGTAACAATACTTATAATAATTAGCGCGATTAAGGTTTTGCTTTTAAGCTGTGCTACAAAGCGCTTTAGAAGGGAAACCTTTTGTGTGGTCTTAATTTCGTTTTTACCATAGGCTTCAAGGCGCTCTTCGGCAACACCGTTAGCAAGACCTGAAGCTACATTAACTGAAAGTTCAGATAAAACTTCTTCTACAGTTGCGTCGTGCCAAATCATAACAACACCCTTTCGTAGTAATCTTTCATTTGTTTAGAATCTATTGCCTGTGTACCTGCAGATTCGCAGATAAAGGTAGGCGAACAGTCATATTTCACCACTAAATCAAGCATTGGTTCAAAATCGGGACCGAAAACAGTGTCTTCAAAAGTTAAATGCCTTTTTTCTCCGCCGGTTGTATATTCAATCTTAGAAAAATGCGAATGAAATGTTTTAAGACGGTCAGTACCTAAGGCGTTACGAATATCGGTAAATATTTTATCAAAATCATATCTGGTTTTTAAGATACCTAAATCGCGAGCATTCAAGTGCCCAAAATCAATACAAGGAATAAGTCTATCGTCTAATTTGCAAAGCTCTAAAACTTCATAAAGAGTACCTAATTGGTTAACCTTGCCCATAGTTTCGGGGCAAATATGAATGTTAGAAAGTCCTTCTTCGTCCAAAGCTTTGATAGCAAGCTTCATTGTATCTTTTGCAAGTTCTAAAGCTTGCTCACGCGTTATTTTACCGCAAGAGCCGGTGTGAACAATAATTCTATCCCCACCCATTGCATTAACTGCACGTGCAGACGAGAGAATATAGTTAACCGAATTTAAACGCTTTTCTTCTTCAATAGACGACATAGAAATATAATAAGGTGCGTGAAGAGATAAGCAAATACCCTTTTCCTTTGCCTTTTGGCCTAAAAGCTTTGCCTTATCAGAACCTATATTTACACCGCGTCCACATTGGTACTCAAAACAATCTAATCCCATTTTAGTAATGTACTCGGGAATATCCAAGCTGTTTTTATAGCCTAACGCTTTGAAATTATCATCAGTACCGGCAGGTCCAAAAATCGCAGACATACTATACCTCCGTATTGGTAATATTTAGCTTTTTGATTAAAAAAGCTTCAACCTTTCGTTTTATACGAAATCTTAAAGAAGTTTCGGGTTTAATGGGTGTTAATAAAATGGTTTTAAGCCTAACCGCATTACCACCTAAAACATCGGTAAAAATCTGGTCGCCTACAATTGCGGTCTCACTTCTTTTACTATTTAACCGCTTTAATGCACGCAAATAACCAAATGGTAACGGCTTTAAGCCTAAACTAATATAATCAAGACCAATTTTTTTAGCAAATGGCTCTAAACGTTTAGAATTAGAATTAGATAAAACAGTCATTTTGATTCCGTTTTCATTCATAGTTTTAAGCCAATCTTCAAGACCCTCGGTCAAAACTTGTCCGTGATGGGTTGAAAGTGTATTGTCAACATCTAAAATAAGCGATGTTATATTATATTTTTTTAAAATATCTAAAGTAATATCGGTTACTCTTTCGAGCTTAATATTTGGTTTAAACATATTTTTATCCTCAAATAAAAAAGCGGTTGCATGCAACCGCTTTTCGAACGAAAATATTAGCGGAACTTTCTTTTACGAGCAGCTTCCGACTTCTTTTTACGCTTTACAGAGGGCTTTTCATAGTGCTCTCTCTTACGAACTTCCTGAATAACACCGTCTTTTGCAGTTTGTCTTTTAAAGCGGCGTAAAGCGTTATCAAGAGATTCATTTTCTTTAATTCTAACTTGACTCATTATATTCCCTCCCTCCGCAAAAAATGCAGGGGTTTATTAAGTATTTTTTTGGGGTAACCCCCATAATTTAAAGGATTAACCCTTTAAAGCTACTATGTTAGCGACAATGGCCAACACAAAGAAAAGTACAGCAATATACTTTGTATAGCGTGCTAACTGAGCATCAAGAGTTCTTGCCTTTGTTTTAGAAAGAAATGTATCGGCACCGCCTGAAATCGCACCGTTAATACCGGCACGGCGTCCTTGTTGAAAAAGAACCGCAAAAATAATAGCAAGCGAAACGAGTATTACAAAAGCACCTAAAATATATCCAACTACGCCCACCTGTTTCACCTCCGAATATAATAACAAATAACCAATATGTATAATAACACAGATATTCAGTTTTTGCAACTATTTTTTTAATTTTTTTATTTTACAACAATATTTACCAGCTTTTTGGGAACATAAAGCTCCTTTATAACTGTTTTTGAAGAAATTTCAGCCTTAATAGCATCCTGCTCTTTAGCAAGTAAAATTGCATCAGGGGCAGAAATATCAGCGGCAACATTTAGACGGGCTCTGATTTTTCCGTTTACTTGTACTACAATCTCTACAGAAGCATCAACACATTTTCCTTCATCAAAAGTAGGCCAAGTGGTTTCATTTAACATACCATCGAAACCGCATAATTCCCAAATTTCTTCGGTAATATGGGGTGCAAAAGGATTAAGAAGAGTAATAAATGTTTTATACTCATCCCTTGTGATTTTGCCTGTGGCGGAAATAGCGTTCATAAGAGACATCAAAGCCGCAATAGCGGTATTCATTTTCAGGCCCTCTATGTCTTCGGTAACCTTTTTAATTGTACGGTGCATTTCAGCTTCAATATTTGCACGGTAGCCACTTTCATCGGTAACAATATCTTGCATAGCCCAAACCTTGTCGAGGAAGCGTCTGCTACCCTTAATTGAAGACATACTCCAGGGTGCTGCCTTTTCAAAGTCACCGATAAACATTTCATAAACACGCATAGTATCTGCGCCGTAATTCTCGATTATCTCATCAGGATTTACAACGTTACCGCGTGACTTAGACATCTTTTCGCCGTTTTCACCCAAAATCATACCGTGGCTTGTACGCTTAGCGTAAGGCTCAGCATTGGGAACAGCTTCAATATCATAAAGGAACTTATGCCAGAAACGGCTATACAATAAGTGAAGGGTTGTATGCTCCATACCGCCGTTGTACCAATCAACAGGGCACCAGTATTCGAGCGCTTCCTTGGATGCAAATTCCTTATCGTTATGTGGATCACAATAACGTAAGAAATACCAAGAAGAACCAGCCCATTGAGGCATGGTATCGGTTTCACGCTTTGCGGGTGCGCCGCAATGCGGACAGGTTGTGTTAACCCAATCAGTCATTTTAGCCAAGGGAGATTCGCCTGTATCGGTAGGCTCGTAGGATTCAACGTTGGGAAGAACAAGTGGTAAATCTTCTTCATTAAGGGGCACCCAACCGCACTTTTCACAGTAAACCATCGGGATAGGTTCGCCCCAATAGCGTTGACGTGAGAATACCCAGTCGCGAAGCTTATAGTTGGTCTTAACAGAACCAATACCTTTTTCTGCCAACCACTTTTGAATAGC
>JAZQYX010000003.1:0-58210 GCA_045633725.1 Acutalibacteraceae bacterium | reverse complement strand
TAGAGGTGGTGCCGTTGCAAAAGGCGGCAAAAAGCGGCTCAATACTGCCTTGGCGAACAATATAATCATTAAAAATCTCATCTACTATGTAGCCTATATTTTCAAAAATCTCTCGGTTTTCTACGAAAGCTTGGTCAAACCCAGTAGAGTTTGTAATATCAAAATCATATCCGCGGGAACGGTAGTATTCAGTATAAACGCGGTTTAGCGCATAGGAAATAATGGCGTAAATGTTCGCGCGCAGGGCATTTTCGGGCCAAGTGGGGTATATTTCGCTTGATGCTACATTTTTAATGTAGTCGGTAAAAGGAATCGTAACATTTTTTGCGTTACTGTCGGGAGGACCTAAGTGTACAGTTATGGTTTCGGGTATTATGGGATATAAAATTTCGGGCATTGTTATCACCTTACAAATTATATTTTTGTGCTTCGTTAAAAACTTGGGGACTTTTGTCTTGACCTGCGGTTTCTTCCAAAATCAGATTAGATTGCTGCAGAGAAGTCACATTACTGAAAACAGGAATATTAAGATGTATGTTTTTAATATATCCGTCCGCTTCGATTAACATATTGTAAAGCGAGTAGGGCAAAACGGTATTGGTTTCATCTAATGATAATGAGCGTTCGGGAGTGGGCAAATAAAAGGTTTTAGTGCGTCCGCTGTTATCGGTAAGGTCGCGGTCAATTATCTGCATATCGCCGTTATAATCGCCCGAAAAGACCGTCACTTTAGCATTGTTTATGGGGTAAAGTCCGCGAATGGCGGTTACTGTGCCTATAAGACTGCCTGTGCTATTGCTTTGTGGGGTAGTTGGTTGAGAATTTGTTGTCGTTTCAGGCTCAGCTACAGGTGTTTCAGCAGATGTAGTTTCCTTTACCGAATTATACATTTCAAGCATTTGCGCTTTGTAATTTTCCAATAAATTTTTATCCAAAAAAATCACCTCTTAATATTTTATGTTAAAGGCAAAAAAAGGTTAAATTTTGATTAAAATACAAAGCGATAAAGATTATAATGCTTACAGTTAATAAAAAGAAGTGTATTTTACGAAAATAAAAATGTCCCAAAGGTTTATTTCCTTTGGGACAATTTTTGTGTAACGAAAACCACGCGATAGTCGCGTGGTTCGAAAAAGGTTAACCGATTAACAATTTTGTTAAAGAAAAAATTTCTATATTGTCGCTCATGCAGCGACGGGCTACGCCCTTGACCTGTTTACAGGTAGCTAGTGGTCTTTGCAAGGCTGTCAGGCCAACCTTATTGCGCACTTGTGCGCCGCCAGTATCGTTTAGGGCTATGCCCGAAAATGAAATACCACCCGCTATGCGGGTGGTATTTATTTATTTTGCTTTTGATTCACAGTATAGACATCTGTAAATGCGATTTTCTTTATCGGTCAACTTGAAAATTTGGGGTAATTCTTGTTCGGTTGAGGTAATACAGCGAGGATTTTTACAAGCAATTACATTAGTAAGCTTTTCAGGTAAAGCAATACGCTTTTTTTCAATTGTTTTACCGTTTTTAATTATGTTTACGGTTACATCGGGGTCAATATAGCCTAAAATATCGGTGTTAATTTCAATATCGGCATCTATTTTAATTATATCCTTTTTACCCATTTTTCTGCTCTCGGCATTTTTTATAAATGCTACTGAGCATTCAAGCTTATCGAGTTCTAAAAGAGAATAAATTCTCATTCCTTTACCCGCGGTAATATGGTCTATTACTATACCGTTTTTAATTTCGTTAATAGTCATTATTCTACCCCCAAAAGCATTAAAATTAACGCCATACGCATATATTTACCGTTTAAAACCTGTTTAAAATAGCAAGCGCGAGGGTCGTTATCAATAGAAACGCTTATTTCATTAACACGCGGAAGTGGATGAAGAACAGATAAACTTTGTTTGGCGCCGGCTAATTTTTCAGGTGTTAAAATGTAGCTGTCTTTAAGCCTTAAGTATTCTTCCTCATTAAAGAAACGCTCTCTTTGAACGCGTGTCATATAAAGAATGTCAAGCTCGGGTATAGAGGCTTCTAAATCGGTAGTTTCGATTACTTCGAAGTTGTCTTTTTTGAGTGATTCTCTAATATATTCAGGAATACGGAGTTCGTTTGGAGAAATGAGTACGAACTTAACATTCTTATATCTTCTGAGTGCATTTATAAGCGAATGCACCGTTCTGCCAAACTTTAAGTCACCGCAAAGACCAACTGTAAGGTTATCGAAAGTACCTTTTTCGCGCTTTATGGTTAAAAGGTCTGCCAAGGTTTGTGTGGGGTGGTTATGCCCACCGTCGCCCGCATTGATAACAGGTATGCTTGCATTCATACTTGCTACAAGCGGTGCACCCTCTTTTGGGTGACGCATTGCTATAATATCGGCATAGCAAGATACGGTTTTGGCTGTATCGGCTATACTTTCACCTTTTGCAGCAGAACTACTTTGTGCTTCTGAAAAACCTAAAACATTTCCGCCGAGTTCATACATAGCGGCTTCAAAGCTTAAACGGGTACGAGTAGAAGGCTCGAAAAACAGTGTTGCAAGTTTTTTGCCGTGGCATTTATTGGCATATTTCTGGGGATTGTCAATGATATCGTTTGCGGTTGCAATCAAGCTATCAATTTCTTGTAAAGAAAGCTCAGCAATATCTATTAAACTTCTCATTTTAAAAATCCTTTCAAGACTTATTCTTTAGCACCGTTGATTGCGAGATAAGCTTTAATGCGGTCAACATTCTCGCGGTTTTTTTCGTCTTCTTCTAAGTATTCAATAATATCATAAACATCTACTACCGAGTATACGGGGAAGCCAAATTCTTCGCCAACTTCTGCCATAGCGCTTTTATCGGTTTTGCCCTTTTCCTTGCGGTCTACCATAACAAATGTAGCGGCAACCTTTGTGCCTTCTATTTTGGAGAGAATTTCCATACTTTCTCTAATAGCAGTACCTGCGGTGATTACATCTTCGACTATAACGATTTCTTCGCCCGCTTGTGGCTTGTAGCCTACAAACACACCGCCTTCGCCGTGGTCCTTTTCTTCTTTTCTGTTAAAGAAGAAGGGAACATCCAAGCCTTTTTTAGCAAGAGCTACTGCTACCGATACAGCAATCGGAATACCTTTATAAGCGGGTCCGTAAAGTACAGTCCTTTTGTTGCCTACCTTTTCGAAGTAAGCTTTAGCGTAAAATTCACCTAATTTGCAAATTTGTTCGCCTGTTTTAATATCGCCTGCGTTGATAAAATAGGGGATTTTTCTGCCTGATTTAGCGGTAAAATCGCCAAACTTTAAAACGCCTGCACCTTCTAAAAATTCAATAAATTCTCTTTTATAAGCTTGCATTTTAATTCTCCTTTAAATTTCGAATTATCCTATAAAATCCTCACAGCACCGCTTATATGCAGCAACGGGGTCTGCCGCTGCGGTAATAGGACGGCCTACCACTATATAGTCTGAGCCGATTTTCTTAGCTTCTTCGGGTGTCATAACACGCTTTTGGTCGCCTTTGTCGCCATCTGCAAAGCGAACACCGGGCGTTACGGTCAAGAATTTTTTACCACAGGTGTCGTGTACCTTGCCGGCTTCAAGCGGTGAACAAACAACACCATCAAGACCGGCAATTTTAGCGTTATTTGCATAGTGCATAACAACCTTATCAATAGGCTCTTTGATAAGAAGGTCGTTTTCCATACGCTCTTGGTCGGTAGAAGTAAGCTGAGTTACTGCGATTAAAAGCGGTCTTGTGCCATCTTCGCGGGTAAGTCCTTCTAAAGCGGCTTCCATCATAGAAATTGTACCGCCTGCGTGAAGGTTGGTCATATCAACATCTAATCGAGATAAAACTGCCATAGATTTTTTAACTGTGTTGGGAATATCGTGAAGCTTTAAATCAAGGAAAATTTTGTGACCTCTTGCTTTAATTTCTTTTACGATTGCAGGACCTTCGGCATAAAAAAGCTCCATACCGATTTTTACAAACGGTTTTACATCTGTAAATTTGTCTAAAAATTCAAGTGTGGCTTGTTTGCTTGCAAAATCGCAAGCGATAATTACATCCTTACCCATTATGAGCGCCTCCTATAATTTCAGTTAAACTGTTTATTCCATATTTTTCCATTACTTTAGGAAGATTATCTATAATATTCTTGCAAGCAAACGGTTCTACAAGGTTTGCAGCGCCTACCTGTACTGCAGTAGCGCCTGCAAGCATCATTTCAATTACATCATCGGCAGTAGAAATACCACCCATACCGATAATCGGTATTTTAACCGCATCATAAACCTGATAAACCATTCGAAGCGCTACAGGCTTAATTGCAGGGCCTGAAAATCCACCCATTTTATTAGCCAAAATTGGTTTTCTGCGTTTTAAATCTATTCGCATACCTAAAAGTGTATTTATAAGGCTTACACCGTCTGCACCTTCAGCTTCGCAAGCCTTTGCAATCTCTACAATATCGGTAACATTCGGGGAAAGTTTTATAAATACGGGTTTTGTAGTAACCTTTTTAACCGCTTTTGTTACCTCGGCAGCATTTTTAGCACTTGTTCCAAAAGCTAAACCGCCACCGTGAACATTCGGGCAGGAAATATTTACTTCAAACCAACCAATTTGCGGCTGACTATCTAATTTTTCGCAGGTATAAGCATAATCTTCAATTGAAAATCCGCTTACATTAGCCATAACCGGCTTGTTAAAACATTCTTTAAGTTTTGGTAATTCTTGGCTTATAACCCTATCTACACCGGGGTTTTGAAGACCTACCGAGTTTAGCATACCTTCCGCGCATTCTGCAATACGGGGTGTGGGGTTGCCAAAACGTTCGTCCCTTGTGGTACCCTTAAAGGAAAATGTACCAAGACAGTTTATATCATAAAGGCTTGCAAATTCATAACCGAAACCAAAGGTTCCACTTGCGGGGATAACAGGGTTATCCATTTTAATTCCGCAGAGCATTACGCTTGTATCTACCATACTATTTCCTCCCTATAAAGAACAGGGCCGTCCTTACAAATACGCTTGTTGCCGTATTTTGTTTTACAGCTACAGCCCATACAAGCACCAAAGCCGCAACCCATTCTTTCTTCAAAGCTATATTGACCGCTTGTTACAGCTTTACTTTCAATCGCTTTAAACATAGGCATAGGTCCGCAGGTAAAGAAGTAGGAATATTCTATATCCATAGCGTCTGTAACAAAGCCTTTTACTCCGTAAGAGCCGTCAACAGTAGTTACAATAACATTTGCACCTAAGTTTTTAAAGGCATCTTCGTAAAAGATTTCTTCTTTTTTATTAAAGCCTAAAATAACGGTTGGGGTTTTACCCATTTTTAAAAGCTCTTTACAAAGGTTGTAAAGGGGCGGGATACCGACACCGCCACCGATTAAAAGGGGCTTATCGCCTGCTTTTTCGGGATTAAAGCCGTTTCCAAGTCCCACCAAAACATCTAATTTCTCGCCCGCCTTCATTTTGGACATTTGCTCGGTACCATTACCCACAACCTTGTAAATCAAGGTTATGGTTTCTTGGTTGTAGTCACATACTGAGATGGGACGGCGTAAATATTTGCCCTCTAACTTAATGTTTACAAATTGTCCCGGTGCTAAAAGGGACGAAGTATCGCCCGCAAGCACCATACTGTAAACATCGGGAGCAATTTTAAAATTGTAAAGAATTTCGTAAATTCCCTGTGTTGTCATAAGTTATCTCCTATGCATCAATAGTGGAAATTGTAAGTGTGGTTTCTTCTAAAACATCTAAAAGCACGCGTGCGGTATCAAGCGCTGTAAAGATTGTAACGTTATTTTCGGTAGCGTAGCTTCTGATTTTAAATCCGTCTGTAGCAGTACCGCTTGACTCAATATCGCGGGTGTTTATAACATAAGCGATATGGCCTTGGCGTAAAGCATCGTGGATTTCGTTGGGGTCTTCTTCAATTTTCTTTAATATTCTTGTATTTATACCGTTTTGTTTAAGGAACTTTGCGGTGCCGCTTGTAGCTTCAATATTAAAGCCTAAGTTGTAGAAACGGCGAACAAGCGGTAAAGCTTCTTCCTTATCTTTATCACTTATGGTAACAAATACAGTACCGTAGTTTTGAACACGCATGCCCGAAGCCTGTAATGCCTTAGAAAGCGCGCGGGTAAGCTTATCGTCATAGCCTATTGCTTCACCGGTTGACTTCATTTCGGGGGAGAGATATGCATCAAGACCACGAATTTTATTGAAAGAGAATACCGGTACTTTAACATACCAACGGTCTTTTTCTTGTGGGTAAATATCGAAAATACCTTGTTCTTTTAAGGATTTACCTAAAATTACTTCGGTTGCAATATCCGCAAGGCTATAGCCTGTAGATTTTGAAAGGAAAGGAACAGTTCTTGAAGAACGCGGGTTAACTTCAATAATAAATACATTTTCGTCCTTATCAACAATAAACTGTATGTTGTAAAGACCTACAATGCCGATGCCAAGACCTAATTTCTTAGCATACTGTAAAATAATACCCTTAACTTTATTTGAAATACTGAAAGTGGGGTAAACGCTTATTGAGTCTCCAGAGTGTACACCTGTGCGCTCAACCAATTCCATAATACCTGGGATAAATACATCTCTACCATCGCAGATAGCATCAACCTCTACCTCTTTACCCTGGATATATTTATCAACAAGTACAGGACGGTCTTCATCGATTTCAACCGCAGTTTTAAGGTAGTGTTTTAACTGTTCTTCGTCGGCAACAATTTGCATAGCTCGTCCACCTAATACAAAGGAAGGACGCACAAGCACAGGATAGCCAATTTCTTTAGCGGCGGCAATACCATCTTCAATTTTGGTAACTGCTTTACCCTTGGGCTGTGGGATATTAAGCTCGTGTAGTATTTTTTCAAAACTATCACGGTTTTCGGCGCGCTCAATAGCATCGCAGTCGGTACCGATAATCTTAACACCCCTATCACGAAGAGGCTCGGCAAGGTTTATAGCGGTTTGACCGCCTAATGACGCAATAACGCCCTCAGGCTTTTCAAACTCAATAATGTTCATAACATCTTCGGGTGTCAAAGGCTCAAAGTAAAGCTTGTCGGCTGTAGTGTAGTCGGTAGAAACAGTTTCGGGGTTATTGTTTATGATAATTGCTTCATAGCCTGAATTTTTAATGGTGGTAACGGCATGTACGGTAGAGTAGTCAAACTCAACACCCTGACCTATACGGATAGGACCTGCGCCTAAAACCACAATTTTCTTTTTATTGGTAAGGCGAGAAGCGTTTTCATCGTGGTAAGAAGAATAGAAGTAGGGAATATATGCATTTGTGTGGCAGGTATCAACCATTTTGTAAACGGGGTATACCTTATTTTCACGACGGAAGTTGTAGACTCCCAATTCGTCACATTCCCACATTCTTGCAATATATTTATCTGAGAAGCCCATCTTCTTAGCTTCCTTTAAGGTTGCAAGGTTGAACTTATTTTCTTTAAGAGTTCTTTCCATTTCGATAATGCGTTTAATAGCTTCAAGGAAGAATGCGGTAATTTTTGTAATTTCGTGAATTTCCTCAATAGTTGCACCGCGATAAAGAAGCTCTGCAATAGCGAAAAGGTTATCGTCACGAAGCTCGCTAATATATTCGCGAAGCTCGTTGTCGGTCATATTGTCAAACTTATGGTGGTAAAGGTGGGTAATACCAATTTCGAGAGAACGGATACCCTTAAGTAAGCTTTCTTCTAAAGTAGTACCGATACCCATAACTTCACCAGTGGCCTTCATTTGTGTACCTAAGACATTAGAGGCAGTGGTGAATTTATCGAATGGGAAGCGGGGGAATTTAGTAATAACATAATCGAGTCTTGGCTCAAATGCTGCGTTGGTGTTGGCAATAGCAATTTCTTCCAATGTCATACCAACTGCAATTTTAGCGGTAACGCGAGCTATTGGATAGCCACTGGCTTTTGATGCAAGCGCCGACGAACGAGAAACACGGGGGTTAACTTCGATTAAATAATATTGTGAAGAATTGGGGTCAAGTGCAAACTGAACATTACAGCCGCCTTCAATTTTAAGCTCGCGAATAAGCTTAATGGCAGAGTCGCTAAGCATTTTAAGGTCGTGGTCGTTAAGTGTCATAATAGGAGCTACAACAATAGAGTCACCTGTATGAACGCCTACAGGGTCAATATTTTCCATACCGCAGATGGTAATAGCGTTATCGTTACCATCACGCATAACTTCAAACTCAATTTCCTTATAGCCTTTAACACTTTTCTCAATAAGCACTTGATGAACAGGAGAGAGCTTGAATGCGTTAAGACCAATTTCTACAAGCTCTTGCTCGTTGTATGCAAAGCCGCCGCCTGTACCGCCTAAGGTGAATGCAGGACGAAGTACAACGGGGTATCCAATATCATTGGCTGCTTTTTTAGCTTCTTCTAAGGAGTAGGTAATTTGTGAAGGGATAGTAGGCTCGCCAATGGATTCACAAAGCTCTTTAAATAACTCGCGGTCTTCGGCGCGTTCAATACTCTTACTGCTTGTACCTAAAAGTTCAACACCGCATTCCTTCAAAATGCCTTTTTCTTCAAGCTGCATAGCAAGGTTAAGACCTGTTTGTCCGCCAATACCGGGGACAATAGCATCGGGTCTTTCGTATCTTATTACCTTTGCTATAAATTCAAGGGTCAAAGGCTCCATATAAACCTTATCGGCAATGGTAGTATCGGTCATAATAGTAGCGGGGTTAGAGTTACAAAGTACAACCTCGTACCCTTCTTCCTTTAAAGCTAAGCAAGCTTGAGTGCCTGCATAGTCAAACTCGGCAGCCTGACCTATAACAATAGGACCTGAGCCTATAATCAAAATCTTTTTTAAGTCTGTTCTCTTAGCCATTTTTATTACTCCTTAATGTATTTAATTTCATTATTTACTACGGTTAGCTTACATTCGCCGTAAAGTTCACAGTTTTCAAAAGGGGTTGCACGCCCTTTTGATAAAAACTCATTTGTGTCTACAGTGAATTTTTTATCTAATTCCCATACTGTGTATCCGCTAGGTTTAATACCGAAGCGTTCACGAGGGTTTATAGCCATAATTTCAATAAGCTTTTCTAAGGTTATTATCCCCGTTTTAACAAGATGGGTATACATAACAGGGAAAGCGGTTTCTATTCCCACTATACCGAAAGCGCTTTTTTCTAAACCTTTAGATTTTTCTTCGGCACTATGCGGTGCGTGGTCGGTTGCTATCATATCAATAGTGCCGTCCTTTATGCCGTTTATAAGTGCAATTCTATCTTGTTCACTTCTAAGTGGTGGATTCATTTTAAATCTGCCGTCTTCTTTTAAATCCATATCGGTAAGCACTAAGTAGTGGGGAGCAGTTTCACAGGTAACATCTACGCCGTCGGATTTTGCTTTTCTTATAAGCTCAACACTTTCTTTGGTAGATATATGGCAAACATGGTATTTGCAACCGGTTTCCTTTGCAAGCTTAAGGTCGCGTTCAATAGGCTTCCATTCGCTTTCACTACAGATGCCCTTATGACCGTGCAGTCTTGCGTACTCGCCGTCGTGAATATATCCTCCAAAAAGAAGGCTATTATCTTCACAATGCGCTACAATTATTTTACCTAACTCTTTGGCTTTTAGCATAGCGGTTTTCATCATTTCGGTATCCTGCACACCTTTGCCGTCGTCCGAAAAGGCAAAAGCGTGTTTTAAGTTTTGGAAATCCGAAAGCTTTTCACCTTGCTGTCCTACTGTAATTGAAGCATAGGGGTGAACATTTATAACTGCATCGGTTTTTATAATATCAAGTTGTTTTTGTAAATTCTTATAACTATCGGGCACGGGGTTTAGGTTTGGCATAGAGCAAACATCGCTATACCCACCGCGCGCACAGGCTAAAGTACCGCTTTTTATGGTTTCTTTATATGAAAAACCCGGCTCTCGAAGATGAACATGAACATCACAAAAAGCCGGGAATACAAACACATTATTAAAATTAGAAACAATACCGCTAACGGTTAGCGAAAAATCTTTACAAACGAATGAACCGTTTTCATAAACTGTAGCATTTTTAATTATGCTTTTCATAAAAATTTCCGCCTTTCGTTTTCAAAAAACACCCTGCTTGACAGCAAGGTGTATACGACAATAAACGGCATAACCCCTTGGGGTTACACTTTTAAAATTCATATTACAATCTTGCCGGCGTCACAGCACCGTATTTAAAGATATATTTTAATTTTATATATTTTACCATAATAGTATTTATATGTCAAGAAAATTACTTTATAAATTTCAAATAAATTATTTGTAAAATTTCTTGGTTTATGGTACAATATCATAGATATTTGTATTAAGGAGAAATTTTAAGTGTCATTTCCACTTGATAAAATCAGAAATTTTTGTATAGTAGCTCATATTGACCATGGCAAGTCTACCTTGGCTGACCGTCTTTTAGAGTATACACAGTCGGTAGCAACACGCGATATGGAAGAGCAAATACTTGATAGTATGGACTTAGAAAGGGAGCGCGGTATTACCATTAAGGCTCACGCGGTAACCTTGTACTATGACGCTAAGGATGGTGAAAGGTACGAGCTTAATTTAATCGATACTCCCGGCCATGTTGACTTCAATTACGAGGTTTCGCGTTCACTTGCGGCTTGTGAGGGTGCGGTTTTAATAGTTGACGCTTCGCAGGGCATTGAAGCGCAAACCTTGGCAAACACCTATTTGGCGGTTGACCACGGGCTTGAAATTTTACCGGTTATCAATAAGATTGACTTACCCTCTGCCGAGCCTGAGCGTGTTAAGGCTGAAATAGAGGATATTATTGGTATTCCTGCTGATAACGCTCCGCTGATATCAGCTAAAACAGGTATCAATATAGAAGAAGTGCTTGAGAAAATTGTTACCGAAATCCCTGCTCCAAAAGGGGATGCCGATGCACCACTCTCAGCATTGATTTTTGACTCTTATTATGATTCTTACAAGGGTGTAATTGTTTATTTTCGTGTTATGAGTGGTAGAATTAAAGCCGGCGATACTGTTAAAATGATGGCAACCGGCGCTACCTTTGATATTGTTGAATTAGGTAGAAAACGCGCTACTTCTATGGAGCCTTGCGATGTTTTAGAAGTGGGTGAGGTTGGTTATTTTGCCGCATCAATTAAAACTGTCAGCGAAGCCCGTGTGGGTGATACCGTTACTTTAGCTAATAATCCTGTACCAGAGGCTCTTGAGGGTTACAGAAAGGTAAATCCCGTAGTTTTTTGCGGTATTTATCCTGCCGATGGCGCTAAATATCCCGATTTAAGAGACGCGCTTGATAAATTACAGTTAAATGATGCTTCGCTTTTATTCGAGCCCGAAAGTTCTAATGCGTTGGGCTTTGGTTTCCGTTGTGGTTTCTTAGGTCTTTTGCATATGGAGATTATTCAAGAAAGATTAGAGCGTGAGTATAATCTTGACCTTGTTACTACTGCACCAAGCGTTGAGTATAAGTTTACTTTAACTACGGGCGAAACTATTACGGTAGACAACCCCACAAACTACCCCGACCCTGCAACAATTGTCGAAGCGCTTGAGCCTGTAGCAGATGTTCATATTTACTCACCGAGTGATTATGTTGGCACTATTATGCAGCTTTGTGAAGAACGCCGCGGTGTTTATACGGATATGAAGTATATGGGTGACCGCGTAGATATTCACTATATTATGCCTATGGGCGAAATTGTTTACGATTTTTTTGACGCTTTAAAATCCCGTACAAAAGGTTATGCCAGCTACGATTATGAAATGAAAGGCTACGAAAAGAGTAAGCTTGTAAAATTGGATGTATTGCTTGCGGGCGATATGGTGGATGCTTTGTCTTTTATTGTGCATACCGATAATTCTTATGCAAGGGCTCGCAAGATTGCCGAAAAATTAAAGGAATTTATACCGCGCCAGTTATTTGAGGTGCCTGTTCAGGTTGCAGTTTCGGGAAAGGTAATAGCAAGAGAAACCGTAAAGGCTATGCGTAAGGATGTGCTTGCTAAGTGCTATGGCGGCGATATTACCCGTAAGAAAAAGCTTCTTGAAAAGCAAAAAGAAGGTAAAAAACGTATGCGCCGCTTAGGTAATGTTGAAGTACCGCAAGAAGCATTTATGGCAGTACTCAAACTTGACGAATAGGTGATTTTATGAATAAAAGACAAAAAGCAGTTTTAAAAAGAAATATATTTTTGAGTCTTTGTGCAGTAATAATAGTAGCATTAGTAACTCTTATTGTTTATATTGTTTCCACTGTAAGCGGAGAGAATGATATCATTTCTTCCCAAAGTTCGCAAAGTGAGCAATCAAGTAATATTGTTTCAAGCGAAAATAATGAAAGTATAATTAGCAGTAGCGGTTCAGATATGTCTTCTCTTACTGAGAGTGAAATTACAAGTTCGCAAGTAACACCTCACGGACTAGATGCTTCATATAGTAATTTAACCCTTGTAAATGGTTGGAATCCTTTACCAGAAGATTATGATTATGAAGGCAACCTTACTACTATACCCCAAAAGTATATAAAGGGCTCGCTTACCGAGATTGATAAGGATATTTGGCCCTACTTAAAAGCTATGCTTGACGATGCGAGAAAAGAGGGAATAGATATAGGTGTTTGGTCACCCTACCGTTCTTATGCCACTCAGAAATGGCTTTTCGAAAAACAGGTTAAAAAGCAAATAGCAAACGGTGTACCCAAATCTGAAGCAGAGGATAAAGCTGCAACAGTTGTAGCAAGAGCCGGAACGAGTGAACATAACACAGGCTTGGCGCTTGATATAAACTGTGCCAATTCTTCTTTTGAAAACACAAAGGCATATAAATGGTTAGAGAAAAACGCAGAAAATTATGGTTTTATAATGCGATATCGAAAAGATAAGCAGGAAAAAACAGGTGTTATACATGAATCTTGGCATTGGCGCTTTGTAGGTATAAATACTGCAAAGGAAATAAACAAACTCGATATGTGTTTAGAAGAATATGTAGAGTATAAAAAGTAATTTAAACTTAGAGCAACCTTCCGTACGGAAGGTTGTTTGCATTTTGTTGGAATATTTGTGCACACTATTTAAAAATAATGTGTGGTGAAAATATGTCGGGACAGATATCAGATTACAAGAATTTGTATCTAAGCGGAAGCTTAAAAAAGGATATTGCGCTTTTTAAGGATATTTTTAAAAAGGACGTAATTTTAAGGGTTAAGGAGATTAGCTCTAATAATGGGATTTCACTTAACTGCGCGCTTGTGTATATGGACGGTATGACCGATTCTGACCAGATAAATGAGGCTATTATCCGTCCTTTAATAACTGTAAATGCAACCGCTTTAGGTAGTGATATTGCCGATTATATAGGTAAACAGATACTTTTTGCGAGGGATGTTAAAAAGCTTGATAATGTAGCCGAAATTTTACAGGGCATTCTGTATGGTGAAGCGCTTTTGCTTATAGACGGAAGCCGTAAAGCGCTTATGATGGATGTCAAAGGTTTTCGTACACGTGGTATTACCGAGCCTATGGAGGAACGGATTTTACAGGGTCCGCGTGAGGGCTTTGAAGAAGCAGCGCTTTTAAATCTTGCAATGCTTAGACGCAAACTTTTAACCCCAGATTTGTGTATAGAAATGTTAAGGATTGGCAGGCGTACAGGGACCGCTGTTTTTGTGTGTTATTTAGGCACCCTTGCTGACCTGAAAACTGTAGAAAAAATCAAAGAAAAAATAAACAAAATTGACATTGACGGAATACTTGATACCAACTATATTGTAGAGCAAATAAGCGGTAAGAGATTTACACTCTTTAAGACAAACGGCTCTACCGAGAGACCTGATATTGCAGCGGCAAGACTGCTTGAAGGCAGAATAGCAATAGTAGTAGACGGCACACCCATAGTTGCTACAATACCTTATTTGTTTTCGGAAAATTTTCAGTCTGACGAAGACTATTACCAAAATTTTTTACTTTCATCGGCAGAAAGGTGTCTTCGTTATTTTTGTTTCTTTTTAAGCATTAGCATACCTGCTGTTTTTATTGCTATTTCTACTTTTCATAGACAGTTATTACCCACATCATTTGCTATTTCGGTTATGCAGTTACGCGGTGGGGTGCCTTTTACACCTGTAGGTGAATGTATTATTATGATACTTGTTTTCGAAATATTAAAAGAAGCTGGAATTCGTATGAGCCAAAACTTAGGTCACGCTTTAAGTATTGTAGGCGGTCTTGTTGTGGGTCAGGCGGCGGTAGAAGCACGGATTATAAGCTCGCCGATTTTGATTGCGGTTGCACTTTCCGGCATAGCGGGACTAATGCTTCCACGCCTTAAAACCGCAGTATTTTATTTAAGAATAGTATTTGTTTTACTGTCAGCATTTTTAGGTCTTTATGGTTATATTATGGGTGCTATGTTTTTGTTACTTTATATTTTATCAATTTATTCTTATTCTACCGATTATACCATCTCGCTTAAAAGGGCGAATTTTCAGTCACTTAAGGATACACTTTTCAGGGCTTCGTGGAGAAATATGAAAGAGCGACCACTATTTAACCGCAACATTATCCGCAAAGGAAGATACAAATGAAAAAAGCTTTTTTAATTTTAATTTTGGCTTTATTTTTGTGTGGTTGTGAAAAACGTGGTCCTGAATATTTAGTGTCAAGTATGGGTTTTGACAAAGAGAATAATTACTATAAGGTTTGCTTCGAATCGGTAATAATAAACAGTGAAGATACCGAGCAGTCTGTTAAACTTTTAAAGGGTGAAGGGCAAACTCTAAAGGCGGCAATAAAACAAATTAAAGAACAATGCACACAACCACTTTTATTATCACATTGTGGTGTTATAGTAATTGGCGATAGCATAAGCCAAAATGACTTAAGAAATATAGTGCTTTACTGCATTGAAAATGAAAAAATAACTCTTTCAGCGCTTCTTATAAAAAGCGAAAATACGCAAAAGCTTTTATCAGTAAAACCCATATCTTCTTTAACTGTAGGGTTTGATATTATGGGGTTATTAGAACAAAACAAGGACTTTAAAAATCGATTATTTGAGTTTGCCGCTACTGATTATAGTTCCGCTTTGCCTAAAGTAAGCATAAAAGATGGGGGGCTGATTTTCGGTGGATGATAAAAGATTTTATTCTAAACATTTTATAATGCTTTCGGTGCTTTTTATTTTGGGTAATGCTTGCATTACAGCACCCGACAAAACAGCCGACAAATATAATTTTTTAGTGTTTTTGATTTCTTGTTTTGTCGCGCTAATAGTTGGTTTTGCTGCATATTTTATACCTATAAACAAAATAAGTGCCCTGCCTGTTTTTTGGTTTGGTTTTTTTATTGTGAGTGATACATTTATAAGTTTTATAAAGTTTATAAGTAAGAATTTATTACCTGATACACCAAGATTATTTATATTGTTACCATTTTGTTTTTTACTGGTGTATTTAGGATTCAAAAAATCAAATACGTTTTTTAAATTTTCGCTTATTTGCGGATTTTTATCGGTTGCGGTGGTGTTGTTTTTCTTTTTATCTACATTTAAAGATTTTAATTTTAAAAATATTTATATATATAAACTGCCAAGTTTTAACACTATGTTTTCACAAAGCGTTTTTTATTTTAAAAGTCTTGTAATGCCATCTATAGCTTTAGGCATTTTTGCAAAACAGGAAAAAATCAAAAAAGGTATTTTACTTAGCGGGCTTTCTTTAGGTTTTTTATTTTTGGGATTTACTGTTTTGAATTCGGTTTTGCTTTTTGGTATAAAGTTTGCGGGAGAACTTGAATTTGCTTATTCGGCAGCTGGCAGTACAGTAACTTTTGGCAATCTTTTTACTCGGTTAGACGGATTTTTATACTTTGTTTATTCGGCTACCTGTATTACAAAATGCACCGTAGGAATATTTATAATAAAAAAATCAAGGAACCTTATTGTTCCTTGATTTTTTACTTTAACTCTATTATAAGCGCCAAGTTACCGCGCTCACCTTTAGTTTTGCGGTGGGAATGCATTGTATCACAATTACAACAAGTGCATATATCTGATAAATCAAAATTATCTTCGGGTATTCCGGCATTTATTAAAATTTGCCTGTTAGCTTCTACTAAGTTAAGCATGTACCGTCCGTTTTCTTTTTCTTTGAAAATTTTGCTTAAGTCAAGGTAAGAGAGCTTTGAAAACTCGTTGAAAACCGGGTTGTCAACTTCGTAACAGCATTCCTTAATACACGGTCCAATACCTACTATTATATTATTGGGGTCGCAGTCGAACTCATTCACCATTTTCTCTACAGTTTTTTTCCCAATTTCTTTTACAGTACCGCGCCAACCTGCGTGTGATGTGGCGATTACTTGGTTTTTGGTATCTAAAAATACAAGGGGAGTGCAGTCGGCATATTGTGTCACAAGCGCTACACCTTTTTGATTGGTTACAAGCCCGTCAACATCACAAAAACTTTCTTTAAAAATTCCTGTGCCGCAATCGAATTTGGTTACAGTCTTAACATTATTTGTGTGGGTTTGTTTACCTAAAACAAGGTTATTTATATCAATACCTTTGCAGTTGCATAAAAGCCTATAGTTTTCCAAAACATTTTCACGCTTGTCGCCGCGGTTAAAGCTCAAGTTCATACTAGACCATATACCGTCACTTACACCGCCTAAGCGGGTAGAAAATAAAAGGTTTACAATACCTGTTTTTTCAAACTTAGGGAATGTAATATAGGTAACACCATCTTTATTGTTTATGCTAAGAGTATGTGAAATCATACTTGAGATTCCTTTTTAACAATTTCTGAAAGTAGTTTTTGTGAATTTGATATCAGTTTTTCTGCATATTCTTTTCCATAGTCAAAGGTAATTCTTTTTAATGCGTCCTCTATCATAGGCGGACGCACATCCAAAGAGTGCGTATCTGAAGCGAGAAAGGTAATAAGGTCTTCTTTTACAAGCTTTTTAATTAGTTTGGTATAATTTTTATTATTAAAAGCGGTAGCATTAACCTGAGTTAAAATGCCATTAACTTTGATAAAATTTATAAATTTTATGAATCCTTTTGCTTTTTGATATCGCTCAATATGTGCAAGAATAGGCTCAAATCCTAATTCTCTAAGGTGTAAAATTTCGGTTAAAAATTTGTCACTTAAAGGGCCGTAATCGGCTTCTAATAGAATATATTTAGAATCTGCTATAGTAAAGCATTCTAAGGAAGAAGCATAACTCAAACCACTATAATAAAGCAACTCACAACCTAAATAAATATTAGGGTGGGGTTTGTCTTTTAAAGCGTTTTTAAGTTCGCAGAAAACTTTCTTGCGGCATTCCAAAAAATCTTCCAAATCATCTGATATGGGTATAAAGTGGGGAGTGGCAATAATATCTGTAACGCCTTGATTATATATATCGCTTAAAAGTGCTAAAGATACCGATAAATCTTCTGCACCGTCGTCAATGCCTGATAAAATGTGTGAGTGAATATCAAGATACATATTGCCACCTCCAGATTTTTGACATTTTAATATTTAAAAACGGGAGAGTAAGTTCTCCCGTTAATTTATTAAATTATTTGTTATCCTGATAGGTTGAATAGGCTTTGTATGTTTTATAAGCACTTTTATAATAAGAGTGCTTTCCGCCGGAGCCGTTAATAATAACACCGTCAAGGTCGATATTTAAAACCTTAAGACTGTCGTAAGCTGCTTCAAAGGCTTGGTACTTAGTTGTATTGGGCCTTACAACCATCACAACGGCATCGCATTTTCGAGCGATTATCAATGCATCTGATACAAGGTTAATAGGTGGAGTATCAAGCACAATATAATCGTAATGCTCATCTAGTTCTTTTAAAAGCGCTACAAACTTAGCACTGCTAAATAATTCGGCCGGATTTTTAACCTTAGAGCCCGAAGTTATTATATCCAAATAAGGATTATAGTTCTTAGCAATTTGTTCTAAGCTATGGGTTTCTAAAAGGTAGTCCATACAACCCGTGTTATTGTTGATTCTAATTTTTTTATGGATAGATGGCTTTCGCGAGTCGGTATCCAATATAACAACCTTTTTATTTAATTGTGAAAGGGTTATGGCAATATTTAAAGCAGTGGTAGATTTACCTTCGGCTGCATTTGGGCTTGTAATTGCTAAAACTTTACCATTTGTTTTTTCTAAAACTGAAATTAAATTTGTGCGAAGGTTTTTGTATGCTTCTACAACCGCGAAAGGGGTTTTGTTGGATTCTGCAGTTACAAGTTTTTCAGTTTTAGAATTTTTTGCTGTCTTAATGCTCATAATAACTGCCTCCATTATAATAAGATTTTGTATATTTACCAGATTTAGCTGTTGCAAAGTCGGGGATATCGCCTAAAAGTGGAATGTTGTATCTTTCTTTGAAATCATCTTCGGATTTGATAGTAGTGTTGAAAAGAGAGATTATATATACAACAACAAATGCTAAGAGTGCGCCGATAATCATTGCAACGACTGTAGAACTAAGGGTGCGGGGATAGGTTTTTGCCGCGCCTGTGCTGCGAGTAATTATACTTGTGCGCGAGTAGGGAAGAACTTCACTTATACATTCCGGGGTTAATTCCAAGAACATATTGGTGATTTTGGTAGCGTCCTCTTTGTTGCTTAATTCAAACCTCACATCAATAAAAAGTGAATAATCTTGGCGAGTAGATAGAGTTATAAAGCTTTTAAGCTGTCTAGCGGAATATTTTCCATCAAGCTTATTTGAAAGTTCTTGGTAAATACTGTCTTTAGATGCTAACAAATCCTTAACAGTATATAATAAATTTATGGAAGCGGTAATATCCGAGTTGTTTATTTTATCACCGCCTACATATTGAGAGTCGTTTGGTGATTCTTCAAGCATACCACCATTGGTAACAATAATTGAGCCTGATGCTGCATAGCGCTCTTGAAGCTGAAATTCGCTATAGCAAAATGTTGCTACACCAAAAACAACTGCACAAAGGAAAATTACAAAAAAGTTTTTGATAAATAAGCGAAGAATGTGATAAATGGAAAATTCGTTCACGATAAACCTCTTTTCTTAAATTTAATGTTAAAATAACAGTCCACAATATATTATATATTAAATAGAATAATAAATCAATATGTTTTTTTATTCAAATTTCTATATGATTCAAATATTTCGTCAGTTTTTTTATAGGCGTTTTTATAAACTTCAATAACACAAGCACCTTGGAAGTTTTTTTCTTCAAGAATTTTAAAAAAACTTTTGAAATCAAAATTGCCATTAAGCGGTAAAAGGCAGTCTGAAGAGATAGAGTGGTCGCTTATATGAAAATGGCGTATATTGCTATAAAATTCGTTTATTAAGTCTATAGGGTTATATCCGCAGCGAATAGCTTGTTTAATATCAAAGCAAAACTGTGCGTCGTCCCCTAAAATATCCCGCATACTGCGTAAAAACTCAATATCGCCCGAACGGTATCGTACCACATTTTCTTGTAAAACAATAACACCGTTTTTACGAGTTTCATAGTTTAGCGCCATATATTTCTCACAGTATTCCTCATCGGTGGTGAGTCCGTTAGGCTTTCCACCATGCAGGTTTATATATTTTGCACCCAAAGCTGCCGCCACTTCGGAATATATTGAAAATTTATTAAGAGATTCGTAAAAACGTCTTTCGTAGTCTGAAAAAATCATAAATGATTCTGCCAAGGAAAGCGTTGGGTGAATTGCTGTAATATCCATATCATACTGATTTTTAATATCTAGCAGCATATCTATAAAGGAAGGCTTTAACTCACTTTCGGCATTAAAGAATATTTCGCAGGTTTTGACCCCAGATTTACCTATGGTTTCAAGAGCAATTTCGGTTTCGACTGGGTAAAGTGATGCGGTAGAAATACCTATTTTCATTTTAATCTTCTCCATTCACTGTCACATAAACCGTTTTATTTGTAGTATATATTACCATTCCGGGTTTAGCTCCGTTTGGTTTTTTAACATATCTTACGGGAGTATAGTCAACCGCTACATTAGAAGATTTTGAGGCCTTAGAGTTTTCTGCCGCAAGTAATGCCGCTTGTAATATGGTATCTTCGGACACAACCTTACCGTCTGAAAACACTATAACATGACTGCCGGCAATATTTTTCACATGGAACCAAAGGTCAGATTTAGATGCCAATACCGTAGTTAAATAATCATTTTGGCGGTTATTTTTACCTACTAGTATTTTATAACCTTCTTTAGAGCGATACTCTTTAAAGGTGTTTGTGTTTTGGCTTTGCTTTTTGCGGGATGCTAAGGGTTTAATATATTTAGCGTCGGTTAACTCCTCACGTATTTGAGAGATGTCCGAAAGTGTAGAGGAGCGTTCAATACTGTCAAGCACCGAGTCGAAATAAATTATTTCATCGCGGTCTTTTTGAGTGAGTTCTTTTAAGGTTTGCTCGGCGGTATATGTTTTTTTATATTCTTTGAAATATTTGTTTGCGTTATTTGCGGGTGAAAGTGAAGCGTTAAGCGGGATAGATACTATTTCCATGTTTTCGCTGTAATAGTTAGGTACACGAGCTACGGTAGAGCCTTTTTCAATATTATGCAAGTTGGCTTTAATAAGTTCGCCGTAGATTCGCAAATTCTCACGGTTTTCACATTTTTTAAGCTCATTAAGTCGCATAGCCAAGCGCTTTTCAGCTCGATTTTTAAGACTGTTTAAAAGCTTTATAATATCGCGCGCGGCGGTATTTATGCGCAACGCCGTTTCTTTTTCAGTGTAAAATGCGTCTAAAAGGGCAGAAAAACTTTCAAAAACAGTGCTTTTATATTGTTCCCCGTATTGCTTTATTTCAGTATAGGTGAAATCAAAAGGCTCACCATCACTATTATAAAGCAAAACAGGGGTATTGTTGATTTTAATATCTGCCAAAATCTTTTCTAAAGTGAAGGTTTTATCTTTGCTTTCTGTAATTTCGTGGCAAATAAGGGGTGAAAAACCCTCAACCGCTGATAAAAGAGAACGGTTTTCGGTTTGCATTTCAATTTCTTTGGCCGAAACTATTAACGGATTTAATTTGCAGGGCTTTTCGGGTAGGGTATAAGTAGCGGTTGGTAAAATAAGTCTGCCACCCGATTCAACACTGCTATGACGAAGTGCATCAATAATTTTGCCGTCACAGCCTATTAAAATTATATTAGCCTTGCCGCATATAAGCTCGCACGCTAATTTGATTTTTACAATGTCTCCCATTTCATTAGAAGTGGAAAACACAAAAATCACGACACGCTCTAAATCAGGTTGGGTAATATCTATAAGCCTTGCCGACGACAAATACTTGCGCATAAGCATACAAAACATAGGCGGCGTAGTGGGGTTTTCGTACTTATTTTCTGTAAAATGCACCCTTTGTGCACCCGATTTAGCCGAAATTAAAAGTTTTTTCGAGAAGCCCTTTTTGCGCAAGGAAAAAATCAACTCATCACGGGAAGGTTGGTAAATCTTATCAATATGACAATCTATAGCCTCTTTAAGCTCGGCTATTATTTTATGAAGAAATGCGCCGTCAAGTGCCATTAAGTATTCTCCGTCAGTGTTTTTTTAATTTCCAGATAGATTTTGTTAAAAAGTTTATATTCCTTTTGCTTAGCAGGAATGTTTTTATAAGCGTTCATACAGTCAAAAATTCGTTTTTGCTGCTTTTTGATATAGATAATGCCGTCCTCATTTTTCGGCACCTTTCCTATGTAGTAAAAATGCTCGGGATAGTTGAGTGCTCCGCCGCAAAAACGAGCAGTCATTATAGAGTAAATCTTACCGTTTTCAAATAGCGGAATTTCGGTTAGTATATCAAAACCGTTATTTATTAAGGACTTGCGTAAAATCTCGGGCGAAGTAGTGGGTTGTAAAATAAGAGTTATGTTACTACTTTTAATCCAATTGCAGCTTTTTAGTATTTCCGACATAACTTCCCCGCCGATACCTGCAACAATAACCGTATCGACTTCACCTTTTTGTACCGCCGAAAGTCCGTCACAAAGCCTGAGTTTAATACCCGAAATGCCGCTTTTTTCTATATTTTCTTTTGCAAATTTAAGGGGCTTTTCATTAAGGTCGGTAGCGATTACGCTTATCGCAATTTTATGTTGCTTTAAATAAATCGGCAAACGTGCGTGGTCGGTGCCGACATCACAAACCCTTGCACCTATTGGCACAAGGGAAGCGATTGTTCTAAGCCGTAGACTCAGCTCTGACATTACTTATTCTCAAAATATTTATTAAGCTTTTCAATTAAAGCATCACAGTCGGTGCCGTGAACCTGACAAGCTTGCTCAATTGTTTCGTTGCGTGAAGCAGGGCAACCAAGACAGTGCATACCAATTTCAAAAAAATATTGTGCACAACCTGTATCAATATCAAGTACGTTGCCTATAAGCATATCTTTTGTAATTTTCATTTTCGATAACTCCTTTTAATATTAGTATTAAAATAATTTTGGTGTTTTATCCATATCAGTGCGGTTATGGTTATAAAGCTTACGGTTATCCATAGCCCAAAGTCTTGCCGAAAAATCGCCCGATGGGGTGGATTCTATGGCTTCTTTCATTTCATAAACGCGTGAATCCATTAAGTCAAGCTCGGATAAAAGCTCGGCTTCTATAAATGAAGGTCTAACCGCTGCGCCAAACTCAGGCTCGCCGTGGTGAGAAAGCACCATATGCTCTAAAAGCATAGCGGTGTTTTTATCAGTCCCTAACTTTTCGGCATAGCGGTTTATTACCATAGCGCCCATTGTAAGATGCCCCAAAAGATTACCCTCTACAGAGTAACCCGTAGCAATACCTGTATCGGCTACCTCAAACTCCGAAAGCTTTGCAATATCGTGCAAAATAGCACCAGAAAGTAATAGGTCGCGGTCAACAAAGGGGTAAATTTTGCAAACACCCTCGGCTAAGCGAACTATTGAAAGGGTGTGCATTAAAAGACCGCCGCGTACTGCATGATGAAGCTTAAATGCCGCAGGCCAATACAAAAGCTTTAGGCGGTTGTCTTTTAAAATTTCGCTTACTAACAACTTTAGGTTTTCATCCGAAAAGCTTAAAGATAGGTTTAAAAGCTCATCAAACATCTCTTCGGCAGAATAGCCCGAGCTTTTAACAAAATCACACGGGTTAAGGTTGTCTTCCGGTGTGGCGGGGCGTATACGCTCTATACGAAGCTGGTCGGTGCCGTTATACTGCGAAATAGTACCCCTGACCTTTATTATTTGGTTAGCTTCATATTCACCGTGAACTTCTGGTGAATAGCGCCACAATTTTGCGTTAATTTCACCCTCGCAGTCACCCAAGGTCATATCAAGATAGCAGTCGCCCTTTGAAGAGGTTTTTTTATCTACGCTTTTAATCAAACAAAAGCCTTCTACTAAAGAATTGTTGTCTATTGGTGTGAAATTCATAATAAAATCCTTTTTCAAAATATACTATTTAAATTATACAATAAAGTTGCTGTGAATTCAAGCGGTTATTGTATCGACTTAAAGTATGCTACAATACCTTTTGTAAGTGCTATGGCTTTTTTGGTGTTTACTTCACTTTTTTTAATATTTTTAAAGTCGTACCAATTAGACATATAACCGTTTTCTGTCAATACAACAGGACAAACCGAAACTCTACTCATAAAATAATAATGCCATTTAAAATGTTTGTTCTTGTAGATTTTTGTTTTAGTGGTGTTATTTAGCACATATTTTGCCGCATTTTTAGAAAATGGATAATAGTAATACGCACCAAAACCATTGAGACCGGAATAATTATTTGAATCGTGATGAATTGCAATACAATAGTCCGGCTTTGTGTTTTTTAATAGTTTAGTTTTTTCATAATAAGTGGAGGTTGTGTCGCTGTTACGGGTCATATAAACGGTAGCGCCGATAGATTTCAGTTCCTTTTTCAATTTTTTTGCAAGGCTCAGGTTACGTTCGGCTTCGGTCTTTTTTGTGTTTCTAAAGCCGGTAGCCCCGCTATCAATTCCGCCGTGACCAACATCGATTAATATATTTACACCGCTTAAATCTGCACCGTATTTATTTTTGGCTTTGGTGATTTTTTTGGGGTTTAAAAACTTAAAGCACAAGCGATCTTTTGAATCATAATAAGAATCCCAACCGTAAAATCCGCCTTTTTTCTTAAGGTAAAGACGCAAGGTGTAATCGGATTCATTTTTTATTATTTTTGCTTTTTTGAATAACGGATTATCCTTTGGTATTTTGATTTTGCCTTTAAATTTGGTTGCATAGCAAAATTTAATATCTATATATGTAAAGGTGATTTTATCTACCGAGTAATCGCTACCATACTCTTGCTTACCAAGTTTAAATTTAAAGGGTGCTTTCCAAAGAGTGTCAAGCTTCAAGGTGGTGTGTGAAGAGCCGTTACTAAACGAAGAAACGGTAATTTTATTGTGGTCGGGAAGTGTGCCTGCATATTGCTTAGCAATAGTGATTTTTTTAAAGCCGGGTTTGTCATAGATTGCCTTATAAACTTTTTGACCATACCTTAGGGTTATAAGATTATATTTTTTACCATCCCGCTTGATGGTTGTATAATTTGCACAGCCGTAATCCACAGTGCCTTTTGGCAGATAGGAATAATAAGGCTTTGAAGTGTCTTTGTTTGATGTAGCGTTAAAGGTTTCAGCTTGGGTCGCCACAATTTCGGTAATAATTCCTGAACCTACATTTATGTATCCCTTGCCGGATGGTGTGGCCTTCTTGTCGGAAGATTTAATAAATCCCGGCTTTTTGCAAATAATGTCTTTGGTTTTTAGCGAAGCTTTGTAGTTTTTATAGCTTGCTTTAAATTTTATGGGACCTAAATTTTTATCTTTAATGTGCTTATTGGGAAGAGTGATTATGCCCGTAAATTTTGTGAATTCATTACCTGTTTTGGCTTTAGGGGTAAGGGTTATTTTTTGGTCGCTTAATGTGGCTGTAACCTTTGCTTTGGCGCGAGCTGTTACGCTAACTTTAAGATTATATCCCGCTGAATATTTTTCCTTTTTGGGTATAGAATAGCCTTTTAGGATAGTGTAAGATTTACTCGCGGCGTCTATCTTGAAAGCCGAATCTGTAACAGTTAACGTTATAGTGAGTATGCTTAATAAAAAGCATAGGGATAATTTTAAAAAGGTTTTCAATTATTTCACCTTGCATAATATTTTCTAGAATTTATTATATACTGTATTTGGTTATATTGCAATAAAATTCAGTGAAAAATTTGGCTTGACAATTTATTTTATATAAGTTATTATAGAAAAAGGTTGTGAAGTAATACTATTTTGGTGTAATAATGGGTATGAATTTTGTCGAAAATAACAAAAAATTGACTGATGATGAGTTGATTGCACTCATAAATAGCGGAAAGTATGAAAATTTAAAAATTATAATTGACAGATATTTACCACTCATTTCTAAATTTGCCAAAAAATACTGTCCGTTAAATGAGTTTGATGATGTTGTTCAAGAGGTAACCTTTGAACTTTATGCTGCTATTAAAGCTTATGATTTAAAGCAGTCAAGCTTTTCAGCTTTCGCAAGCGTATGTATTAAGCGTGCGGTAATTGCTCACCTTAGAAAAAGCAATAGTAAAAAAAACATACCCGAAGAGCTTATTTCGTATATTGAGGAAACCGAAATCTCGACAACTAAAACTCCAGAAAGCATTTTTATAGAAAAAGAAGACTATACCGCTTTAACAGAAAGCATTAAACTTGAGCTTTCAAAGCTTGAATATAATGTTCTACAAAACTTTCTAGCGGGTAAAAGTTATAAAGAAATCGGACAGGCACTTTCTATAACAGAAAAATCAGTGGATAATGCACTGGCCAGAATACGCAAGAAAATAGCGGCTATATAATGCCGCTTTGGATATGCCCATGTAGTTTAAAAGCAAAACATTCACAAGGAAGACGACGGTGCGATTCCGTCCGGGGCAATAATAAAAAACCTAAGAGAGGTAACAAAAATGTTTGAAGACAAGACACTAGTTTGCAAAGACTGCGGAGAGGAGTTTGTTTTCACTGCAAGAGAGCAGGAGTTCTATGAATCCAAAGGCTTTGTAAATGAACCGCAACGTTGCAAGCCCTGCCGCGATAAGCGTAAAAATGCAGGTAGAGCTCCCAGAGAATTGCACGAGGCAGTATGTGCTGCTTGCGGTGGTGTAGCAAAGGTGCCCTTTATTCCACGTGATGACCGTCCGGTTTATTGCAGTGAATGCTTCGCAAAGATGAAGGAAGAAGAATCGGCTGAAGAATAATTTTAAGTTGATGTGCTGCCTTTTCAAAGGCAGCCTTTTTCTTTGAAAGGCAAAGTAAAACTTGATTTTTAATAAAAATTCATATATTTTTAATACAATTACATGAAATGTGTGTTAAAATATGTTGCAAAGGTGGCGAATAATGTGAAAAATAAAATTTTAATAGTAGATGATGACGTAAATATTTGTGAGCTTTTGCGACTTTACTTTCAAAAAGAGGGCTACGATACAATTATTGCTAATGATGGTGCTGAGGCTGTAAAACTTGCAATAAAAGAAAAGCCTGATTTGATTTTGCTTGATATAATGCTGCCGTCTTTAGATGGTTGGCAGGTTTGTAGAGAAATAAGAAAAACTTTAGAAACGCCTATTATTATGATAACCGCTAAAGGTGAGGTTTTTGACAAAATTTTAGGCTTGGAATTGGGTGCTGACGATTATGTTACAAAGCCCTTTGATACTAAAGAAGTTGTAGCACGCGTCAAGGCAGTATTGCGGCGTAGTAGTGACAATCAGAAAAAGCAAATAGAAGAGGTAAAGTTTGATAATTTACGTATAAACCTTACTAATTACGAATTAGAAGTATGCGGAAAACAAATTGATACACCACCTAAAGAATTGGAACTTATTTATCATTTAGCCAGCAATCCCAATAGGGTTTACACGCGTGACCAATTGCTTGATGAAGTTTGGGGTTTTGATTACTACGGAGATTCAAGAACTGTGGATGTTCATGTAAAACGCCTTAGGGAAAAGCTTGAAAACATATCGCAGGAATGGTCGCTAAAAACCGTTTGGGGTGTGGGCTATAAATTTGAGGTTAAATAATGAGGCTTAAGCTTTTTAAAAAATATTTTCTTTTAACCGTTAGTATAGTCGGAATAAGCTTGGTTGCGCTTATGATGATTTTATCGGTAGTACTTAATAAGCATATTGCCGATTCTCAGTACAATCGGCAATCATTTTGTTGCGAGCAGATAAGCCAAAGCTTTACCGATTTTAATTACCAAGAACACGGTGAGGAGTTTCTAAGTATAGCTGCTCCACTCTCAAAGGTACTTGACAGTAATATTTTCATTACTGATTATAACGGTGCTGTGGTTTTATGTGCTTGTAATGAATGGCAGGAGAACAGTAAATGTATGCATTCCTCATACATAGTGCCTGCACGTATACTTTCAAGAATCAATTCTGGTGAAAATTCTTCGCAAATCACAACCCTTGATATGTATAAATTACCGCAGTACGTATCGGTAAGGAAGATGGATGAAGAGGGTAAATATTTTATCTTTACAGCCTCACCTGTATCCGAAACTTACGGTATTTTAAGCCGTATATCCAGACTTTATTATCTTTGGGCAGTAATACCCTTAATTTTAATGGTTATTGCCATTTACCTTATGACCTACCGCCTTACAAGACCGCTTAAAAGTATGTCGGAAGCGGCAAAGGCTATGGCTCGGGGCGATTTTTCAAAGCGAGTTCCGGTTACAAGTGATGATGAAATTGGTGAGCTTGCGGCATCCTTTAATATGATGACAAACTCATTGTCCCGCCTTGAGAGTATGCGCAGAAGTTTTGTAGGTAATGTTTCGCACGAGCTTAAAACCCCAATGACTACCATAAGCGGTTTCATTGACGGCATACTTGATGGCACTATAAAGCCTGAAAACAGGGAATATTATCTTAAAATTGTATCTGATGAAGTAAAACGTCTATCCCGACTGGTAAACGGTATGCTTAGTGTTACCAAGCTTGAGTCAGGCGAAGCGGTTTTAAATATGTCGGAGTTTGACTTTTACGAACTTTTGTGTACAATAATGATAAGCAGAGAGCAGAATATAGAAGAAAAACGGCTAACTGTTGAAGGGCTTGAGGCTATGCATAGCGTAATGCTTAAAGCTGATAAAGATTTACTGTATCAAGTGGTTTATAATCTTGTAGATAATGCTATAAAATTCACCAATGAATCAGGGAAAATTTCATTTTCGCTTTCGCAACGAGCAGAGGATATAATCTTTACTATAACTAATACGGGTAAAGGTATTACTGAAAGTGATTTGCCTTATGTTTTTGAACGCTTTTATAAGGGCGATAAAGCGCGCTCTAATGTTAAAAACAGTACGGGATTAGGGCTTTATATTGTAAAGACCATAGTTACTGCCCATAAGGGTGAAATTTTAGTAAAAAGTAAGGAAAATATATTTACCACATTTACAGTTATTATACCAAAGGAGATTTAATATGGAAGATTTTAAAGATTTAAACGCTAATTTTGAAAACGAGCAACAACCACAAGAACAAATAGAAAATACTGTGGAAGAAGCTCCTGTTTCAGAGCCTAGCAAAGCTATAGATAATGAAGTTCAGGTTACTGAAGAAGTGTTCGAAGCAGTAGAACCTGAGCAGGTAGAACCCGAACCCAAGATAGAACCTCCCTATATCCCATACAGTCCCATAAATTATACAAAGGTAGAACCTATGGAAACTACCAAGCCAATGAGTCGGGGTCTTAAATTTTTTGCGCTCTTATTGGCTTTGGTAATTGCTTTAACTGCAGCGTGCGCAGGCGGATATTATTTAGGCAAGGTTTCGCTATCAAAATCGTTTTCTAAGGGTGGCGAGGTAGTAGGTTTGGAAGCCAAACCCACAAACACCGACGAAATGACCGCCGCACAGGTTTATGAAAAGGTTAATGCAAGTGTTGTAGGTATTGTTGTTTATAATTCTTCGGGTGAAATGGCTAATGCAAGCGGTGTGATTTATTCTAATGACGGCTATATCATAACCAATGACCATATCTATTCCGAAATTGCTTCACCTAAATTTAAAATTTACACTTATGACAAAAAGGAATATGATGCGCAGTATATCGCAGGTGACAAGGTGTCCGATTTAGCGGTTTTAAAGGTTAATAACAATAGCTTTAAAGCGGCGGTATTCGGTAATTCTAACCAGATTATTTTTGGTGAAAATGTTGTAGCAATCGGCAGACCTGGTGGTGCTACAAATGCTTCAAGCGTTACAAAGGGCATTGTTTCGGCAACTTCAAGGCGTGTACAAACCACTTCAAGCTATTCAGCTCGCCTTATTGAAACCGATTGCCCCATAAATCCCGGAAGCTCGGGCGGTGTACTTGTTAATATGTATGGTCAGGTTATAGGCATTACCTCTTCAAAGCTTGCATCAAGCGATATTGATGCTGTAGGTTATGCTATTCCTACTACTACAGTTAAGCGTATTACAGAAGAGCTTATAAAAAGCGGTAAGGTTCTAAGCCGCGCAAAATTAGGTATAAGTTATAGAGCAATTGATTCGGTTTCGGCTGAAATTGGCGATTATAAGTATAAGGGTCTTTATGTTGACTCGGTTTCGGAGGATAGCGACCTTTTCGGAAAGGTTACTAAGGGAGACATTATAACCCATATAAACGGTATAGAAGTGACAAGCGATGAAATTGTGCTTGATATTATAGAAAAATCAAAAGCAGGGGATAATGTTAAGGTTACCTTTGTTAGCGTAAACGGCAAATCTAAATCTATACAAGCCACCTTAAAGGCTAATGCGGGTGAATCGAGTTACTTCACAAAAGAGCAACCGAACAACAACACCTTGCCTCAGCTTCCTGAAGAAAATGAAGGAAACGGCGGTGCCTTTAACTTCCCATTTGGTGAATAAATTAAATATCAAATGCAAAACTGTCTCACAAAAAGTGGGACAGTTTTTTGTATTTAATCGAAAAACTATTTTTAAAATGCACTCTCCTATCGACAAAATTTTTATTTGTTTCGCGGTATAATATATTTGGTGATTTAATTGATTGTTTATATGGATGTGCTCATATTCTTAAATACCTTGGTCGATTATTTTTTGCTTTTGGCTTGTGCTAAAATCACAGGCGAGAAAACCACTACCGTCAGGGCAGTTTTAGCGGCATTTATAGGTGGACTTTCAAGTACTTACATATATTTGCCCCAGCAAAAAGTAATAGTGGAATTTTTATATAAAACGATGGTCGCTTTTCTTTTAACGCTTGTTTGTTATAAATTTTCGGGAATAAAAAGCTACTTAAAAAATGTAGCGGTATTTTTAGTTGTTGGTTGTGCTTACGGGGGGATAATGTTCGCTTTATGGTGGGTATTTAAGCCTTATGGTATGGTTATAAATAATTCGGTAGTATATTTTAATATTTCGCCGCTTATGTTGGTGCTTTTTTCTACTGTGGGGTATATTGTTTTTACGGTAAGCTTTAAAATTTTTAAAAAAAGCAGTCACACAGCCGAGCGATGCGATATTTTAGTTACTGCCGTCGGTAAAGAGATAAATCTTCGGGCAATTGCTGATACGGGAAATTCTTTAGAGGATATTTTTTCAGACAGCGAAATTATTATAGCCGATAAATCTAAGGTGGAAGCTTTATTTGGTAATATCGACTATATGGAGAATGGCAAGCACGCCCACCTTTACAGGCTTTTGCCCTGTAATACTGTTTCGGGTGACAGCAGTTTAGACGGTTTTCGCTGTGAAAGGGCTTTGCTTCAAGCAAACGACAAAAAAATTCTTCTTAAAAAGCCTATTTTAGCAGTATCTAAGGCACCGCTTAATGAAGACTACAACGCAATTATAAATCCAAAAATTTTAAGGTGATTGATATGACGCTTAAAAATCTTTTAAATAAAATTCTTTTTAAATTAGGGATTGTAAAGCCTACCTTTTATATAAACGGTCCCGAAATCTTACCCGCGCCCCTTACATATACAGAAGAAGTGGAGCTTGTAAATAAAAACGATAAATCTTCGCGTGATTCTTTAATAGTACATAATTTAAGGCTTGTGGTTTATATTGCGCGCAAGTTTGAAAGCAGCAATACTAATATTGAAGATTTAATTTCTATAGGCACAATTGGGCTTATAAAAGCGGTAAATACATTCTGCCCTGAAAGAAATATAAAGCTTGCAACCTACGCATCGCGCTGTATTGAAAATGAGATTTTAATGTTTTTGCGCAAAAGCTCGTCGCAACGGCACGAAATTTCTATTGACGAGCCTTTAAATGTTGATTGGGACGGAAACGAGCTGCTTCTATCTGATGTTTTAGGCAGTGACGGTGATGAAATTGGCAGAGGGGTAGAGCAAGAGGATGAAAAACAGCTTCTCAATAGCTTTGTGAACGGGCTTCCTGTACGCGAAAAGCAGATTATGGAAATGCGGTTTGGTATGAACGGCTATGACGAATATACCCAAAAGGAAGTTGCCGACACATTAGGTATTTCGCAGTCGTATATATCCCGCCTAGAAAAGCGAATAATAAACAAACTTAAAAAACAAATTGAAAAAGTAGTGTAATTGTGGTAAAATAACAAAAAAGAAAAAGAGAGAAAAAATGAAATATTTTTTATACTATATAGTTATAATAAGCGTGGTTAGTGTAATTTTTTGCGTTTACGATAAAAAAGCGGCAAAACAGAACTGGCAAAGAATAAGTGAAAACAATCTGCTTTTTTGCAGCATTATGGGTGGCGCAGTCGCTATGTATATTACAATGCGAATAATACGCCATAAAACCAAGCATAATAAGTTTATGCTTGGTTTACCTATAATTATTTTGGTGCAAATAGCAATAACATTACTACTTTTCGTAAAATTTTATAAAAATTGAATTTTTTTATTGACATTCTCGTAAGTAGTTGATATAATATTAAGGCTGTCAAAAATGATTCATTAGCTCAGACGGTAGAGCACTTGACTTTTAATCAAGGTGTCCGGGGTTCGAATCCCCGATGGATCACCAAAAAACGAAGTAACCTTTTGGTTGTTTCGTTTTTTTATTTTAACTGAGGGGATTCGAACCCTGAGAGGGCGCTGAGCGTAAAGCAAAACAGTTTAAATAACTGTTTTGTAGCGTAGCGGTGCGAAGGCGGGTACTGTTTGCAAAGCAAACGGTCGCCGAGCAAGGAATACGCGCAAGCGGATTCATCCCCGATGGATCACCAAATTAGAAAACCGACCTTTTGGGTCGGTTTTTTAATTTCTATGCAATTAAGGTGATTGAACATATTGGTGACTATAATTTCATATGGTTGTTTTATTGGAGTTGTTGTGTTATAATAACTTTAAAGTTTATATAAATTTCAAAACCTTTTGATACTCTTAAACAAAGGAGAAAACATCAATGCCCAAAATATATAAATCGGTTGATGAGCTTATAGGCAAAACGCCTTTAGTAGAGCTTACTAATATCGAGAAAGAATTAAAATTAAAAGCTAAAATACTTGCAAAGCTTGAATATTTTAACCCGGCGGGCTCGGTTAAAGACCGAGTTGCAAAATCAATGCTTGACGATGCCGAAAGTAAAGGTGTATTAAAACAAGGGTCCACTATTATTGAGCCAACTTCGGGCAATACAGGAGTAGGGCTTGCAGCCGTTGCGGCGGCAAGGGGATATAAAGTTATTATTGTAATGCCTGAAACAATGTCGGTAGAACGCCGCTTACTTATGAAGGCTTACGGCACCGAGCTTGTATTAACCGATGGTACTTTAGGAATGAAAGGCGCAATAGCTAAAGCCGAAGAGCTTTCAAAACAAATTCCAAATAGTTTTGTTGCGGGTCAGTTTGTAAATCCTGCAAACCCTGATGTACACAAAAAAACCACCGGCCCTGAAATATGGGAAGATACCGACGGTGAGGTTGATATTTTTGTTTCGGGTGTAGGTACAGGTGGCACAATTACAGGTGTTGGGCAGTATTTAAAATCTAAAAATCCTAATGTAAAGGTTGTTGCGGTTGAGCCTGAGAGCTCGGCAGTACTCTCAAGTGGAGTAGGTGGAGCGCACGGAATTCAAGGCATTGGCGCAGGCTTTATTCCGCAAGTGCTTGACACATCGGTTTACGATGAAATTATAACCGTTACAGAAGAAACTGCTTTTTCTGTAAGCCGATTAGTAGGCAAAAAGGAAGGAATACTTGTAGGAATTTCTTCGGGTGCGGCTTTAAGTGTTGCAATAGGTCTTGCAAATAAAGAAGAAAATAATGGCAAAAACATTGTTGTTCTTTTACCCGATACAGGTGAGAGATATTTGTCTACCCCGTTATTTACAGAATAAAAATAAAAGCCAACTGATTCTATCACGAATCGGTTGGCTTTTTTTAGATTGTTTTAAGCTTCTTCAGCTTCAAGTTCTACTTGATCATCTTTAAGCTTAATGTCTGAAACAATAACATTGACTTTTGTAACGGCACTGCCTGTCATAGTTTGGATTTTATCCTTTACATTTTCCTGAACCTCTTGGGCAATGGTTTTAACATTGTAATCCTTGCTTACAATTATGTAAACGCTGATTTCTAAAGCGCCGTTTACATTTTCAACCTTAACACCCGCAAAGGGGTTTTTGGATTTAACAATACCTTTAAGGTCAATATTCTTATTAGGAATACCTACAACGCCATTCACTTCAGTAGCGGCGAGCCTAGTTATTTTCTTTAAAACATCAACATTGATAGAAAGGGCGGAGCTTGTATTTGCCATAGATTTAACCTCCATATATAACAACATTTTAGTATTTTTTATTATTATACCACTTAATCTTAGAGAAAACAACTTTTTTTTAAATTTCTATGTATATTTTTTATTCACATAATTTTCGGCGACATATAATTAAAGCATAAATATAAATAATGGTGAAATGGTGGTTTTATTTTATGGGAATAATTTTAACTTTAGAAAGGTCAAGACCTGATTCGCTAACCACAATATCCTGTATTTGCATGGTGTTGGCAGTGGTAAGACCATCGGATTTTACGATAATATTTATACCATCATTACCTATAACCGCTACCGCCTTAGTAAAGCCTTTTGCCTTTAAAAGAGCTTCAATATTGGCTTCTTTTTTCATAGTGTCGGCAATGCTTTCAATTTGTTTTAGTACCGTTTCTTTGTCTTTGTCGGTTAAATTTTCAGTTTTTAAAAGTTCCTTTACAGTATCGGTTGCTGTTTTTAATTGCTTTTCGCGTTCAGCTTTGGCGGTAGCAAAGTAGTCTTGCTCATTGGTTTTAGCTGATGTTTCAACCGCATTAGCGGAGTTTGCCGATACATAGGATGCTTCGCCTAAATACTTTGTAGATGTTGGCATATATTTGGTATTAAGCCATACTGCAGCTATTAAGGCTACTACCATAACACCTATTGCAAGTTGCCCTTTACCTAAAACCCTACTTTTTTTCATTCTAATTTCCTCCTGCTATAGATACTCTTTGAGATGTAATATTTAATGCCGCTGTAACGGTATTTTCAATTTTTTGGGCAATAAGCTCGTTATCACCGCCTAAACATACTATTGCAACACCGCGAATTTCAGGCATCTCGGTTGTAACAAGTAGCGCCTCTTCGCCGCCCTCTGCGGTTTTTACGGTTATGTAGCCCTGTTTGGTTTCGCTGCTTGAAAGCTTGGTGCTATCTTCCGATTTATCTTCTACCGAGCCTTCTTTAGTGTCGGCATACTTATACCGCATACCGCTTTCTAAAGTGACTATTACCGTAACATTTTTATTTCCTGTGATTTTAGAAACTAATTTTTTAATATCCTGTTCTAGCTGCTCGCAGTATTCTGTAGACGAAATACCTATATCAAGCTCTGTGGTTTTTACTTCTTCCTTTTCTGTGAAAAGGGATGATATAAATATAAGCAAAATACCTATTATACCTATGATTACAAGAACTTTTGGACTTTTAAGTTTATCCTTATACTTTAAAATTAAGCTATTCATTTATTATTTCAACCTCTCGATTATCTAAAAGTCCCGCTAACGCATTTCTTACCTTTTGTGGCGGCTCGTTTGTTACGATAACCACTTTAGTAATTACTATGCTATTATCGGGGGCTTTATCCGTAAAAATTGAAATTTCTTTAAAGTTTATATTTTGATTTTTTAATGTATATGAAAAAACATATTTTGCAGCTGATATTTCTAAATCTTCGGTATCAATCTGTAAGTCTACAGAGGATGGCGTATGAAAATCTATATTTTTAAGCGGAACGTTGGCAGCAGAAATAATAATTACTAAAAAAACAAGGCTAAAAATATATTTTATCTGCTTTGAAATATTACCTTTAGGACAGATAATGTATAAAGAGCCTATTAAAACCGAGCCAACACAAAAGCTGGTTATAAATTGTGTCATACATTAACACTTCCCATCACCACCGAGAGTGAGATAATAAACATAGCGGCGGTCAGTAAAATTATGCCTATTAGTACAGATAATACTGTGTCTAGTGACTGCAAAAGACCTGAAATTTTTACAAGAGAAAACTGTAAGCTTATAAAATCGGATATCCAAAGGGTTATGCGCCATAAAACGAGCTCGACTATAATTGGCAAGAAAATAAGGCAGCATATAACTACACCGTAAATGCCAACTGTAGATTTTAAAAGTGACATTGATGCGGTAAGGGTGCCGAGCGCTTCTGATAAAACACCACCCGCTACGGGCACTGCCGAGCCAACTATAAATTTTGCGGTTCGCATAGATAGATTATCGGCGTGGGCGTTTACTACTGTTTGTATGCTTAAAATACCTAAAAATATAGTTGTAATAAGTGAAAGTACCCATAATGCCAGTTTTTTTACCGCTTGTGAAATGCCACCTCCGTTCATAAACGGCGAAACACCCGCTGCAAGGCTTAGGCTTAAATATCCGCCAATAAAGGGGACTACCGCAAAGTTTGAAAGTAAGCTAACCCCGTTTGCCGCACCCAAAAGTAGAGTGCTCATAGAAACACTTGTAACCGCTTTGCCGGTAGCGGCGGTTATAGCTGCGAATATGGGAATAAATGCCGTCATAAAGGTGGCGCAGGCTTTCATAGCACCTATTGCGGTATTTATTGCCGCAAAGATGGGTGTTATAATTGCTCCCGCTATAGAAATTACTGCCGCATAGGTAATAACAGGGCTTATTTCCGAGTTTTCTTTTTCAAAAAGCAAGGCGTTGATTATTATAATTGCCGTTATTACTCCTAAAGATATGAGGGGCTTTTTAAGTCCGCTTTTTAAAAAGGTAATTATATGAGAAAAAACATTTTCGGTTTTTATGTTGTTTATCCAATTATAGTCACTGATATCAAGACCGTTTTGATTTATGTAGTCGCGCACATCCGAAGGTAGCTTGTCTTCTATTTCCAAAATGCCGCTATTTTCTAACTGTTCTTTATAAATAGTGGTTTCTTCGGCATAAGCGGTAGTTGAAAAAAGAATAAAAAATAAAATAATAAATAATAATTTTTTCATTTTGAAAATCCTAATGCCGTTTCTAAGATACTTAAAATAAGCGGAACAGATAGAACAAAAATAGCGCATTTCCCTGCAAGCTCGGCTTTTAGTGCTAATGAATTTTGCCCTGCATCACGGCAGGCTTCGGCAATAAATGATGTTATGTAGCCTATGCCTAAAGCCTTAACTGCTACTTTAAAATAACTACCCTCAATTCCGCTTTGCTCTATTTTTTCTTGTATCAAACTTAAAGGGGAAGCTATATTTTTTAAAATGAGGGTTAGCACCACCAAAGCAGAACAAACCGCTAAAATGAGTGCATATTCCGCTTTATAGCTTTTTAGTATTATGCAAAGCACAGCGGCTATAAAAATAAAGCCTAATATTTTAAAAATATCCATACTAAAGCCCGAATAAATCCTTTACGGTGTCAAAAAGTTCGGCTACCGAGTTTACCACCATTAAAAGCACCACTACAAGTCCTGCAAGGGTGGTAAGTAGAGCTTGTTCTTCGCGTCCGGAACGAACAAGCACAAGATTTAGCACCGTGACAATAATGCCTATTGCTGCTATTTTAAATATAAAATCAACATCCATTTTTAACCTCATAAGAATAAAATACAAATAAAAATACCGCCAAGTGCGCCTATGCTTTTATAAAGTTTGCCAAGCTCTTTTTGGCGGGTTTGAGCTTCGGCGTATTGCTTTTCCAAAAGTTCTATTGACAGTGTGCACCTGTTGTATGCATTTTCGCGGTCAAGCAAGGGTATTTCATTAAACAAGTTTTCAATTATTTCATAATCGCTTTTATAAAGCCCGCTATAGTCTATAGGCATCTCAAAGCATTTGCTTTTAAGTCGGTCAAGCTCCCCGTAAGATAACCTTAAGCGTTCTTTAAACTCTAAAATACCCTTTTTAAGACTTTCTAGCTTTTTACAGCGTAGTAGTAGTTCATTTGCCTTTATAAAACCCATTCCACAGCATACGATTAATATCAGTAGAAAACCTATAAATTTAAACATAAGCTTCACAAAAAAGCTCCTTTGTATCCAATAGTCTTATCCTTCCGCCATGCAGTCTGGGAAGTAACGCAATTTGACTTATGGCTCCGCTTCTTAGCAAAAGATTAGTGACATTACGGGTTTTAAGCTCGTCTATACTTCCTATGTGGGCGGTGGTTATAATGTTTACGCCCGAATAAAAACTGTCGCTAACCTTTTTAAGCTCGTCTACTGTGGCAATTTCGTCAAATGCGATTATTTCTGGGAACATTGTACGAAGTGCAATTTCTATGCCAACTGCTTTTTGCTCGGTTATTAAAACATCAGTATTATTTCCTAAATCGTTGGCATTTTTGCCGTATTTGTTTCCCGATATTTCGTATCTACTGTCTATTACCACAATTCTTAAAAGTTTACCTGTTGAACCGTTTGAAAGTTGTCTAATAAGGTCACGTAGAATGGTTGTCTTGCCACTTCCGGGGGCTCCCGCAATTAAAATACCACCACCTTTATAGTTGCGTACAATCTCGTTGGCGCACCCGAAAATCTCACGTGCGATTCTAATATTAACCGAAGAAACATCCCTAAAACCGCCATTTTCAAAAATATTACCGCAAACCCCTGCACGTGAACCATTTTTCATTACTATGTATCCGTTTTTAAGTTCGTTTTCGTGGGCGAAAACCGAATTGTTACAAAGTTTTTTAAAGCTTTCTTCCAAATCGCTCTTTGTAACTGTAAAAAGGTCTTTGGAAACAAAGAATTGGGTTTGTCCGTTTTCACGGACAAAAACCGTTTCGTTTTCAACCGTAATTGCCAGCGGTAGTCCCAACCTCATGCGAATTTCAGTAGTACCCATTTTCACCTTATCGGGTAATTTTTCCAACACATCGCGTGTTCGCGGTGACATCGCATATAGCACATCATAAAATCTTTTTAGTTCTTGCATTTTGCTCACCTCAATAAATCTTATGAAATGGTTGTCCTAAGTAGAACAATAATTTAGCAAATTGAGGTCAAAAAAATCCACTCCGATTTTTTGGAGTGGATTTCAGTTGTTATTATATATTTTAAAATAATAAATGCTCTATTAAAATTTTAGCACCCAAGAGTACAAGAATTATACCGCCTGCAAGCTCGGCTTTTGATTTCCATTTTGCACCATAAACATTACCAATTTTAACACCTATTGCCGATAATGTAAAGGTTATAACACCTATAAATATTACCGCCAAATAAGCGTATGTGTTATTGCCCTTTAAATCCATTGCAAGCGAAATACCGGCCGCTAATGCGTCGATACTTGTAGCAACCGCCATTACGAACATGGTTTTAAATGCAAAAGATGAGCAATCGCAATCTTCTTGCGGCTCTTCTTTCTCTCGGGATTCCTTAATCATATTAACCCCTATTGCCGCCAACAACACAAAGGCAATATAATGGTCAAACGAAATTACATATTTTTCGAAAGCGGTGCCTAAAAAATAACCTATAAGCGGCATTAAAGCCTGAAATCCACCGAACCATAGTCCCGTTATAAGCATATGTCGTTTTTTAAGTTTGTATGTAGCAAGGCCTTTGCATATAGATACTGCAAAGGCATCCATTGAAAGACCTATAGCTAAAATTAAAAGTTCAATAATTCCCATTTTAATCACTCATATCAGTATATTTTCGATAAATTAGATTATATACCAACATATAGAAAATGTCAAATTAAAATGGGTTGTAATTGTTCACCTTTAAGTGCTTTTTCTACCGTTTCGGGTATTAGAGAAAAATCGCATATTAAGGAGTTGCTCTTTTTTTGTGGGTCGTCTTGACGGTAGGGCACAAAATAAATGTTTTTAGTATTGTGTAGTACACCGATATTTTTTGCGCTTGCTCCTAAAGCGTCGTTTGTAGCGATACCAAGTACTACAGGCTTATTGTTGCGTAAATGTGCCTTTATTGCCATTGTTACCGCGGTATCGGTAATACCTAAAGCATTTTTTGCAAGGGTATTGCCTGTTGCGGGTGCTACCACCAAAATATCAAGCAAACCTTTGGGTCCTATAGGTTCAGCGGTAGCAATTGTATTTATAATTTTATTACCTGTTATATTCTCAACCTCGTTTATTATGTCCTTTGCTTTGCCGAAACGGGTGTCGGTACTGCATACTGTTTCGGATAAAATAGGTAAAATTTTAATCTTCTCTTTACTTAAAACTTTCAAGGCTTCTATAGATTCCCTTATAGTACAAAAGGAGCCTGTTATAGCGTAGCCTAAGGTTATATTTTGCATAATATTCTCCTTTTAATTATAAAAGCGAATTAGCTCGCTTACAGTTTTTGCTAAAATTCTGCCTGCGGTTTTGGGAGCAACTTTGCCGGGAAGTGCTGGCGCGTTTAGAGCATTAAGACCTAATGATTTTGCGTATTCTAAATTAAAGCCGCCTTTAGAAGATAAGTCCATTAAAAGACTGCAGGGTAAATTTTTAAGTGTGCTATCGGGCAAAACCAAGGCATCAACCGTATTAAAAATAATGTCGTATCCCAAGTAAAGCTCAGGTAACTTTTCGGTATTTATGCTACCGAATCCAAGCGCTTCGAGTGCGGCAAAATCTTTAGGTTTTCGGGCACTTACGGTTACATTTGCACCAAGATTTTTAAGTCTGTTGGCTAAAATTTTTCCTACTCTGCCGTAGCCTATAACCAAAATATTGCTCTGCCAGATTGTAAAATTGGTGTTTTCTATGGCGATTTTTATAGCACCCTCTGCAGTGGGGACGGCATTTAAAAGTGCATAGCTGTCAAGGGTGTTATAGTCTATACAGTTGCGGTTTTTAAAATTATAGTTACAGCAAAGTATTAGCTGGTCGTTTGTTTTGTTATAAATTTCTTCTAAAGGGATAACGCGGTTTGTAAGCGGGGTGAATATATTTTTACCGTCACGCGTAGTAGGAACGGGAAGAATAAGTATATCGCTTAAAGCAATATCCCCCTTGTCATCAGGGTAAAGCCCCAAAGTATTGACAAAAAAGTTTTGTTTTTCAAGGTGGTGCTTAACTGATTTTAAACGAGTGTCGCCGCCAACTATACAAACCTTTTTCATAAACTAACCTCCAAAAAAATAGTGCCAAAACCATATAGAGAATTTCTTTCACTAATACAGTTTATGGCACTTATAGTTGTTTGTTACGGTATTTCTTTTAATAAATTTTCTTTACTGTTTTTTTGTGGCTGTGTTACTACTATTTTTCTTAAATGCTCTAAAATTTCGCCTATTTTTTCACCTTTAAAGCCTAACTCTAAAAGTGTATTTCCGTCGATTTTAAGGTGACTTATTTTATACGGCTCGTGTGACAGTAAAACTTTGTCTATTAAAGCGGTATCTAAGCCTTTATACTCAAAAAATGCTTTTAAAATATCGGTTTCACAGGTGTTTAGCATTTCTTTAATATCGGTTTCATTTTTTGGACTTGAAAGAAGGGATAAGGTATCAAAGGTGGAGAAGAATTCATGCTCTTTATTAGAAGGGTGAAGCAGCATTAAAGTATCGGTGCTAATGCTTAAATAAAGGCGAATAAGGGGATTTTTATGGGTTTTAATTCTTTCAAAATCGGGTATTTTTGTGATTTTTAGAAATTTTAGTTCACCCGATAAAATCAGGCTTTTAAAAACCTTAAAATTATTGCCCATAACCGCTTTTTTAAGCTCTGCAAAAATTCGTTCACGGCTTACATTTTCTAAAAGATAGGCGCATTCTAAAGCGGCATTTAGGGTGTTTTGCGCAATAGAAAAGCCTAAAGTTGAAGCGAAGCGGAAGAGCCTCAAAATCCTAAGCGCATCTTCTTTGAATCGGGTTTTGCAGTCACCAACTGTACGCAAAATTTTATTTTCTATATCTGCCACACCGCCATAAAGGTCAATAAGTCCTTCGTATTTGTTATATGCTATGGCATTAACCGTAAAATCGCGGCGGCAAAGGTCTTCAGATAAATTTCTTACAAAATTTACATCATCCGGATGACGGGAATCACTATACCCTTTTTCGGTGCGAAAGGTGGTAACTTCAATTGGTACGGAGTCTACAATAACCGTTACGGTGCCGTGCTTTATACCTGTGGGTATTGTCTTTTCAAAAAGGGCGATTACTTCTTCCGGAAAAGCCGAGGTGGTAACATCAAAATCTGTAGGAGTTTTGCCCATTAGCATATCTCTTACACAACCGCCCACAAGGTAAGCTTTATGTCCGTTTCTTATTAAAGTTTCTATTACAAAGCTTATATTTGAAGGGATTTTAAACATTTTTTAGTTTCCTTTCAAAAAATGGTTTATTTTTTATATAAATAGTAGTATAATATATATAATATTCTAACATATGGGGAGTTTTTTCGAGTGAAACAACTGTCACTTCAGGATAAAATAATTGATAATGTTAAAAAAATTCATATGATAGGTATCGGTGGTAGCGGTATGTGTCCACTTGCCGAAATTTTGCATACTAAAGGCTATATTTTAACCGGTTCCGACAATAATGAGAGTGACCCTTTAAAACGTGTTAAAAACTTAGGAATAAAGGTATTTATGGGGCATAGTGCTCAAAATGTGGAAGGAGCCGAGCTTGTGGTTTACTCGGCGGCCATCAGTAAGGATAACCCCGAATTATTAAGAGCTGCCGAATTAGGTATTCCCATAATGGAGAGAAGCGTACTCTTAGGTGCGCTCACCCGTAAATACGATAACGTTATAGGTGTATGTGGGACCCACGGCAAAACTTCTGTTACATCTATGATAACACAAATTTTAATATTAAACAAGTGCGACCCTACAGCAGTTATCGGTGGCAAGTTACCACTAATAAATTCTAATGGTATTGCGGGCAAAAGTGAAACAATGGTTTGCGAGTCGTGCGAGTTTGTAGATACCTTTTTACAGCTTTCTCCCGATATTACGGTTTTGCTTAATATAGATAACGACCACCTTGATTATTTTAAAACAATGGAAAACCTTGTAAATTCCTTTACAAAGTTTGTATCTTTGGGCAAGGTTTGTTATGTAAACGGTGATGATGCATTGTCTGTTACCGCTTGCGATAATGCAAAGGTAAAAAAGGTTACATTTGGTTTTAATAAAGCTAACGATTATTATGCAGATAATATAGAAAAAGGCAAGTACGGTTTTTCGTTTGATGTTTATAAAAATGGTGAAAAAATTATCGATTTAGCGCTTCATATACCGGGTCACCATAATATTTTAAATGCTTTGTCGGCTTTTGCAGTGGCTTATGATATGGGTGTTAAGGCGGAAGGTATAAAAGATGCGCTCCAAAAATTTACAGGTGCGGGCAGACGCTTTGAGTTTTTAGGTGAATTTGCAGGCTTTTGCTTAGCGGACGATTATGCACACCATCCAACCGAAATTACCGCAACTCTTACTGCTGCTAAAAATCTTTCTTACAACAATGTTATAGCGGTGTTCCAACCCTTTACATTTTCTCGCACCGCACTTTTAAAGGACGAATTTATTAAGGCATTATCTATTGCAGATAAGGTTATTTTAACCCCTATTATGGGCTCAAGAGAGATTAACACCTATGGTATTTCGTCTGAAGATTTAGCCAAAGGGCTTAAGGATGTTTGTATTGTGGATGGATTCCAAAATATTGCAGACAAAATAATTGAAACCGCAAAGGAAAATGATATTGTAATAACAATGGGTGGCGGCGATATTTATAAAGCGGCATATATAGTAAAGGAAAGATTAGGATGACCGAAAAATTATACGATAACGATTCACATTTAAAAGAGTTCACCGCTACAGTGGTAGATAGTTATGAAAAAGCTGATGGCTATTTTACAATTTTAGATAAAACCGCCTTTTTTCCAGAGGGTGGCGGTCAACCGTCAGATACCGGTTATTTAGATGGGGTTCGAGTATATGATGTCAGAGAAAAGGACGGCATTATTTACCACTACACTACCAAGCAGTTTGAAAAAGGTCAAATGGTTACAGGAAAAATAGATTTTGATCGTCGTTTTGACTTTATGCAGCAGCATTCGGGTGAGCATATTGTTTCGGGCATTGTTAATTCGTTTTACGGTTATAACAATATAGGTTTTCATTTAAGTGAAAATGAAATGACAATGGATTTTGATGGGATACTTACTCGTGAGAATTTGCTTGAGGTAGAAAGACAAGCGAATGAAGTAATATACCGTAATGCGAAAATTAAGTGCTATTATCCCGAAAATTTAAAGGATTTAGAGTACCGCAGTAAGCTTGATCTACAAAGTGGTGTGAGAATAGTTGAAATTGAAGATTGTGATCGTTGTGCGTGCTGTGCACCTCATGTTAATAATGCTAGTGAAATAGGTATTATAAAGATACTTGATTTTGCGAAAAACAAGGGCGGTGTTCGTATTTGGGCGGTATGCGGTAGACGAGCGCTTGAAGACTACAATAACCGCTATAATAACGATTTGGAAATTTCTTCACTGCTTTGCAGTCCGCAAAATGAAATTGCAAAGGCGGTTAAAAAACAGCTTGAAAACATAGAAAGCCTTAAATACCAAATAGGCGGGTTAAAAAGGCGTATTATAGAAGATTTTGCAAAAAGCTATAAGCCTGCGAGCGAAATTTCGTCAGTGTTTCAAGATGGTTTTGATATTAAAGAGCTACAGTCTTTGGCCGATTCTTTATATAAAGAATATGGCGGTCTAAAAGCAGTTTTTAGTGGAAGTGACAATGAATACTCGTTTGCAATATGCGGTGAAGCTGATAGGCTTGATTGTTGGTTTAAAGAATTTAAGACAAAGCTTACAGTTCGCGGAGGCGGACGAAACGGTATGGTGCAGGGCACTGTACAAAACAGTAAAGACCAAATATTAGGAGTTATAAATGAACTGGACTGAAATTATAATTGAGGTGCCGCAAAAGGACACCGATTTAGCGGCGGCTATTGCTAATATGACGGTACCTTACGGAATTTACATTGAAGATTATTCCGACTTAGAGCAGAAGGCTGAAGAAATAGCCCATATAAATTTAATTGATGAGCAGCTTTTGGCAAAGGATCGTTCGGTATCGCTTATTCATATTTACATATCTGAATGTGATAATGCTTTAGAGTCGCTTGAGTTTTTAAAAGAACGCTTTATTGCCGAGAATATAGAATTCAAAATTGATAATAAGGGCGTTGACGATGCTGATTGGAATGAAAATTGGAAAAAGTATTTTCATACTTCAGAAGTTGGCGAAAAGTTAGTCATAGTACCAAGCTGGGAAAGTTACAATAATAAGGATAACAGAGTACTTTTAAATATCGACCCTGGTGCTGCTTTCGGCACAGGTACTCACGCAACAACCTCGCTTTGTTTGTCGCTTTTAGAGAATTATGTATACCCTGATACCAATATGCTTGATATAGGTACGGGTAGCGGTATTTTGAGTATTGCGTCGGTACTTTTGGGAGCTAAGAGTGCTATCGGAATCGATATTGATGCTCAGTCGGTAAAAACTGCAAAAGAAAATGCCCAAATTAACAAAATCGGCAATAAGTGCGAATTTATTGTAGGTGACCTTACCGATAAAATAAGCGGTAAATATAATGTTATTTGTGCTAATATTGTAGCTGATGTTATAATTAAGTTGTTCCAAGATGTAGAAAACTTTTTAAGCGACGACGGCGTTTTTATAATATCGGGTATTATAGACATTAGAAAATATGAAGTTTTAGCGGCGGCAAAGGATAAAGGCTTTACAATTTTAAAGGAATGCTATAAGGATAACTGGTGCGCATTCGTATTAGAAAAGAAATAACCGCAACATATAATTAGGAGTGAATATATGCTTGAATTTGAGGAATTAAGCTTACGCCTTTCAGGCAGTAAGGACGAGCTTTCGGACCTTAAATCTGCTTTGGGATATGATAGCCTTTTAAGAGAAATTGAAGAGCTTGAAACCAAAGCAGGAGCGCCAAATTTTTGGGATGATTTAGAAAACTCTCAAAAAATATTACAAAGAACAGGTAAGCTTAAAAATACTGTACAAAACTACGATAATTTGTGTGCTTTATTTGAAGATTTAGAGGTATTGATTCAAATGGGTGATGAAGAGGGCGATTTATCGCTGATAGAAGAAATTGAAACCAATATAAAAGAGTATGAAGAAGGTCTTGCAAGATTGCGACTACAAACCCTTTTAACAGGGGACTATGACAAAAACAATGCAATTTTAACCTTTCACGCGGGTGCCGGTGGTACTGAAGCTATGGACTGGGTTTCAATGCTTGTGCGTATGTATACTCGTTGGACCGAAAGGCACGGCTTTAAAACACAAATTTTAGACTTTTTAGACGGCGACGAAGCAGGTCTTAAAAGTGCAATCCTTTCAATAGAAGGTGAAAATGCCTACGGTTATTTAAAGAGTGAATCGGGTGTTCACCGCCTTGTGCGAGTATCTCCCTTTGATGCCTCGGGCAGACGCCATACTTCCTTTGCTTCGCTTGAAGTTATGCCCGAAATTTCGGATGATAATAACATAGAAATTAAGGAAGAAGACATTAAAATGGATGTTTTCCGTTCGTCAGGTGCGGGCGGTCAGCATATAAACAAAACCTCGTCTGCGGTACGACTTACCCATATACCCACAGGTATTGTGGTTGCCTGCCAAAATGAGCGCAGTCAGTTCCAAAACCGCGAAAAAGCAATGAAAATGTTAAAATCAAAGCTTTTGGAAATTAAAGAGCGTGAGCATCTTGAAAAAATAGAGGATATTAAGGGCGTTCAAAAGGAAATTGCTTGGGGCTCGCAAATACGCTCGTATGTATTTATGCCATACACCCTTGCCAAAGACCACAGAACAGGTTTTGAATCGGGCAATATAAATGCCGTTATGGACGGTGACCTTGACGGGTTTATTAACGCATATCTTAAAGCTGCCTCAGTGGGCGAATTGGATAATACAGGAGAATAAAAATGAAAAGAATTTTAAGTTTAGTATTGATTTTAGGTTTAATATTTACCTGCTTTGCAGGTTGCTCTAAAAATGGAAAAAGAGAGCTTTATAATGTGAATCTTAGTAAGTATGTTACATTGGGTAAATACAAAGGCTTAGAGGTTGATAAAAAATCTGATGAATTTAAGAAAACAACCGAAAGCATTATACAAAGCGATGTTGAAAATTATGGCCTTTATGTTACCAAAAAAGAAGGTAAAGTAAAGAATGGCGATAATGTTAATATCGATTACACCGGTAAAAAAGAAGGAGTTGCATTTGAAGGCGGCACCGCACAAGCACAAAATTTGGTTATAGGCTCTAATTCCTTTATCGAAGGTTTTGAAGAAGGACTTATCGGTAAAGAAATAGGTAGTACAGTTGACCTTAATCTCACATTCCCTACAGATTACCATAACGAAGAATTAAAGGGCCAGAAAGTAGTATTTACCGTTAAAATTAACTATGTTACTACCGAAGAAGCCAAAAAGCCAAAGGATTATTATACTTATTTAGGCTATTCTAAATTAGAGGAATATACAGCAAATGTTGAAAGCCGCGCTGTTGCTGAAACATTACAACAAGCAATATTAACAGCCTCAAAAATAAATGATTATCCACAGAAAGACTTAGACTTTTTGTATGATAAATATTATGAGCAATTTAAAAATTCTCTTATAAATAACTATCAAACAACGGTTGAGCAATACCTTACATCAATAGGCCAAACTGCTGACCAACTTAAAGAACAACTGATTACAAATCAGGTGAAGCCGGTTATGGATATGCAAATGGTTTGGTATGCTATATTTGATAATGAAGGTTTTGAGATCACAGACGATGGTATGGAGCAAACCATTAAGGATATTATTGCAAGCCTTGGAGATTCAAGTATTACCAGAGCAGATATTATTGAAGAATACGGCGAGTATTATATAGAAACGGTGCTTGTAAGCAATAAGGTATTCGATTTAGTAAAAGAAAACGCAAAGATTTTTTAAAACTTATCTGCGGCGGACTATTTGTCCGCCGAAACTTTTGAAAGGAGGGTTTTAGTTGCAGCTTAAAATACAAAACGGTATTGTTGAACTGTCGGGTGATATGATTTTAAACTCTATCAATATTGAAATTAACGACCAAAGTAAAATTGCGGTTGTTGGCCGTAACGGATGCGGTAAAACCACTCTTTTAAAAACTATTGCGGGCGAATATGAAATAACTAAGCGTGATAGCGATACCGATATGTTTTTTGCCGTTTCGGGCAAGCCCAAGGTTGGCTATTTATCGCAGGTTACTTTCAGTGACTATAACAGAACTCTTTTAGAAGAAGTGCGCTCGGCTTACAGTGAAATTTTAGAATTAAAGAATACTTTGCAAATAGCACAAACAAAAATGGAGCAAACAAATTCGGAAGAGGATATTAAAAATTACACCAATTTGCTTGATACCTTTACTAATTTAGGTGGTTTTTATTTTGAACGCGAATATGAAAATGCTATAAAAAAATTTGGCTTTGCTGATAGTAAAAACTGCATTTTAAGTGAATTTTCGGGTGGGCAACAAACCAAAATTGCTTTTTTAAAGCTTTTACTATCTAAACCGGATATTCTGATTTTAGATGAGCCGACAAACCATCTGGATATTGAAGCTACCACTTGGCTTGAAGAGTATCTTAAAAACTACAAAAAGGCATTTTTGGTGGTATCGCATGACCGTATGTTCTTGGATAATACTGTAAATACCGTTTACGAAATAGAGTACGGTAAAACCTATAAATATAACGGTAATTATTCGCAGTTTGTTAAAGCCAAAAAGATACTCAAAGAGCAACAACAAAAGGAATATATAGCACAACAAAAGGAAATAGAGCATTTAGAATCTTTGGCTGAGCGCTTTAGGTACAAGGCTACCAAGGCGGCTATGGTGCAGAGCAAATTAAAACAGCTTGACAGAATGAATGTAACCATTGCGCCTGAAAGGGACAACCTTAAAAGCTTTCACGCTGATTTCGAGCCGCAGGATATAGGCGTTAAGGATGTTTTGTCGGTTAATGATTTGGCCGTAGGGTACGATAGCGTTTTATCGCGTGTTAATTTAGAGGTTAAGCGCGGAGATAAGGTTGGAATTATAGGCGGTAATGGGATAGGTAAGTCTACCTTTATTAAAACCTTAGTGGGACAGGTAAAAGCGATTTCGGGTGAATATAAATTCGGCCCACGTGTAAGTATAGGCTATTTTGATCAACAAATGGCGCAGTATTCGTCTTCCAATACTGTTTTAGAAGACTTTTTGCGAGCCTTCCCACAATCTACAGAGTTTGAAGCACGCTCTTCTTTAGGAGCTTTTCTTTTTAGCGGCAATGATGTTTTTAAAACCGTTAATATGCTTTCAGGTGGGGAAAGGGTAAGACTTGCACTTTGTAAAATATTTAAAAGAAAACCCAATCTTTTAATTTTGGATGAGCCGACAAATCACCTTGATATTGTCGGTAAGGAAACGCTTGAAAATATTTTGAAAAATTTTTCGGGTACGGTTATTTTTGTGTCGCACGACAGATATTTTATAAAAGAAATATCAACCGCTATTTTAGATTTCAAAAAAGGCGAAACAACTTATTATAGGTTTGGTTATGAAGAATATTTATCCAAAGCTAAAACCGAAACAATAACTACACTTGAAGCGGAAGAAAAAGTTAAGGAGAAGAAAACCTTTACAACTCCTTTAAAGGAAAAGGCTAAAAGAGAACGCGCAATAAAGAAAAAAGAAGAGCAAATTGCCGCTTTAGAGCAAAAGGTCAGTGAACTTGAAGCCGAGCTTGAACACGAAGAAAATATTTCTGATTATTTAAAATTGTCTGAAATATCAGAACAACTCAATTTAACACAAGAAGAACTTTTAATAGCATACGAAGAATGGGAAAAACTATAAAAAGCAGATTTTCTAATTAAAGAAAATCTGCTTTTTGTTTATAAAATATTAAGTTTTACTGTTTACTGGCTTCTATAACCTTAGCCGCTATTTGCGTGGGTACTTCTTCGTATCTTTCAATCTCTAAAGTAAAGGTTGCGGTACCCTGTGTTATAGAGCGCATAGCGGTAGAGAAGTCTGACATTTCGGCAATCGGTACTTCGCCTATAATTTCCTGCATTTTGTTTTCAGCCGGATTCATACCTATAATTCTACCGCGACGTTTGTTGATATCACCAATAACATCGCCAAGCATTTCGTCAGGAACTAATACTTTAAGGGTGCCTATAGGCTCTAAAAGTACGGGTGATGCTTGCGGTATACCTTCCTTATAAGCAATACCTGCCGCCATTTTAAAGGACATTTCGGAAGAATCTACAGGGTGGTAGGAACCGTCATAAAGGGTTGCCTTTAAGCCGACCATTGGGTAGCCCGCTAATACACCGCTAACCGCCGAATCACGAAGTCCTTTTTCTACTGCGGGGAAGAAGTTTTTGGGAACAGCGCCGCCGAATACTTCTTCACAGAATACTAATTCTTCACTGTCGCAAGGCTCAAACCTAATCCAAACATCACCAAACTGACCGTGACCGCCTGACTGTTTCTTGTGTCTGCCCTGAACCTTAACGGGTTTACGAATGGTTTCGCGGTATGCAATTTTGGGCTTTTTAAGTTCGGCTTCGGCACCAAATTTACTCTTTAGGCGGGAGATAATAACATCAATATGTTGTTCGCCTAAAGCTGAGAGTATTAGCTCTTTAGTTTCTTTGTCTGTATGAACCGAGATGGTTGGGTCTTCTTCTGCCATACGGTTAAATGCGCCCGAAATTTTTTCTTCATCGCCTTTAGCTTTGGGGTAAACCGCAACAGATAATGTTGGGTGTGGGAAGTTGATTTTTGCAATAGTTATATTGCCTTTTTGCGAAAGGGTATCACCTGTAATAACATTACCAAGCTTAGCTACAGCGCCAATATCACCTGCAGTAATAGCCGATGCGTCTTCTTGCTTGGACGCTTTAAGCCACATAATTTTAGAAATACGCTCACTGTTGCCGGTACGGTTATTGATAAGCTGAATATCATTCTTAACTGTACCTGAGAGAACCTTGAAATATGAAAGCTTACCAACAAACGGGTCGGCTATTGTTTTAAATATGCAAAGAGCAGTTTCACCCGATGCATCAAATGAGGCTTCTTCACCTTCTGCGTTGGTATATGTGCAAGCATCGGTAGCGGGTAAAACTTTAAGAAGATTGTCTACCATCATTGGTACAGCATCGCCTGTTTGCTGAATACCACAATATACAGGGCAAATTTCACCACTTTTAACACCAATAGCCAAGCCGTGTATAATTTCTTCGGGGGTAAATTCTTCACCTGCGAAGTATTTTTCCATTAAAGCTTCATCTGTAGTAGCAATAGCTTCTAAAAGCATACTTCTCATATTGTCTATTTCTTCACTTACCGGCATACGCATTTCTTTAATATTGAGTCCTTCGGAAGCGTAGGCCTTATTATCAATAAGGTTTATGTAGCATTTAACCTGCTCATTTTCGATATATGGAATAATAACAGGGCAGATTATAGCGCCGTACTGACCTGCTAATGCTGAAAGTACGCGATAGAAGTGTGCATGGGTAGAATCAAGCTTGCCTACAAAAAACGCAACGCTCTTTTTTAAAGCGCGAGCCTTTTCAAAGCACTGCTTAGCGCCTACGGTAAGACCAGATTTACCTGAAATTGTAATTATGGCACTGTCGGCCGCTTGTAATGCCTCGTGAACACCTGCTGCAAAGTCGAAAAGACCGGGAGCGTCTATAATATTAAGTTTACTTGAGCCTATTTCAAGCGAGTAAACCGAAGTTGAAACTGAATTTTTTCTCTTCTTTTCTTCGGCATCAAAGTCCATAACTGTTGTACTGTCGCTAATCTTACCTATACGGTCGGTAGCCTTTCCGTAAAATAAAATAGCGTCAGCTAGGGTTGTTTTGCCGGAACCGCCATGCCCTAATAGTGCTACGTTGCGTACGGCATCTTGTGTGTAGTCTTTCAAATTGATGCACCCCTTCAAGTGAATATTTTTACAAAGTATAGTATACCATATTATTTTAGTAAATACAACCAAAAATTTTAAAGAAGTTTAAATAAAATTATTTAAATCTTCCAAATATGTGCATATTGCAATAAATTTAACTCTGTTATTTATTCAAAAGTTAAAATATAGCATCTAAAAATTACAAAATGTAAATTTTATTTTTATTTTATAACCTTAAAAATTACAAAGCTGAAATAATTTGTAACTGAATTGTTTTTGGAATTTTACTAACTTTATGTATATAATTAGTATATAGATTAAAGGAGGCGGTATTATGCGTAAAAATGTTATATTTTCACTTGTGCTTGTATTATGCGTTGTAGTACTTGCTTTTGCCTGCGCTAAAACCGATGCTCCTAAAGTTCAAACTGCTGAAATACAAAAAGGTGATGTGCTTACTGTTTCTCAAAGCACAAATACCGTAGATAAGGTTTTAGAAACCCGTTTTCTTAATATGCTTAACCATAACTTTGTTTATGATGACGCTTTTTATAATGATTCTTCTTTGGTGGAAGATTCTATGCTGGCACTTTTAGATAATGCTAATGGTTCTTTTTTAGAAGAGGCTATTTTATCTGATTATATTTTCAATATGTACGGCAAAAAGTATCAAGATTTTGATTTTTTGCGCGAAGATTCACCCAAAAAGCAAGGGTGTGTTTACATTCTCCCAAGGGGATTTAATGATTATAATCACGAAATTGTATCTGTAGCCGATAATAATGACGGTAGCTTTACCGTTATTACTAATGTTGAAATTTTGGGCGCTGATAATACTGTAGAAAATTTAAAATGCGAAACCTTGTTTTTAAAAGCAGATGACTCGGCTTTCGGTTTCAATATACTTTACAGTGATATAATTGAAGTAACAGGCGCAGAGATAGACTGTTAATTGTTAAAATTAAGGACGTAATCACAAATTTTGTGATTACGTCCTTTTCTTTATAACCTTATTATATTAGCATCTAAATCTTGACTTAAAGCTACTACGGAATTATGGCAAGTGAACATTATAATTTGTCCGTCCTGTGCGTAATTCTTTAAGAAGGTAAGTGCTGTTTTAGTGCGAGTATCGTCGTATTGTGCTAAAGAGTCGTCTAAAATAACGGGTAAAGAATTTTCTTCATTTATAAGCTCGGCTATAGCCAATCTTAAAGATAAATATGCTTGGTCTTGGGTCCCGCTTGAAAGGTAGTCAAGCTCTTTGCTGCCAAAGATATCGGTTTTGTTTACCGCAATATCAAAGGCTTTTGAAATAGACATAGCTTCATATCTGCCGTCTGTAAGACCTGCAAAAATTTTGCTCGCCTTTTTTTCTAACTCACTGCCGTAGCTTTGGCGAACCTCAGCGTATGAATCGGTAAGAGTGGAAAGAGCTATCTCCAAACAATTAGAGTATTGTTTTTGAAGCTCTATTTTCTTGCTTAGAGCTTCAAGCTCTTGTTTTATACTTTCGCTACTTTTGTGGGTTGTGAGTTTGGTTTTAACTTCTGTAAGCAAGGTGGCTATTTGCGTTTTGCGGTCAGTTATTGCCTGTAAAACCAATTCATATTCTGCCTTTACCGCCACAAAATCTATATTAGTAGTAGCATTAAGAGAAGAAAGCTTTTCTTCCGCCTTAGTGTAAGAAATATTGCCTATATCTTTTAAGATATAGTTTATATTTTGTTTTAGCTCCTTTTGTTTGGCGGATTTTTGCTTTATACTGTCAAGCAATTCGGTTATTGATATTTGATTTTCGGTGCAACTTAAATGGGAGAGAAGAGAGCGTAAAACTTCATTTTCGTTTTCAAGCTCTAATTTTAAATTTTCAATCTCGGTTTCGTTGCATTTTAAAAGCTCCTTTTGCTTGTCAATTAACGCCGAATTAGTGTTTAAAGCGGTGTTAATAGCGGTAAGGTTTGCTTTTTCTGATGCCATTATTGATATAAGTCCGTTTTGGTTGAGTTTTAAATCTAAAATTTTGCTTTGATTTTTAGCATTAGCGGATTTAATTGTACTAAAGTTTGCAATACCTATTATAATAAACGCAATCGCAACAGCCAAACCAATAAATGTAATGATAGGGTTTACCGTGTATAAACTGCCGCTTAAAGCCGCAAAAATAACCGCCAATATAAACCATAGAGCGTTTGGCTTTTTAGGGGTGGCAGTTTCTAAAGCTTCTATTTCTTTTGAAATAGCGTCGCTTTGGTTTTGCATATCTTCAAGCTTTTTGGTGAGCTGTGTTGCCTTTTCTGGCGTAGCGTCGTTTATGGGGTTTAGTGCTAGTTCTAAATTACTTTTTATAATTTCGTTTTCATTTTGCTTTGAAGTAATTTTAGTCTTTATATTTTCAAGCTTTGAAAGGCAAAATTCAATCTTTCTTACAAATATTTCGTCAGCTATCGTGCCGTCAGCTAAAGTAAGGCTTTGGGTTAAAGTGTCAAGCTTGGCCTTTAAGGATAAAAGTTCCTTTAACTTTTCTGCGTTACGGAAGTCCTGTTCGCTCTCAATTTGTTGCTTTAGCGCATCGGCTTTTGTTTGCAAATCTTTAATTTCGGTAGTTAGAAGCTCTGCCGTTTGCTTGGCTTTTTTACCCGATTCTTCGGCTAAAAGGGATTTTTCAAGCTCGGCAGTTAATTCCTTTTGAAGTTTTACATTTTTATCGTAAATACCGGTTCTTCCACTTTTGGACATAAGCTCGTATTTAGCGTTTGATAAACGCTCGTAAACCTTGTCAAAGGAAACTACCTCGTCCCCCGTTAAAGCAATATTTGAAAGCTTGCCGTTAAGCTCACCTACGGCTAAGTTATTGCTTTCAGGAAAGCCGAACTGACCTATAAAGATACTGCGCTCGAATGCGGCGGGGGAGAGACCAAAAAGCTTTGTGCCTATATCGGAGCTAACAGTTTCTCGAGTTCCTAGTCCTAAGTCTAAAAGGGTTACCTTATCGGTTGAGTTAGAATTGCCGAAAATACGCTCAATACGGTAATTACGGCCACCATTTTCAAAATCAATACTTCCCGCCATAATGCTGTTATCCCAAGGTAAGTATTTTTTGCGTAAATTTTTGCCTAACTGTGCGCTCGAGCGTTCGGTACCATAGAACATCATTTTAATAAAGCTCATTACAGTGGTTTTTCCGTTTTCGTTATCACCGTAGACTATATTAAAATCTTTCTCAAAATTAAGATTTAAGTTTTTAATACCGCCAAACGCAGAAATGTGAAGTGCTTTAATTTTCATTGTATTTCACCTCGCCACTGAATGCTTTAATGCCTAATTTTAAAGCGGTTTTAAAATCTTCGTTATCGGGGTTTTCGTTAATTTTATTAAGCATATTTTTAACAAATACACCCTTGAGAGTGGCTTCTTTTGAAAGCAATTCGTAGTCTATTTTATACTCGGTGGAGTCTTTTAACTTCACAAAATAAAGCTTGTTTGAAAGGCGGGCAGTAAGCTCGGCTAAATTAAAGTCAGTATTTTCAGAGATACTGCCGATAAGCTCTATTTTGTAGAGGTTGTCGGCAAAATTTGTATGCTTTTCACTGAGCAGCTTTAAAATATAATCCGAAATATTATCTATATCGGTAATATCAATTTTTTCATTAATGTGTTGTCTTTTTGAAATTGGGGTAAACTTCAAATCGGCTTTGCCTTTGCTAATTTCGCCTAAATAAACACCTTTTTGGTCCAATTCGTCGAAGCCTTGTCCTTCGGGGCAACCGCAGTAAGCAAAGCTTGTGTTTTCTATTTTTCCAATAGGAGTGCATTTGTGCACATGACCTAATGCAATATAATCCATACCGCTTTTTTTGATAAAGTTTCGGGTGATTGCATTATAGTCTGAGTTTAAATCGCTTTTTAGTTCGCCGTGTTGCACCATTATGTTTATATAATCATCCGATATATCAGTTATAGAAAATTCTGCTTCGCCTTGCAAATGGGTGTTTTCAAACGACCTACCGTAAACACGGGTGTTTATATCACTAAAAGTAATTTCGGTATCGGATACGGGTAAAATATAAAGGTTATCGGGCAAATTATCCTCCATAAAGGGTGAATTAGCATTAAGTGGGTCGTGGTTGCCACCGCAGTATACAACCTTTATGGGCGATATTGCCTTTATTTTATTTATAACAGGTTTTGAAAATGCTGAATCTACATTTTCACTGTCAAAAAGGTCGCCCGCAATAGCAACAATTTGCACATTCTCGCTTACTGCTAAATCCATTATATTTTCAAATGTTATAAGGGTTTCAAAGCGTCTATGGTCGGCATTTGCACCTAAAAATGAATCTGCAGCACCTATATGAATATCTGCACAATGCAAAATTTTAACACTCTTCACTAATACACATCCTTAATTTGAAACTATATATATTATGATAACATATTATAAGTTATTTTTCAATTAAAAATAAAGCCTTTTAAATTGACTTTAGTGCTTTTATGTGTTAAAATATTTTTGAAGTTAAAAAATGAGGTGCGCTAATGGAAAAAAACAATTTTAACGATTTATTTTTCGACGCTATTTTAACCCTTAAAACCCGAGAAGAGCTTTATAAGTTTTTCAGCGATGCTTGTACCCCTAAGGAAATTTCTGCCATAGCTCAGCGCTTTGCGGTGGCAAAAATGCTTAATGAAAAACAGATTTATAACGATATAGTAAAAACAACGGGCGCATCCACTGCTACCATAAGCCGTGTAAACCGTTCTATTAACGAAGGCTTTGAGCTTGCTTTTTCGAGGCTTAAGTAATGTACGATAATTTTTCTATGGTTTATGATGGGCTTATGAATGATGCCGATTATAAAAAGCGTACGGCGTATTTATTAAAGCTTTTTAAAAAATACGGCAAAAAGCCGACGCTGTTATTAGATGTTGCTTGCGGTACCGGTGGCTTTTCAAATGAATTTGCTAAAAACGGTATAGAGGTTATTGGTATAGATATGTCTGAAGATATGCTGTCGATTGCGCGTGAAAAGTCGGCAGAGCAGGGACTTGATGTTTTGTACCTTTGCCAAAAGGCAGAACAGCTTGATTTATACGGCACTGTAGACGGCGCGGTTTGTTGTTTTGACAGTCTCAACCATATAACCGATTATAAAAATTTTTGTAAGGCTATAGAAAAGGTTTCGCTCTTTTTAGAAAAGGATTGCCTTTTTATATTCGACCTTAATACAAAATATAAACATAAGTTTGTTCTTGCGGATAATGTTTTTGTTATTGAAAATGAAGATGTTTACTGCGTTTGGGCAAATAAATATAAAGAAAAAAACTCGGTAGTTGATATAAGTCTTGACTTTTTTATAAAGAATGACGGACTTTATGAGCGTTTTTCGGAACAGTTTTCTGAAAGGGCGTACAGTAGCCAAGAGGTAGAGTCTGCTTTAGAAAGGGCAGGGCTCCAAATAGAGTCTGTTTTTGACGATTTAACTGAAAATCCGCTTGAAAGTAATAGTGAGAGAGCAGTTTATGTTACAAGAAAGGTGAAATAATGGGAAAGCTTATCAGATGTATAACAAGCGAGGGTGCAGTTATGGTGTCGGCAGTTGATAGTACCGATATTGTAGCCCTTGCTGAGCAAATCCATAAAACCTCGGCAGTTGCCACTGCGGCTTTAGGCAGAATGTTGACTGCGGCTTCTATGATGGGTAATATGCTTAAGGGTAAAGAGAATACTATTTCGCTTAAGATTGATGGTGGCGGGCCTTTGGGGGCTTTGACCGTTGCAGCGGATTATGCAGGTAATGTTCGTGGCTATGTTACTAATCCGGTTGTGGAAATTCCGCTAAAGCCTAACGGAAAGCTTGATGTTTCTGCGGCGGTAGGCACGGATGGTAATTTATTTGTAGTAAAAGATTTGGGGTTAAAAGAGCCGTATAACGGCTTTGTGCCGTTAGTCTCTGGCGAGATTGCGGAAGATATTACTTCATATTACGCTATAAGTGAGCAAATCCCCACTGTTTGTGCTTTGGGTGTGCTTGTTAACCCTGATTTAACGGTGAAAAAGGCGGGCGGATATATTTTACAGCTTTTGCCCTTTACCGAAAATGAGATTATTGAAAAAATTGAAAATAACTTGGCGCGCGTAAAACCCGTAACCCAGCTTTTAGATGAGGGGATGGATATAGAAGATATTGTGCGTGATGTATTACAAGGCTTTGATGTTGAAGTAATATATGAACAGCAGGTTGCATATAAATGTAAATGTTCAAGGGAAAAGGTGGAGGCAACTCTTAGAAGTATAGCACCGCAAGAACTTGAAAATATGTGTACAGACTTACCTCAAGTAGAGGTAAAATGCCATTTTTGTAATACCGATTATGTGTTCTCAAAAGAAGAAATAAAAAAATTTTTAAAAAAGTAAAAAAAAATAAAAATTTTGCTTGACAAATGCAATCTGTTGTGATAATATATTGCTTGTCGCCGGTGAGTTGCCAATGGCAAGCCAGCGCGGTCATCGTGGGAGCATAGCTCAGCTGGGAGAGCATCTGCCTTACAAGCAGAGGGTCACAGGTTCGAGCCCTGTTGTTCCCACCATGTGGCCTGGTAGTTCAGTTGGTTAGAACGCTAGCCTGTCAC
>JAZQYX010000002.1:0-22561 GCA_045633725.1 Acutalibacteraceae bacterium | reverse complement strand
CTTATAACTATTTTAATTGCGATATGATAGAAGCTGCTCACGGTAGAGCTCCTGCTGTTGCTACCGGTGTTAAACGCGCACTCCCTGAAAACGTTGTATTTACATATCAGGGTGACGGTGACTTGGCATCTATCGGTATGGCTGAAACAGTACACGCAGCTGCAAGAAACGAAAATATTACAATTATCTTTATCAATAATGCAATTTACGGTATGACAGGCGGTCAGATGGCTCCTACATCATTACCCGGTCAGATTACTCAAACTTCACCTTACGGTAGAGATACCAATCATTGCGGTTTCCCGATTAAGGTGGTTGAAATGCTTTCTGAGGTTGACGGCGCTGAGTATTTAGAGCGTGTTGCAGTAAATAATGTAAAGAATGTTAAAAATGCCAAAAAAGCCATTAAAAAGGCTTTCGAAAATCAGATAAACGGCAAGGGCTTCTCTTTAGTAGAGGTTATTTCAAGCTGTCCTACAAACTGGGGTCTTACTCCTAAAGCGGCACTTGAATGGATCGAAGAAAAAATGATTCCTTATTATCCGTTAGGTGTTTATAAGGACCGTAGTGCAAAGGAGGCAGAATAATGGCTACTACACAGTATTTATTCGCAGGCTTTGGCGGTCAGGGTATACTTTTCTCAGGTAAATTTTTGGCTTACAAAGGTCTTATTGAAGACAAACAGGTAAGTTGGCTTCCGTCTTACGGACCTGAAATGCGTGGCGGAACAGCCAGCTGCAGCGTTATTTTAAGTGATACTCCTGTAGGCTCACCCATAGTTTCTAAGCCGGATGTTTTGGTTGCTATGAACCTTCCGTCACTTGATAAGTATGAAGATTCTGTAGTTTCGGGCGGTACAATTTTTGTAGACTCTGCTTTAATTGAACGCAAGGTTAAAAGAACTGATGTTACTGTTCACTATATCCCTGCAACCAAGCTTGCAAGCGATAACGGTATTCCTACCTTGGCTAATATGATTATTGTTGGAAAGATTTTAAAGGAACTTGGCGGTTACGATGAAAACAATGTTAATGCGGCTTTAGGAAAGGTTATTTCGGCAAAAAGAGCTGATATGTTAGAAGTAAATCAGAAAGCTATGAGCATAGGTGCAGAAAATTAGGAGATGTTACTATGGAAATTAAGATAACAAAAGCTGCGGTTTTAAAGGAAAAACCCGACAGCAGTACTTTAGGCTTCGGCAAAATTTTTACCGACCATATGTTTATGATGGATTGGAACAAGGAAAAGGGTTGGTACAATGCCCGCATAGTTCCTTTTGAAAATATTTCACTTCATCCTGCTTCAACCGTTTTACACTACGGTAGTGAAATTTTTGAAGGTCTTAAGGCTTACCGCACTAAAGAGGGTAAGGTTCAAATGTTCCGTCCTATTGAAAATATTCGCCGTATGAATCGTTCGGCTGAACGCTTGTGTCTGCCCCAAATTCCCGAAGATTTGGCTATGCAGGTTCTTGAAACCTTTGTATCGCTTGAACAGGATTGGACCCCTGCGGCTGAAGGCACTTCACTTTATCTTCGTCCCTTTATGTTCGGTAACGACGAATCTTTAGGTGTTCACGCGGTTCATAATGCTACTTATGTTATAATTGCTTCCCCCGTTGGTAGCTATTATGCAGAGGGTATTAACCCTGTTAAAATTATGATAGAAGACGAGGATGTTCGTGCAGTTCGCGGTGGTACAGGTTATGCTAAGTGTGGCGGTAACTATGCGGCTTCTAACCGTGCGGGCGAGCGTGCGGCACAGCAGGGCTATGCTCAAGTTTTATGGCTTGACGGCGTAGAAAGAAAGTACATAGAAGAAGTTGGCGCTATGAACGTAATGTTCAAAATAGACGGTAAAATTGTTACACCGGCGCTTAGTGGCTCTATTCTTCCCGGTATTACCCGTATGTCTTGTATAGAAGTGCTTAAACAAAAGGGCTTTACTGTAGAAGAAAGACTTTTAAGCATTGACGAATTGGCAGACACTTTACAAAACGGTAAGCTTGAAGAAGCTTGGGGTTGCGGTACTGCGGCAGTAGTATCTCCCATAGGCGAGCTTTGCTATAAAGGAGTTAAATACCCTGTAAATAATGGTGAAATCGGTGAAGTTACCCAAATGCTTTACGATACCTTAACAGGCATTCAGTGGGGCAAGGTTGAAGATACATTCGGTTGGATTAAGCCAATTAAATGATAAAATTGTAATAAATTTCACAATCTATATAGGTTGTCAGTACAATATGAAAAACCCCGAAGACTTTACAGCCTTCGGGGTTTTAAAATGAAAATTACTCTGCGTCGTCGCCTTCAATGGTTTCACATTCAAGATAATCGCCTTTGATGCGATTTTTGTTTTTAACTTTGTCAACAATAGCTAATGCACCGACAGCTGCACCAAAAAGGGCAAAAAGAGAAATTATAAACTTAAAAAAGTTTTTCATAAAATAACCGCCTTTCACGAATGTATATCTATTACAACCATTATATCAGTATTTTTTTAAAATGTCAATTACATTAAGGGGCCAAAAATATGCAAAATGCCTTGCTTTATTCTTTGGCTTAACGGGCGCTTTTTCCAGTCTTCAAGCGTAATCTCTTTAGATGCCGCTAAAACCTCACGAAAATGTTGTTTAATATCAAGCGCGGCTTCTTTATTATCAAGCCAAACACCGCATTCAAAGTGGAAAACAAAGCTGCGGTAGTCCATATTAACTGAGCCAACGGTTGAAATACAGTCGTCAGATAAAAACACCTTGGAATGCAAAAACCCCGGAGTGTATTCGTAAATTTTCACCCCTGCTTCTAAAAGCTCTAAATAATTGTACTGTGTTACATTGTGTACATACCATTTATCAGGTATATGTGGAGTAACAATACAAACTTCAATTCCGGATTTTGCCGCCATAGAGAGTGTGGAAATCATCATGTCATCGATTACTAGGTACGGTGTCATAATATAAACATACTTTTGCGCGGTGTTTATAATCTGCATATAAATTCCTTCGGCGGGGTTATTTTCGTTTAAAGGACCATCATTATAAGGAATAGCAAAGCCGTCGTCGATATTCTGTGATTTAAACATATGGGATTTCATATCAATTCGCTTATTGGTTATAAATTCCCACATTGTAAGAAACATACACAAAAAGCTGTTTACTGCTTCACCCTTAATAATAACACCGCTATCCATCCAATGACCGAAGCGCGCTTGGCGGTTAATGTATTCGTCACCTATGTTTATACCGCCTGTAAAGGCGATTTTTCCGTCTATTATAACAATTTTGCGGTGGTTTCGGTTGTTTAAGAAGGTGTTAAAAAGGGGATATATGGGATTGAAAACCGAAATTTCAATACCCTCTTTGCGAAGCTTTTTAATAAAATTACGGTGCTGGCGTTTTATAGAACCAAAATCGTCAAAAATAATTTTAACTTCTACACCTTCTTCTGCCTTGTGCTTAAGAACTAAGTGCAGTTGGTCCCACATATAACCTTCGGCTAGGATAAAATACTCTAAATAGATATATTTTTCCGCTTTTTCGGCTTCTTCTATAAGCCGTTTGAAATATTGCTCACCGCTTGGAAGATATTCCGCTGATGTGTTTTTGTAAAGCGGAAAACCTGTTTCGCTTATTAAGTAATCGGCTTGACGCGAGTGGGGAAGGTCGGAATAGGTGATGGCTTCAATGTTTTCTTTAGGGTTTATAAGCTGCGGACGGTAGTGTGACTGGCATACTGCCATCCTTTTTCTTAGGTGTGGCAAAACTCTGCCGCCGCCCCATAGAAGATAAACCGAAATACCAAAAATAGGGAAAATAAGTATAAAAATTATCCAACCTATTTTATGGTCGGCATTACCGCGTTTGTTAATAATAAAAATTGAAGTTATGACACCTAGAAACATAGAAAAGTAAAATCCAAAAGTGGAAAAAAGGCTGCTATCATAAATAAGAGAAAACAAAAAAGCTAACTGCAAAACTAAAAGTAAAGCAGAAATAAGTATACGATTTTGTATTCTTATACGGTGATTTTTCATAATTTCCCTCTTTTGAGTATTTTATATATTATATTCTACCATAATATATTAAAATTTGCAATTAATAGTGGAAAATTTGTTGTATTCATGGTATAATATACTAAATATTTTATTTTTGGAGAGATAAAATGGCAGAAATTATTTCTTTAGGTAACGGTGTAGAAGGTCTTTTTATTAAAAATGGACGTTTTAACACTATCTCTGTATCATTTAATTTTTATTTACCGTTAAATGAAAAAAATGTAGCGCATAACGCGTTGTTACCATTTATTTTAACTTCTTGCAGTAAGGATTATCCCGATTTTACTTCACTTAATTTAAAGCTTAGCAAGCTTTACGGCGCAAGGCTTGATTCGAGCTGTGAAAAATATGGTGACTGCCAGTTACTTAGAATGACAATTTCGGTTATAGATGATAAATTTTCTTTAGATGATGATTCTTTGGTATTACAGGCAAGCGAGTTACTTATAAAGTTAATTTTTAATCCTAATACCGAGAATGGCAGTTTTTATGAATGTGATGTACAACGCGAAAAGCGTAAAGCTATTGAACATATAAGGGGCGAAATTGCCGAAAAGCGTGTTTATGCTAAAAACCGCCTTATTGCTGAAATGTTTAAAGGCACCCCTTACGGTCTTCCAAAGTGCGGTACCGAACAAGCTGTAGCTGAAATTACGGGTGAAAGCCTTTATGCCGCTTGGGGAAATATGCTAAAAACCGCCTTTGTGCGTGTTCATATTGTGGGCGCAGTGGTACCGCCTAAGTTTTTTGAAAGAATAAAAGAGTGCTTTGAAGGTTTAGAACGCAGTAATATTACCGACTGTAAAATTTGTAAGCCTTTGGCGCCTTGCGATAAAGTAAATACGGTTGTAGAAAAAATGGATGTAAAGCAAGGCAAGCTTGTAATGGGCTTTTCGAGCGATATGTACGGCGATGACGATTTGTCGGTACCGCTTATGGTTATGTGTGATATTTTTGGTGGCGGACCTTATTCCCGTCTTTTTACCAATGTTCGTGAAAAAATGAGCCTTTGTTATTACTGCTCGGCTACTTCGGTAAGGTATAAAGGTCTTTTAACTGTGGATTCGGGCGTTGAAGTGGAAAACTGCGAAAAAGCCCAAAAAGAGATTCTCAATCAGTTAAACATAATAAAGAACGGCGACTTTTCTGATACTGAGCTTGAGTCTTCTAAAAAGAGCTTTTGCGATTCGCTTAAAACCTATTATGATAGCCAAAGTTCACTTGATTTATGGTATGCTTTAAAGATAAATAATACTAATTTGTATTCTCCGGAAGATATTATAGAAAAAATTAAAACCATTACAAAAGAAGATGTTATTTATGCAGCCAAGGGTGTAAATCTGCACACAGTTTACAAACTTTTGCCTAAGGAGTCTTAAGATGCAAAAAGAAATTATACAAAGCGATATTGGAGAAAGCTATGTTAAAGCAGAGCATTCTTCGGGGCTTAAAATATATATACTTGAAAAACCGCAGTATAATTCGTGTTATGCGATTTTCGGCACTAAATACGGCTCAATTGATAACTGCTTTTCGGTAAACGGCGAAGAAACAGAAGTACCTGAGGGTATTGCTCACTTTTTAGAGCATAAGCTTTTTGAAAGTGAAGATGGTGATGCCTTTTCAAAGTATGCTAAAACAGGTGCTTATGCAAACGCTTTTACTTCTTTTGATAAAACCTGTTATCTTTTCTCTTGCTCTAATATGTTTTATGAAAACTTGGATATACTTTTAAATTTTGTACAGTCGCCCTATTTTACAAAGGAAACCGTACAAAAGGAGCAGGGTATAATAGGTCAGGAAATTCGTATGTATGACGATAGTCCTGCGTGGCGAGTAATGTTTAATATGTTGCTTGCAATGTACAAAAACCATCCTGTAAGAATTGATATTGCCGGCACTACTGAAAGTATCTCAAAAATAGACGATAAATTGCTTTATAAATGCTACAATACATTTTATAATCCGTCTAATATGTTTTTATGTATTGCGGGTAATGTTGAAAGCGAAAAAATACTTAAGATAGTAGAAAGCGGCATTAAAGAAAATAATCCGCTTGAAATAGAACGCCGCAAGCCAGAAGAACCTGCTGAGGTATTAAAGAAAGAGACTTCGCAAAAATTGGCAGTAGCACAGCCGATGTTTTGTTTTGGTTATAAGCTTAATAGCAGTAAGGCGCCTACAGTAAAGGACCGCGTATGTATGGCAATTTTGCTTGATGTAATAGCAGGCGACTGTTCACCGCTTTATAAAAAGCTTATGGAAAATGCGCTTATAAATGACGATTTTTCGTTTGAACATTTTTATGGCGACGGCTACAATGCGGTAATTTTTGAAGGGGATTCTTATAATCCGAAGGCGGTGGCCGAAGGAATAAAGGCAGAAATTATACGCATTAAAGAAGAAGGTATAAATAAAAAGCTTTTTGCGGCTATAAGAAGCGGTCTTTACGGTAATGCTATTCGCAGCTTCAACAGTGTTGAAAACATCACTATGCAGTTTGTTGACTGTGCTATGAACAACACAAATTTATTTGATGAAATTAAGTATTTGAAATCGGTAACTGTTGAAGATGTTTTAAAAAGGCTTGCTCTTTTGGAAAACGACAAAACTGTACTGTCGGTTATAAATCCGTTGGAGGAATAATTTATGTCATACGATGTTATAATTTTTGGCATAAGGCTTACTATAAAACCTATTGCGTTTACGCTGCGCTTAGGTTCGGCAAGCTGGGATGTTTATTGGTACGGAATTTTAATTGCTTTAGGCTTTTTATTGGCGCTTATCTATGGTAATATGAATGCAAAACGTTTTGGTATCAATAAAGACCGTATGCTCGATGTTGTTTTAATTACAGCTCCGTTAGCAATACTTTGTGCGCGTATTTATTATGTTATTTTTGACGGTGTAGAGTGTGAAAGTATTGCCGATTTCTTTGGCTTTGGCAAGTCATCAGGCCTTGCGGGTATTGCAATTTACGGCGCGGTTATAGGCGCATTTGTGGTTGGCGGAGTGACCTGTTACTTATTTAAAATAAAAATTACCGATATGTTTGACCTTGCTGCTTTAGGATTTTTAATAGGTCAATGTGTCGGCAGATGGGGCAACTTTGTAAACCAAGAGGCTTACGGCTCTTTTACTAACAGTAGCTTTTGGGGTATGGAGAGTCAAAAAACCATTGCCGAAATGGGCGAAGGGTTAGTGCATCCGTGCTTCTTTTATGAGTCGCTTTGGTGCCTTGTCGGATTTATACTTATCCATTTTTTAAGCAAAAAGCGTGCCTTTTCGGGCGAAGTATTTTTAATGTACTGCTCTTGGTATGGCTTTGGCAGAGGCTTTATAGAAATTTTACGCACCGACAGTTTGATGTTAGGGCCCATTAAGGTGTCCTGCCTTTTAGGATTTTTGGCATCATTTGCGAGCGTTACTGCGATAATTATTATAAGAAAGAAACTAAAACCCGAAGCAGAGTATGTTTCGGTATTCAGTGAAAATATGGAAGGAAAAGACAATGAAACTGATTGACGGTAAAATCATATCAGCAAACGTTAAAGAACGTGTAAAGGCAGAGGTTGAAGCCTTAAAAGAAGAAGGCATTACTACAGGTCTTGCGGTTATTATTGTTGGTGAAGATCCTGCATCTAAGGTATATGTTGCCAATAAGAAAAAGGCATGTGAAATGTTGGGTATTATTTCGGAAGAGTACGCTTTACCTGAGAATACCACCCAAGAAGAGCTTTTAGCCCTTATAAATGAGCTTAACAATAAAAGCACCATTAACGGTATTTTGTGTCAGTTGCCACTTCCAAAGCATCTTGACGAACAAGTGGTTATAAATGCAATACATCCCTCAAAGGATGTTGACGCATTTCATCCGCAGAATGTTGGTAAAATTATGCTTGGTGACTATGATTTTGTGCCTTGCACCCCTGCGGGTATTATGGAAATATTAGCTTATGAAAATATCGATATATCGGGTAAAACCTGCGTTGTAATAGGCAGGTCTAACATAGTTGGTAAGCCTATGGGTATGCTTTTACTGCATAAAAACGGCACGGTTACTATCTGTCATTCAAGAACTAAGGATTTAGCCGAAGTTTGCAAAAATGCGGATATCTTAGTTGCGGCTGTAGGTAGACCGAACTTTGTAACCGCCGATATGGTAAAGGAAGGCGCGGTTGTAATTGATGTTGGTATTAATCGCGTAGACGGAAAACTTGTAGGTGATGTTGACTTTGAAGCCGTTAAGGATAAATGCTCGGCTATTACCCCTGTTCCCGGTGGTGTAGGACCTATGACTATTGCAATGCTTATGCAGAACACACTTACTGCGTCTAAAAAACAAAACAACAGGTGATTTTTGTGTTTAAAAAGATTATTTGCCTTTTGGCAGTGCTTTTGCTCGTTTTTTGCGTTACCGCTTTCGCACAGGAAGAATTTTTAGTCTATGGTGAAGATAATATTGATTATTTTTGCAATGCTTTCAATATGAATGCAGGTGATATAAATGACTACATAGAGCAAAATAATATTACCTATTTTGCAATGAATAATGATAATACCAAGCAGATAAAAAGAATTGAATTTGTGGATGAATTTTCACAAAAAGCAGTTGATTTATCGGTGCTTGAGGATAATGAGATTTTGAAGCTTTCGGGTGATATATCGGGCTTTTCTGATGCTAAGGGCGAAGTTGTAAACCACGCGGGATTTAAATTTTTAAAGCTTCGCTTGGAAACAAAGGATAGTGGTGGCGATTATATTTTAACCGAGTATATAACTGTAAATAAGGCTAAAAAAATTATACTTGCATTTTATACTGCAAACGGTAAAGATGAAGGATACATTGATAAGGCATTTAAAGAACAGTTTTCTCCACAAACTAATTATAAGCCATTTTTAACAGTAGGTATTATAATATTTGTCTTTATCGGTTTAGTGGCGGTTGCATTTATAATTAAGGATTTTAAACAAAAAGATTAAAGTAAAGGCTGACAGTTTTTTTCTGTCAGCCTTTAATATTTTGTTAAATTCTGTCAATACTACTAAGCAAAGAATACTGCGAAGGTGATATTTATGAAAAGACGAGGTATTGTAAGGGTTGTTTCTTTTCTTTGCGCTATTATTGTAGTGCTTACGGGTGTTATTATTAAAAATTATAAAAATACCGAGAAGTTAGAGCTTCAAATAGAAAACAGTTATTCCCGAAGCCTTAACGAGTTTTCCGCATCAATAAATAACATTTCGCTTATTTTGAAAAAGGCGAGATATGCATCCCAGCCCGAAGTATTGGCCAAAATGGCGGCAGAAATTTTAACCGAAGCCGAAATTTCAAAATCGGCATTAGCGGTGCTCCCGTCAATACGTGGGCTTGATTCCTTAAATCTTTTTCTCTCACAAGCAGGCAATTATGCTTTTGCGGTTTCAACAAAGCTTTATAACGGGGAAGAAGTTCCAAAGGATTTTGAAAATAATATAAGATATTTAAGCGAAACTGCAGAAAAGATTTCCCAAGTAGTAAGTGACACACAAATTGGCTTTGATAATCGGGAATATTGGGTAAAGGAAATAAAAAATGAAATTGATACAAGCGTAAACGATTCCTTAAACGGTGATTTGCAAAAATTAGAAAATGAGCTTAATGATTATCCAACCTTGGTTTATGACGGACCTTATTCCGAAAGCATTACAAATAAAGAGCCGCAAGTGCTTAAAGATGCCGAATATATAACCGAAGAAAAGGCTATAGAAAAGGCGTATGAGTTTTTTGGAGAAGATGATAAGTTTCAAATATTTGGAGAAATATCAGGAGATATTGAAGCTTTTAGAATAGGTAACAGTAATACAGATATTGCGATAAGTAAAAAGGGCGGATACCCTGTTTATTTTAGGCGTTACAGGCAGATTGAAAAAACTATACTTTCCTATAGTCAAGCGCTTACTAAAGCCAAAAGATTTTTGTCAAGCCGTTCTTTAGACAATTTTTTAGAAACCTATTATTATATTGATGAAGGCGTTTGTGTTATAAACTTTGCCTATTTAGACGGTGAAACAATATGCTATACCGATTTAATAAAGGTAGGTATAGCTATGGATAGCGGCGAAGTTATGCTTTATGAAGCCAGTGGCTATTTGAGTAATCATAAAAGCCGTGCTTTCGAAACCGCAAAATATACTGAAGAAGAGGCTAAAGAAAAACTTAGTAAAAACCTTAAAATAAATAAGGTTTCAAAAACCTTAATACCTACAGTTTCGGGTGAAGAACGCTGTTACGAGTTTTTGTGTAGTGACTCTGACACCGAAGTTTTGGTTTATATAAATGTATTAAATTTAAAGCAAGAAGATATTTTGATTTTACTCAAAAACGATGGCGGAACATTAGCAAAATAAATAATCAAAAAAGTTAATTTTCACTTGATATTACCCTTAAAATATTATATACTGTAGTTGAAAATTAAATATAGTTTAGCTTTAAAGGGGTAATAAAAATGAGTACGTTTAAATCTATAACTGATAATCAGGTTGCCGCGTGGCGCAAACTTACAGATGAGCGAATTGAAAAGATTTTAAATTCGCCTAATATGCAAATACCAAAAGACGCTACAGTTTATTATGTTTCAAATAACGGTGACGATAATAATGACGGATTGTCAAAAGAAAAACCGCTTGCAACACTTGCGGCTGTAAATGGCTTGGAATTTACAGGCCCTGCTTACGTATGCTTTGAGCGCGGTGGTTTATGGCGCGGTCAGCTTAATGCAAGACGCGGTGTGATTTATACCGCTTACGGTCAAGGTGATAAGCCGAAGTTGTACGCATCTCCATTTGACGGCGCAGATGCTTCCCTTTGGACAAAGACTGAAACTCCTAATATTTGGTCAATTCAGTTTGATAAAAGGGATATTGGCACGCTTGTTTTCAATCATGGTGAAAAGCATGCAATAAAGTGTGTTATCCGCACCGAAGAAGACGGCTCTACCTACAATAATACAACAGGTAAACCCTTTAAAACCTACGTAGATTTATGTGATGATTTACACTTCTTCCATGATTATTACGATACCGGTATACTTTATCTTTACAGCGAACAAAACCCCGGCGAGCGTTTTAATTCTATTGAATTTAATATAAAAGACACAATAATCACCACAGGCGGTGAAACCACTATTGATAATTTCTGCATTAAGTACGGCGGTGCGCACGGTGTGGGCGCAGGTACAGTTAACAATCTTACCGTTCAAAACTGCGAGTTTGGTTGGATAGGAGGTTCTATTCAGTCGGAAGCTATTTTTGGCAGAAATTACGGTACACGTTACGGTAATGCAGTTGAAATTTACGGCGGTTGCGATAACTTTACCGTAACCGACAACTACATATATCAGGTTTACGATGCAGGTATTACTCAACAGGTTGGCGTTGGTAAAGACGATATCAGAAACCAAAAGAATATGACCTATGCCCGCAACGTTATAGAATACTGTAACTATTCTATAGAGTATTTCTTATCGGGCGGTGAAGGAAATAATAACCCAAGCCGTATAGAAAACTTCCTTATTGAAGACAATTATATGTGGTATGCAGGTCACGGTTTTTGTGAGCAACGTCCCGATAGGGGAGAAGCTGCGCATATAAAAACTTGGTACGGTATGCCAGGGGAACGTAATCGTGCCACCAATTACGTAGTAAAAGATAATCTTATGCTCTATGCTATGGATAACCTTGTACATATTTTCTCAAACCTTTACAATCCCGACGGCAGCGACAGTATGCCTTTTTTAATGAATAATAATCTATTAGCAAAACGCAGTGACGCTTTTGGTATACTTTGTCAAGATGATAATAGCGTGAAGACGTATGATGAAAATATTCTTGAGTATATCGGCAATATTACAAACGACGATACGTTTTGGATATATTAAATTGAATTTTTAAAATAAAAGTAGGGGGAGACATTGTCACCCCTACTTTTTAAATTCTTTACCATTTATTAAAAAATCAATAGAAACATTAAAATATTTCGAAAGTGTTCTAAGCATTTCAATATCAGGATTGCGTTTGCCATTTTCGTAATAAGAAATCACTTCGCGGCTAATGTTTAAATCCATAGCGACTTTTAGTTGATCGAGATGCTTTTGTTTACGAATTATTTTAAGCCCAATTAAACCGGAATCTTTTTTCATAAATAATATCTTCTTCAAATCTTTCTTGACTTCATTGTAACAATTTGTTACATAATTATTTTCGGAGAAGATTTTAATGAAAAAATTACTATCTGTTATTTTAACCTTGGCAATTATTGTTGGATTGCTTTCGGTTTTCGCTATGCCAATAGGTGCGGCAGCTTTAGGTACTTCACCTAATAACTCTATCGTATTAACTGACAAAAAATGGCACACAAGAGCATGGACCAGTTCAAACTATGATGCAAAATGCTATAACAAGATTGTTGTACCTTCAAATGGTTATATAGAGTTTGTTTTAGAAAAACCGGTAGAGGATGAAGGTGAAGTTTGCAGTTACGAAGTACAGTACAGTACTTCTAAAAAGTTTAAATCTGCAAAGGTTAAAAAAATAAAGAGTTATAAAACAACTAGTTTAACTATAAAGAGCCTTAAAGCAAAGAAAACTTACTATGTAAGAGTTCGAACATTTAAAAAGGTAGATGGAAAAACTTATTATTCAAGTTGGTCAACCGCAAAATATAAGAAAACTAAATAGTAATCGCATAAGAAAACGCCCCACCAAATCGGTGGGGCGTTATTGTATGAAAAAATTACAAATCTAATGCACAAATATCTTCAAGTGTTTCGCGTTTTACGGCTATGTAGTCGCCGTTGTCATTCAGCATTACAACGGGTGGGCGGGGTACTCGGTTATAGTTTGAAGCCATTGAGTAGTTATAAGCGCCTGTTGTAAGTACTGCTAAAATATCATTTCTACAGGGTTTTGGAAGCATCACATTTTCTTGGATTACATCGCCTTCTTCACAGCATCTGCCTGCAATAGTAGCACAAAAATCTTTTTTATCGTTTGCACGGTTGGCAAGAATTACGGTGTAAGGCGACTCGTAAAGGGTGTAGCGCGGGTTATCGGTCATACCGCCGTCAATAGATATATAATTTTTGTATTCTTTAATCTCTTTAACCGAGCCGACGCTATAAAGTGTAAGACCGGCATCTGCTACAATACTTCTACCAGGTTCCATTGCAATTTTGGGAACTTCAATGCCGAAAGACTTGGACTGTTTTTCTAAAATTTGTGCAATCTCGGCAATTTTTTCGGTAAAGCTTATTTCGGGGTCGCTTTCCACATATCTAACACCGAAACCGCCGCCTAAATTCAAAATACGCGGAGTATAACCATAGGTGTTTTTAGTATCCTTTATAAAACGGAACATCAATTCACTTGCAAGGTCAAAAGGCTCGCTTTCAAAAATTTGTGAGCCTATATGACAGTGAAAACCTTCAAAATCAATATTTTTAAGGGTTAATATTTTTCCTACAGTTTCTTTCGCCTGATTAGTGTCGATTGCAATGCCAAACTTAGAATCAACATTACCTGTTGAAATTTTTTCGTGAGTATGGGTGTCAATACCCGGTGTTACTCTCAACAAAATCTTTTGAGTAATGCCTTTTTGTGCCGCGATTTTTTCGATTGCAAGAAGCTCATCGTCGCTGTCGCACACAATACATCCAACGCCGCTTTCCATAGCAAAAGCGATTTCCCCGTCGGTTTTGTTGTTGCCGTGGAAAAAGCAGTTCTCCATTGGGTAGCCCGCTTTAAGCGCTGTATAAATTTCGCCCATAGACACAACATCAATGTTCATTTGCTCTTCTTTTGCAATACGGTAAATCTGCTTGCACGAGAAGGCTTTAGAAGCATATTCGGGGCAAGAGCCTTGTGGAAAATATTTTGCGAAAGCGGCTTTATATTCGCGCATATGCTCGCGGATTTTGTTTTCATCCATAAGGTACAAAGGGGTGCCGTACTTTTGTGCAAACTCTACTGTGTCGCGCCCTGCAAAACAAAGGTGTCCAGCAGTGTTTATTGATAAATTATCGCAAATCATTAAATATCTATTCCCATCTTTCGCATTTCTTCATATAAAACTGCGCGTGTAGCATCTTCCATAGGTGTTAGTGGTAGACGCAAATAATCCTCGCAGAAGCCCATTTTAGCCATAGCAGCCTTTACGGGAATGGGGTTAACCTCGCTAAATAATGCGTTTACAAGTGGTAAAAAGTCAAGTTGCATTTGTGCGGCTTTTTGTACATCACCTACAAAAAATGCTTCGCACATCTTAACAGATTCATTGGGCAGAAGGTTGGAAAGCACAGATATGCAACCCTTACCGCCTAAGGATAATACAGGTACAACCTGGTCATCATTACCTGAGTAAATATCAATTTTATCACCGCAAAGATGCGCAGTTTGTGCAATTTCGGAAATATTACCGCTTGCCGCTTTAAGACCTACAATATTAGGATGCTCTGCCAAAATTGCTACTGTTTCAGGTTTAATTGAAACGCCGGTTCTTGACGGCACATCGTAAAGAATAACCGGTACGGTGGATTCATCAGCAATAGTGGTAAACATCTTAATAAGTCCCTTTTGGGTTGCTTTATTATAGTAAGGGGTTACAACCAAAATTGCATCCGCACCCGATTTACAAGCACAACGGGTTAAATCGAGCGCGTAGTTAGTATCGTTAGAGCCGGTACCTGCAATAACGGGAACTCTGCCATTTACATATTTTACTGCAAAATCAATAGCCTCGCGGTGTTCATCATCACTAAATGTTGAAGCCTCACCTGTAGTGCCGGCAACAACAAGAGCATTAATGCCTTGCTCAATCTGCCAATCAATAAGACGCGAGAAGGCATCGTAGTCAACACCGTTTTCGGTAATAGGGGTGATAAGGGCGGTTGCCATACCTTCAAAAACTGTTTTTTTCATACTTTTTTCCTCCAAAATCTATGCAATAAAAAATAGCCGATTGCTCGACTACCAAACATTAGAAAATATTGAATTACAATTTTCCTATTGTTGATAGCACTCCGCAAATGCGACAGTAAGCCGAATATTATTTCGTCTTACCAGAGTAGCGCCTGCCGGCAACTCTCTTCGGCGGTTGTTCCTTTCAAATTTGGCTTCTTACTGCCGTAATTAGCATCCAAACTTTACTGATAACATACCGCGCCTCTATCTTACCAATATACTTTAGCATACAATAATATGTTTGTCAAGACTTTTATATTTTGTGCATAATATAAAAAATTAAAAAAGTTGCAAAAAAATGTGGATTTTATGTTGCTTTTGTGGTACAATAACTTGTAATCTTAATTTTAGATAAGAGGGACCTTATATGGAAAGAAAAGTTGGTACTGTATCAAGGGGTATCCGTTGCCCTATCATCCGCGAAGGAGATGACCTTGTTAAAATCGTAACCGAAAGTGTTATCGAAGCTGCAGATAGCGAAGGTTTCCTACTTCGCGACCGTGATGTTGTAGCTATTACAGAGTCTATTGTTGCTCGCGCACAGGGTAACTACGCTACAACTGATGCTATTGCTAAGGACGTTAAAGCAAAATTTGGTGATAATACTATAGGCGTTATTTTCCCAATTTTATCGCGTAACCGTTTTGCAATTTGCTTAAAGGGCATTGCAAAGGGTGCTAAGAAAATTGTTTTAATGCTTATGTATCCGTCAGACGAGGTTGGTAATGAATTAGCAGATTGGGATAAAATCGATGCTGCAGGTATCAACCCTTATGCAGATGTTTTGTCTTTAGAGCGTTATCGCGAGGTTTTCGGTGTTCATCCGCTTAAGTTTACGGGTGTAGATTATGTTCAGTATTATAAAGACCTTATTGAAGATTGCGGTGCAGAGGTAGAGATTATTTTTGCTAATCAAGCAAAAGCGATTTTAGATTATACCGACTGCGTTTTATGTTGTGATATTCATACTCGTGCTCGCACAAAGCGTCTTTTAAAACAGGGCGGCGCTAAGATGGTTTACGGTCTTGACGAAATTTTGCCCGAAAGCGTTGATGGTAGCGGTTATAATACAAATTTTGGTCTTTTAGGTTCTAATAAGGCTACTGAGGAAACAATTAAGCTCTTCCCGAACGAATGTAAAGGCTTAGTGCTTGATATTCAAAAGGAATTTTTAAATAAAACCGGTAAACATATTGAAGTAATGGTTTATGGCGATGGTGCTTTCAAAGACCCGCAAGGTAAGATTTGGGAATTGGCAGACCCTTGCGTTTCTCCTGCATTTACCGACGGTCTTGTCGGTACTCCTAACGAATTAAAGCTTAAGTATTTGGCTGATAATGACTTTAAAGATTTATCAGGTGAAGAATTAAAGGCGGCAATTGAGAAGAGTATTAAAGAAAAGAAGGACAATCTTGTAGGTAATATGGCAGCCCAGGGCACAACACCTCGTCAGCTGACTGACCTTATTGGTTCGCTTTGTGATCTGACAAGTGGTTCGGGTGATAAGGGTACACCTGTTATACTTGTTCAAGGTTATTTTGATAACTATACTAACTAAGGGGGATTTTTAAATGGTTAATAATGTACGTCCTGAAAGTATGGAAAGAATAACCACTAAGGCTTTAGCAGACGCTTTTATTGAAGAGCAAATTGCCGAAATTCGTGCCCAAGTAGGCGATAAAAAGGTTTTGCTCGCGCTTTCGGGTGGTGTGGATTCTTCGGTTGTGGCCGCTTTGCTTATTAAAGCTATCGGCAAGCAACTTGTTTGTGTTCACGTAAATCACGGTCTTATGCGTAAGGATGAAAGCGAAAACGTTATTAAACTTTTTGAAGAAGGTCTTAATGCAAACCTTGTCTATGTAGATGCTACCGATCGTTTTCTTGATTTATTAGCGGGTGTTTCCGACCCCGAGAAAAAGAGAAAAATTATCGGTAAAGAATTCATTGAGGTTTTTGCTGATGAAGCAAGAAAGCTTGAGGGAATCGCTTTCTTGGCACAGGGTACAATTTATCCCGATATACTTGAAAGCATTAAACAGGCCGAGGGTAAAAAGGCTGTTAAGTCCCACCATAATGTTGGCGGCTTACCAGAGGATTTGCAGTTTGAACTTGTAGAACCTTTAAAACTTTTATATAAAGATGAAGTTCGTGTAGTAGGTGAGGCATTAGGTCTTCCGCATGCTATGGTTTATCGTCAACCGTTCCCAGGCCCCGGTCTTGGTGTGCGATGCCTTGGTGCGATTACTCGTGACAGACTCCACGCTTTGCGCGAAGCGGATGCTATCCTGCGTGACGAGTTTGATAAAAACGGTCTTGCTAGCAAGGTTTGGCAGTATTTTGTAGTAGTTCCTGATATTAAAAGTGTTGGCGTTAAGGACGAAAGCCGCTACGAAGGTTGGCCGGCAATTATCCGCGCAGTAAATACTACTGATGCTATGTCGGCTACAATTGAAGAAATCCCTTACTCCGTTCTTCATAAAATAACCGACCGCATTACCAAAGAAGTAGACGGTATCAACCGTGTACTTATGGATTTAACACCAAAACCTGTTGGCACTATCGAGTGGGAATAAGAAACGAAGTCCGAAAAAGCCTTATTTCAAGCCATTTTTCGAGATTCGAAGGTCAAAATGATACCATTTTGATACTATAAACTTTTATCCCACAATAAATTTCTATATAAGAGGTAATCCCTCCTATGTTGAATTTGCTTAAATTCACATAGGAGGGATTTTTTGCGTTATTTAGGTTTTTGGCTTACGATTCGGAAATGAATTTTCCATCCATTCGGTAAATTCTTCGGGAGTAATGATACCGTCCGTACATTCGTCTCTTTTAGACATTGCCTGATACTTCCACTTCTTGAAGTCGGCTTCTTTAATTTGACGAACCTTAACACGTGCGGAATATCGTTTGTAATATTTGTTGTAGATAGGTATGGCTTTGTTGTCGGCAATTTTGGCTTTGTAATTTTCTTGAGCCGCAATTTCTTTACAGGTTCGAGTTTCTCCAACTTCGATACGATCGCAATAATTTGTATCGTAATTGCCTTTCATAATGAAATATTTGCCGCAGCGCTTACACTTTCTGAAACGAACGTTAAATTCGAGCATTTTGGTGAATTCCAATTCAAGAATTTCCGCAAGCGTCGAGAAGGAGTATTGAACACATATAAAACTTGGCACCTTTGATAGAAACGCAACCCTATCGATTTCCAAATCATACTTCTTAGCGAATTCTTCAAATTGAGGAGTGATTTGAGGTTGAGAACACATGCGAGTTGCCACTTCCATTGGATCCATTCCGTAGGGCATAGTTTTTCCGCTCATCATTGTCGAGAAAGATGAAAAAACCTCTTTTCTTTTGGATTCTCCCGAAAGGTCTTTGATCGAGTTAAATACTCGGTACCTTTCGTGAGGGTACAACCTGCTTAATACTTCAGGAAAGAAATCCTCATCAAAGCAAAATTCGATCATTTCCAAATAGAGTTTTTGCAAGGATTTGATATATGTGGCATATCGATTTAATGATGTTATAGTCTCATTTTCGGCAGGAAAAACCGGAGGACAAATAGCCGTATAAAGCGATTCATAAATAATATCTTTTGTTGTAGAGCATGTATCTTGATAGCGTAGGTAATCTTTTGCGACAGAATAATCACTGCTGTATATCTTTTCGGTATACGAATCGTCGTTATCTTTTTGCTGAGTTGTTCCTCCGCCTTCTTCATGAATTGTTTCGGCAAGTTTTTTAAGCAGCACAGGTAAAAATGCCGCTTTTTGAATGGCCGGATCAAAATCTGTATAAATGAAATCAAGTATGCCCTCGCCAAGCTTAACCTTAATTCGAGTACCGCTTAAAACATTGTTTAGAGGTTGTTCTTTTATTTCAGGATTATCTTTATAAAATAACTCCCAATCATACTCGGCACGGTCGGTATCAATGTCATATTTCGCCTTTAGCAATTCGATTTGTTTTTTATTCTCTTCTATCTTTTCAAGGCGTAGTTCTTCAAACTCTTCTTTCTCTTCGGACGAAAGGTTTTCGGAAACAACACCCCCATGTTCAGCTTCCTCTTTATCAAAAATGTCCAAATAATATTTCATAAGGTTATATTCACAACCACGATCCACGTTTATGATTATATATTTACTCTCTTCAATGAACCTTGCGTTATTTACAAAATAATTAAAGTGAGCGTATTTTGAGTTATTTAACTTGGATTGAAACTTTTCATTATTGGAAGCTTTATATTCGGAAAAATCAGGTTTTATATAGGGCATTTATTACTCTCCTTTTTGGAAAATGCGGATTTTGGATTTTTTGGATAATTAACATCACTCCAAACAACATTATACAAAACTATTGAATACTTGTCAACCACCGGATATAATACATTCAGAACTTTTGTTCTACTAAAATTTAATGACCGTCCAAATGGTATACGACTTTGCCACGACTGCTAATTTGCACGAGCGAAGCAACGCCGCAGAAAAGGGGTAGGAACGACATTTGGGTAGAACGGCGAATATGAAAAAAGTAAGGAGGTGAAAGAATGTCAACTAAATCTATGATGGATGTTAACGAAATTGTTAACGAACTCGGCGTTTCAAAAGCTTTTGCTTATAACCTAATTAAAAAATTCAATAATGAGTTGAAACAAAAGGGATTCACAACAATTACAGGTAAGGTTAGCAGAAAGTATTTTGAAGAGCAGTTTTATGGTATGTCTGACACAAATAAGGAAGGAGCGTGATTAAATGCCGGCATACAAAGACCCTAAAGGAAAGTGGTATGTTTCCGTGTACTATGATAATTGGCAAGGTATTCGTACCCGAAAGTTAAAACGTGGCTTTGCCACAAGAAAGGAGGCTTTAGAGTGGGAACGCATATTCCTTATGAAAGGAAAAGGCGACCTCGATATGAGCTTTGGTGCATTCGTAGAACTTTATAAGACCGATCTTAAAGACCGAATAAAGCTTAACACTTGGATTATGAAGGATAGTGTTATAGACCAAAAAATCCTTCCCTTTTTAAGGAAAAGAAAATGAATGATATTAGGGCGTCCGATATTATCGCGTGGCAAAACGAGATGATGTCATTCAAGGATGAAAATGGCAAAGCGTATTCTCCAACCTATCTAAAAACCATTCACAACCAACTAAGCGCCATTTTCAACCACGCAGTAAAGTTTTATGAACTAAAAAGCAACCCTGCCGCAAAAGTTGGAAATATGGGGAAAGAGAAAAGCAGAGAAATGCTTTTTTGGACAAAATCGGAGTATGTGAAATTTTCGGAGGCAATGATGGACAAGCCCATATCGTTTTATGCTTTTGAAATGTTGTACTGGTGCGGATTACGACTGGGAGAACTTTTAGCTTTAACAAGTGAAGATTTCGATTTTGAAAAGAAAATTGTGCGGGTCACAAAATCCTATCAGCGTATCAACGGTCAGGATATCGTAACCGATCCGAAAACTCCCAAGAGCAATCGTGTTATACAGATGCCCGATTTTCTTGTTGACGAAATTAAAGAATATCTTGAGTCGCTATACGGCTACGACCCCAAAGAGCGAATTTTCCCAATCACTAAAAGTTTTCTTCATCACGAAATGAATCGCGGTTGCAAAGAAACCGGGGTTAAGCGAATTCGTATTCACGACCTACGCCACAGTCACGTTTCGCTTTTAATTGACCTTGGCTTTTCGGCGGTTGCGATAGCTGACCGTGTTGGACACGAGAGTATCGATATCACGTATCGCTATGCGCACCTCTTTCCAACCAGACAAAAGGATATGGCAAATAAACTAAATCTTGAAAGGAGTTGAAAACGTGTCTGCTAAAAACTTAGACAAGCATAATCGATTTCGATGTGTTACCGTAGGATTTCGGGTATCTCCGGAAGAACAAGAAGAAATAAACCGCGCCGTTTCTCTCTCGGGTCTTACAAAGCAAGAATATTGCTATCAAAAATGTATGAACCGAGACATTGTTGTTCAGCCGAACCCAAGAGTCCACAAGGCGTTAAGGGTACAAATGGAGAATCTTGCAAACGAGCTTAAACGATTCGAGCACGGTAAAGATATTCCGCCCGAACTTTTAGACACAATTAAACTTATAACCGTTACGATGAATGGTCTTAAAGGCGGTGAAAACAATGGGTTATAAAAAAGAAATGACCGTCCCCAACACACCTACTGCAATAGGTGAAGGACAGTCATATCAATCAATTAACAATGATAGTATAACCGATGCTGATGAAAATAGCAATAGTTTTGATGAAAATTCCTACGATTATAGGCTTGAGATGATTAGGATGATGGATAAATCCTATATGCCGACCATTTCTATGACGGAACTTTATAACACTGTTTATAAAGCAAAGCAGCCTCTGATTGACGGGATTTTACACACGGGCACCTACCTCTTTGTAGGTGCTCCAAAACTCGGCAAAAGCTTCTTTATGGCTCAACTTGCATATCACGTCAGTACGGGCACCCCATTATGGAATTACCCCACTCGGAAAGGCACAGTCCTTTATCTTGCTTTGGAAGATGACTATAGACGTTTACAAGAAAGATTGTATCGAATGTTCGGAGTGAGTGAAAACGAAAACCTTCATTTTGCGGTAACTGCAAACAATCTGAATGATGGTTTGGATGAACAACTCAGTGGTTTTATTTCTAAGCATCCCGATACCGTTTTAATGATTATCGACACCTTGCAAAAGGTTCGTGAGATGGGTGGAGAAAATTACAGTTATGCCAATGATTATCAAATTATCACAAAGTTAAAACGGTTTGCTGATAACAACGGCATTTGTTTAATGCTTGTGCATCATACTCGAAAACAGCAGGCGGATGATAAGTTTGATATGATTTCCGGCACAAATGGGTTGCTCGGCGCAGCAGACGGAGCATTTCTTCTTGCAAAGGAAAAGCGAACAAGCAATTCTGCTACTCTTGATATTTCGGGGCGAGACCAACAAGACCAGCGGCTTCATCTTACAAGAAATGAAACAACACTTGCTTGGGATTTGGATCGTGCGGAAACAGAGCTTTGGAAAGAACCTCCGGAACCATTGCTTGAAGAAATAGCAAAGCGAATCACACCGGACTTTTCTGAATGGCGTGGAACTCCTACCGAGCTTTGCGACTTCCTTAATGTTGATATGAAACCGAACGCTTTAACCTTTCGGTTGAATGTCAACGCGGGGCGTTTGTTCAATGAATATGGCATTTATTATGAGAACAAACGCTGTCACGATGGCCGCAAGGTGCGATTGCAATTTGCGAAAGCGTGACGATGCGTGTCGGTCGTGACGGTGTTTTAGGCGGTGGCAAAAACATCGTCACCATCGTCACAGACCGACACGGGAAAGTTTGATGGAGTGTGCAGAGAGTAACTTTTCAAAGTTGGCTCTTTGCCCTTCGGAGAACGCAAAACCTGCCTACAGGTTGGAGTTTTCATGCGGCACCTCTCCAAACTGGGCTTGCCTCACTTTTCCT
>JAZQYX010000001.1:0-5614 GCA_045633725.1 Acutalibacteraceae bacterium | reverse complement strand
AACGTTTGCGGCGCCGAAAAGCGTTTTAGTATATTCCTGAATAGCGTTCTGCACTTCATCGGAGAAGTTAAGGTCTATATCCGGAACCTTGTCACCTTTAAAGCCCAAAAACGTTTCAAACGGTATATCGTGACCGTTGCGGTTAAGCGGTGTGCCGCAGTTAGGACAGTTCTTTTCGGGCAGGTCAAAGCCCGAGCCTACCGAACCGTCGGTAAAAAACTCACTGAAATGACACATAGGACATACGTAGTGAGGCGCTAACGGATTAACCTCTGATATACCTGCCATCGTGGCAACGAAGGATGAGCCTACCGAACCACGCGAACCAACGTAGTAACCCAACTCCTCGCTTTTGGCAACGAGTTTTTGCGCCGATATATACATTATAGAGAAGCCGTTATTGATGATTGAATTAAGCTCTTTTTCAAGACGCTTTGCTACAATTTCGGGAACCTCTTCGCCATACTTTTTATGGGCATTATCCCAACAAATCTGGCGCAGCATATCGTCCGAGCCTTCAATTACCGGCGGATAGTTGCCGTCAGGCACGGGGATAACATCACCACTTACCATATCAGCAATCTTTTGCGGATTTTCTATAACAAATTCTTTCGCGCGCTCGCCAAAGTACGAGAAATCATCAAGCATTTCTTTAGTAGTTTTAAAATAAAGCGGTGCTTGGCAATCAAAGTCTTCGGCCTCGTAGCCTTGACCCGCCATAAGAATTTTACGAATAATATCGTCTCTCTTTTTAAGAAAATGAACATCCCCCGTAGCAACTACAGGCTTGCCTAATTTATCAGCTATTTCTACAATTTTACGGTTAAAGTTTTTAAGTATTTCTTCATTGGTAATATTACGGAACCTATTAGGTATAACATTACCCTTTTTATCCTTTTTATCGGGTAACCCCGACTCTCTAACCATAAAATAGTTGTTACCGATGGGCTGAATTTCAAGATAATCGTAATAATCAGCAATACGAAGTAGCTCTTCTTCGGGCTTGTTTTCTAAAATTGCTTGGAATAATTCGCCCGCTTCACAAGCCGAGCCTATTATAAGACCTTCGCGCAACTCGTTAAGCTTGCTTTTTAGGGTTAAAGGTCTACCTTTAAAATTATTTAAGTGAGCGTCGGATACTAATTTATAAAGATTTTTAAGACCTACAAGGTCTTTAACCAGAATAATTTGGTGATAGCGTTTAATTTGCTTTGCATTAAGAGTGGCAACATTTATATCGGTATCGTCTACAAAATAGCCCTCCATACCGTATATTACCTTAAAATCTCCACCTGCTTTGCGGATAGCCTTAACCGCACTTGCGGCGGCAGGATAAGCCTGTACTACACCATGGTCGGTAATAGCAACTGCCTTGTGTCCCCATTTATACGCTTGGTTAATAATATTTTCTGCCGAGCATACCGCATCCTTTTCGGACATATTGGTATGGCAATGTAGTTCTACTCGCTTTTCACCCTCGTAATCGTCAGTTTCACAATAGCTTTGTAAAACTGCCATAGCGTTAGGCTTTAAAACAAAGTCTTTTTTATAGTTATCAAACTCGTAAAAACCTCTTATAAGCAGAAATGCGCCGTCCTTGAGCTCGGCAATATCTCCCATACGCTTAGGGTCCATAAACATTGAGCAGTTTATAGAGTTTGTATAGTCCGAAAAAGAAAAACTTACAATATTACTTTCACCGCGCTTGGTGTTTATTGTGCGAACTTCTTTTTGGAATACTTCACCCCAACAGCAAATTTCATTATCGTCGGGCGAAACCGAAATCATAGACCTTATATTTTCAAAGCTTGTACGCCTGCCGTAAAACTGCTTAGGGTTATCAAGATAAACTATGCCGTTTTGTGGCTTATCAGCGCGTTTTTCAAAGGTAATGCCCTTGTTTTCTTGTTTCTTCTGCGGTTTGTTTTCATTAATTACAGTCGGTGGCGGGGGTAACGGAATCTCCATTTCAACATCTTCAAGTTGACCTGTAAACTCCAAATTGCACTCGATACCAAAACGGTTTTTTACAACAATTATGAAGTTATTTATAAATCCGCTTTCTACTATATGATTATATCCGCCGTGCTTTAAATCTATAAACACCTTGTTATCTTGTATTTTATAGCCTGCGCCGTTTAAATAGCCATTAACTGCGGGGTTTTTAATCTTTAGCTCGTCGGCTATATCCTTACAGGCTTCAACATTAAAACTTGTAAAATCAACCAATACATTGCAAGCATTTAATTGCAGTGCATTTTTTAGCGCAACATTAAGCTTTATTTGATTTTCGTGTGTTATGTAATTATCGCTTTTAATTTTTATATCAAGTGTGCGTTCATCAATATTCAATTTACATTCGCTTAAAACGGCGTCTTGTAAATTGTCCTTTAATTCGTCTTCAAGTACAACTTGTGAAAACACATCTAAAAATCGGGGGGTAGCCATTTTTACAACTCCGTTACATTTTTTCTATTTCTTCTACTAATCTATCCAGCAATTCGTTTTCCTGCAGCTTGCAGATAATTTTGCCTTTTTTAAACAGTACACCGCAGCCTTTACCGCCGGCAATACCTATATCGGCCGATACTGCTTCACCTGGGCCGTTTACAACGCAACCCATAATTGCTACCGTAATGTTTTTATTTACATCTTTAAGCCTTTCTTCCGCCTGTTTCGCAATACCAATTAAATCAATTTCGGTTCTGCCACAAGTAGGGCAAGAAACAAACTTTATTCCGTCCTGTCTGATACCTATTGCGTTAAGAAGCTTTTTGCCTGCTATTACTTCTTTTACAGGGTCATCTGTCAAAGAGATTCTGATAGTATTACCTATACCGCGAAGCAACAATCCGCCAATACCCGCCGCAGATTTTATAACACCCATACTCTCGGTACCTGCTTCGGTAACACCTAAATGCAACGGATAACGGCATTTTTCTGCCGCTAATTCGTAGGCTTTGTACATTTTAAAGGTGTGTGACGATTTTAAAGAGAGTACAATATCAGTAAAATCAAACTTTTCAAGCAAAGATATATGGTAAAGACCGCTTTCAACCATAGCTTCAGGGGTAACCGAGCCGTATTTTGCCAAAATTTCCTTTTCAAGCGAACCCGAATTAACACCTATTCTAATAGGTACATTGGCATTTCTACAAGCATCAGCAACCAACTTGACCTTACCCTCGTCACCAATATTACCGGGATTTATACGCACCTTATCAACACCCATAGCAACGCTTTCAAGCGCTAAGCGATAGTCAAAATGAATATCGGCCACAAGCGGTATTTTGATATTCTCCTTTAAAGCCTTTACGGTTTCAAGGGCTTCTTTGTCAGGTACGGTAACACGAACAATATCGCACCCTGCTTCCTGAAGCCTTAGAGCTTGCTCTACATTACCCTTTATATCGTGAGTCGGAACACAAAGCATAGACTGTACGCTTACAGGTGCGTTACCGCCTATATAAGTGTTTCCAACCTTTACTTTTACAGTATCCTTATTAGTGTACATTTTATCTCCTAAAATATTAATCCTAAAACATCTTTAACCAATATCAATATCATAAAGCCTATAAGCACCACAAAGCCTATAGTGTGTACTAATGACTCATACTTTTGGGGTACCGGCTTTCTGAAAATCATTTCATACAGTATAAATACAAGTCTTCCGCCGTCTAATGCGGGGATTGGGAACAGATTAAATATGCCTAAATTTATACTTATAAATGCCATTAACGGCAATAAGTTTTGTAGACTTTGCTTTGCGGCATTGGCAATTACCACCGTAACACCCACAGGACCCGAAACCTGACTAATACCGTATTTCCCGCTAAGCAAATCCACTAAACTTCGCCATATAACCACTGTGTACGAAACGGATGTTTTAACGGTGTTTTTAAGGAAAATTACAAAGGTTCTTTTTTCGCCGTAAACCTTAAAGTCTACCGTTAAGAAATCCATACCTTCATACACTTCGGATTCAAACTTAACATCATTTAATAATTGCTTTTTGCCGTCACGAAGTACCGTAATATCAATTTTACCGTCATCTACATTAGTAAAGGCATAGCTTAAATCGTAGGTTGAAAAAATTGTTCTGCCGTCTACCTTTAAAATTTTGTCATTAATTTCTAAACCGCTTTGCTCGCTTATAGCATTAGGTATAAACTCGGCAATAGTAGTGGTTGCAAAGATTTTTGTAGGGGCTAAAATAAGCATTACTATTATAAAGCCTAATATTAAATTAAAAACTGCACCCATTATGACAATTAAAAATCTGCGCCAAGCCGCTTTATTGCAAAAAGCCCTTTCATCAGAGCTGCCCTCGTCCTCACCCTCCATAGCGCAATAACCGCCTAAGGGTATAAGGTTAAAAGCATAATTGGTTTCGCCCAATTTTTTAGAAAAAAGCTTTGGTCCAAAGCCTACCGCAAACTCGTTCACTCTAACACCTAAAAGCTTTGCGGCAATAAAATGACCGAATTCGTGTATTATTATAAGCACCAAAAATAAAAGTATTGCCACAAGGTATGGCCAAACATTATTCCATAAATTTAAAATTTTAATCACCAGCTAATTAAATTCGTAATTTGGAATGCGTAATTCGGAATTAAATGTTCCGCAACACACATTCTCGCGCATGCTTATCTGCATATAATATATCTTCTAATGTGAAGTCCTTTTTATTATTAGCCGAAACGAGCGCTTTTTCCACAAGTTCGGCAATTTGTAGGAATTTGATTTTTCCGTCTAAAAACAACCCAACTGCCTGCTCATTAGCACCATTTACTATTGTAGGCAAAAGGCCGCCTTCGGTTATCGCCTTTACACAAAGCGGTAAGCATCTAAAGGTATCAGTATCAGGCTTTTCGAAGGTCAAAGTGCCCGCTTTAAATAAGTCCAAATGTTCAAAAGCATAGTCGCTTCTTTCGGGATAGGTTAAGGCGTACTGTATAGGCAAGCGCATATCCGGTGTGCCCAACTGTGCAATAACCGCACCGTCAGAAAACTCTACCCCTGAATGAACTATGCTTTGTCTGTGTACCAAAACCTCTATTTTTGAAGCAGGAAGACCAAAAAGATGTACCGCTTCAATAACTTCAAGACCCTTGTTCATTAAAGTTGCCGAATCTATTGTAATTTTAGCGCCCATAGACCAGTTCGGGTGGTTAAGCGCTTCTTTAACCGTAACATTTTCTAAATCCTTGCGGGTTTTGTTATAAAACGGACCGCCCGATGCTGTAAGCAAAATTTTGCGAATACTCTCTTTAGGGGACCCCTGTAAAGACTGAAAAATCGCCGAATGCTCACTGTCTACAGGCAGTATTTTAACGCCCTTTTCTCTGGCTTTAGCGTTTACAATATCGCCACCTGTTACCAAAGTTTCTTTATTAGCAAGCGCAATATCCTTGCCACTTTCAATCGCCGCTAAAGTAGGACGCAAACCCGCAATACCTACAATGGCGTTAAGTGCCATATCGGCTTTAATGCTTGCAACAAAGCAAACACCGTCAATACCGCTTAAAACCTTAATATCGGTATCAGCTAATTTGATTTTCAGTGCTTTCGCCTTATCCTCATTAAAAACCGCAACCGCTTTTACATTAAATTC